>DATKXP010000071.1:0-7925 GCA_035529015.1 Phycisphaerae bacterium | reverse complement strand
TGGTCCGACGGCCTGCACCAGGCCGTCGAGGCCAAAGAGCGGATCCGCATCAAGGAAGAGACGCAGACCCTGGCCACGATCACCCTCCAGAACTACTTCCGCATGTACGACAAACTCGCCGGCATGACCGGCACCGCCATGACCGAGGCCGGCGAGTTCGACAAGATCTACGGCCTGGAGACCGTCGACATCCCCACCAACCAGCCGCTGTCGCGCGTCGGACAGGCCGACGTCATCTACCGCACCGAGAAGGAGAAGTACACCGCCATCGTCGAAGAGATCAAGGCGTACCACGACGTCGGCCGGCCCGTGCTCGTCGGAACCACCAGCGTCGAAAACTCCGAACGCCTTTCACGCATGCTCGAGCGGACGTACGGCATCGCCCACGAGGTCCTCAACGCCAAGCACCACGAGAAGGAGGCCGAGATCGTCGCCGTGGCCGGCCACCGGCACGTCGGCCCCGACGGCAAGGAAAAGGGCAACGTCACCATCGCCACGAACATGGCGGGGCGCGGCACCGACATCAAACTCGGGGCCGGCGTCGTCTACCCCACCTGCTTCGGGGCGTGGGACCTGGCGAGGCAGGCCATCCCCTCCGACTTCGGACACAAGTGCTGCGTCGGATGCACCGAATACGACCCCAAGACCAACTGCGCCCACTGCTTCAAGCCCAAGGTCGATCCGTCGTTCCCGAAGCGCGGCCGCACCGAATGCCGCGACGACCCGCCGTGCGGCCTGCACGTCGTCGGCACCGAGCGCCACGAGGCTCGCCGCATCGACAACCAGTTGCGAGGCCGCACCGGACGCCAGGGCGACCCCGGCAGCAGCCGGTTCTTCCTCTCCCTCGAAGACGACCTCATGCGCATCTTCGCACGCGACTGGGTCTCCGGGGCGCTCCAGAAACTCGGCATGGAAGAGGGCATGGCCCTGGAGCACAAGTGGCTGACGCGCGGCATCGAGAACGCCCAGAAGAAGGTCGAGGAACGCAACTTCAACATCCGCAAGCACCTCCTCGAATACGACGAGGTCATGGACCGCCAGCGCAACATCTTCTACGGACGCCGCCAGAACATCCTCGAAGCCGACGACCTCCGCGACTTCGTCTGGGACCTCCTCACCGAGGCCGTCGAAGCCGCATGCGACGCCTACCTCGCCCACACCTACAGCCTCGAGACCGTCGCCGAATGGGCCGCACGCGTCCTCGGCGTCCAGGTGGACGCGGTCGAACTCGAAGGCAAGGACGCCGACGCCCTGCCCGACTTCCTCCGCCGCCAGGCCAGGCAGACCGCACGCGAGACCGTCAGCCAGACCCTCGGCGAGTTCATCCCCGAGGAGTTCGACGCCGACGACGACTACGACGACGGGCCGCCACCCAAGGCCGATTACCGGGCCCTCGTCCGGTGGGCCGAGGCCTTCCTCGGCGTCAAGGTCGCCGAAGCGGACCTCAAGGACGCCTCGGCCGACCAGATCGCCGACATGCTCTGTGCGGCCGCCGACTCTCGCATCGACGCGACCGACCTCGCGCCCGTCGAGGAGTTCCTGCGCGAGCCGTTCCGCCTGGCCGCCCTCGCCGATTGGGCCAACCGCAAGTTCGACCTGGGACTCGCCCCGTCCGCCTTCGCCGGCAAGGACCCCGACCAGGCCAGGGCGCTGCTCCTCGAACGCCTCAAGCACGTCTACGCCGAGAAAGAACGATCCTACCCCATCGAGTTCGCCATCGAGGAATACCTCTCGCCGCAGGTCGGACACGGGAACCAGGATTTCGACGGCCTGGCCGAGTGGGCGTCGCGATACTACCTGGCCCAGGTCCGCGTGAACGACATCCGCCACCGCAGCCCCTTGGCCGTCCGCGACGAGGTGCTGGCCATCGCCCGCGAATTCGAGGCGGCCGACCGCCTCCGCCACACCGTCGAGGCCGGCGTTCGCGAACACATGCCCGCCGGCGACCTCGACGAGGAAACCGCCTGGCAGCCCCTCGCCCACTGGGCCGGTGCCCGCCTCGGCCTCGAAATCACGCCGCGCACCTTCGTCGAGGCGATCCGCGAACCGGCCGCCGCCGCCGAAGACGCCCAAGACGACGAGCAGCCCGCGCCGCCTCCGCCCGACGAGACCGTCACCCAATTCCTCCTGGCCCGGGCACGGTCCGACCGCCGCAACCGCATGACCGAACTCGAACGGTACCTGCTGCTCCAGGTCCACGACACGTCGTGGAAAGACCACCTGCTGGTCATGGACCACCTGAAATCGGGCGTGGGCCTGCGCGGCTACGCCCAGAAAGACCCGCTCATCGAGTTCAAACGCGAGGGGCTCGACAGTTTCGAGCGGATGCTCGACGCGGCACGCGACAAGTTCACCGACCTCTTCTTCAAGGCACGCTGGGTCCGACAGGACGCCCTCGACCGCATCTGGGCCGGACAGTCGAGCGAACACGCCGTCGCCGACAGCGTGTACGAGGCCCAGCGGCAGGCCGCCCTGGCGATGAGCCAGCAGTCGCAGATGGCTCGCGAGGGTGAGGCCGTCAAGACCATCACACGCGAGGCGCCCAAAGTCGGCCGCAACGATCCCTGCCCCTGCGGCAGCGGAAAGAAATACAAGAAATGCTGCGGCCGCCGGGCCTGATCCACGCCCAGCCCGACATCCCGCGCGGCGGCCCCGGCTATCCCGCGCGGCGGGCAATCCTGCCCGCCGCGCACTACCTCGCGCCAAGCCGACCATTCCCGCGCGGCGGGTCTCCGTACCCGCCGCGCCTTCGCAGGGGGGAGCCACGCCTCGCCACCGCAGGCCGGGTGGCACGGCAGCCCGAAGGGCGGCCGTGTTGGACACCAGGCGCCCACGGCCGCCCCGGCGGGGCTGCCGTGCCACCCGCGCCGAACACGTACATGCCTCGCCCCTGTGCCGGCGCCAATCACACGCCCGGCCCTGCCGCACCATTTGACTTTCCTCCCAGGCGCGGTATACTGTCTATGGTGTCGGGAGAATCCCGACAGAAGGGGCCGCACGAGCAATCCCCCCGCGAGTGCGGCTCTCTTTATTTGGTGGCACGGGGGCAATCCTCCCCCCCTCCCCGCCTTCGACGACCGTCCAGCGCTGTCATTCTGAGGGTCGCCTCGGCGACCCGAAGAATCTCGCCGTGCGCTGTTGCTTGGCGGGTGCCACTGGCGGCTTGCTTGCCAGCGTCGGTTGTCATGTAGGCCGCGGCGTGCCGCGGCAATCGGGGGGCCCATCCCCGCCCCCCGCGCCGACGGTCACCTGACTCATCGCCAGTCTGTCGTGGGCCGTCCGTGCCGGCAGGCACGATTGGGCTGTAGCCACGCGGCGCGAGCCCGTGGTGGCGTGCATGGCTGAGAGCCCAGAGCCCCGTAGGGGCGACTGAGGATTCAAGCGCCCCTACGGGGCTTGCCGGGTGAGGCGCCCTTCCCCTCACCACGGGCTCGCGCCCCGTGGCTACAGCGCAGACGCCCCGTGCGGGGCGAACACCGCACGCCCCCCGCAACTTATTTGGTGCGTGCCATGGTCAGCCCGCTCGTGCTTCGTAGCGAAGCGCTGCTTCGCAGAGTAGCAAAGGGTGACCATGTTTCATCTCGCGAGCAGCCGCCTGCCCCGGTGTTTGGGGGCCTGCCGTCTGTCCGCATTGGAACCGGGCTTCCCCGTCGTGGTTTCAGTACGTTCCGCATTCCGAATTCCGAATTCCGAATTCCGAATTCGAACCGTTCACCCCTTGCCCCGCCCGCGCCGAATCATTACGATACGCCTATGGTCATGGACGCGCAGGGAGACGTGGGTTTCCTGTCCCGGGAATCATGGCATCCGGAGTTAGTCTACATGCGACGCAGAAAGGCAAAGGCCTCCGGTCAGAGGGCTCTGGTGAGTTAAGTATTGCGGCCCCGGAACTCGCAATACCCGCCACGCCAAAGGAGCACTTAGTTGACGCCTAACGCCTACCTTCGCTCTGTTATAAGCAAGTACCGCCTCCCAACTGGCGACGACGCTCCTGTGACGGCCGTTTCTCGACAGATAGCGCGCGAACTGCGGTTATGGGCTCGCCCACATCTCCGACAGGTGGTTCGGTGCGGTTCCTTCGCCAAGGGCACAGCGATTCACGGCTGCGCCGACCTCGACCTCTTGCTTTCCTTCGACTCCGCAACCCCTGGGAACCTGCGGATGCTCTATGGGAGTCTCTTCAACTACCTTGCGGGCAGCAACCGGCGGGTCCGACAGCAGAATGTATCTATCGGCGTACTCTGGAATGGGTTCCGGGTCGACCTTATCCCAGCGAAGAGGCAAGCTGGTCAACGGCATGTGCACAGTCTCTACGTGCGGAAGGCCGACACGTGGATACAGACCAATGTTGCGCTGCACGTCGCGCTTGTCCGGAAATCGAAGAGGGCTAGCGTGATCATACTAGCGAAGATCTGGCGTCAATGCCACCGGTTGGATTTCCCTTCCATCTATCTTGAGCTCAGCGTCTTGAGAGCACTCAAAGGTAAGGGCTTTCTTGCTTTGCCCAGGGGCTTGGCGATGGTGCTGGAGTACCTCGCCGACGATTTCGTGGATGCCCAGATCGAGGACCCGGCGAACACGAACAACATCATCTCTGATTGTCTGACCAAGAAGGCGAAGGAAGAGATTGCTGGCGTTGCACAGCAATGTCTCTGGGCCTCATGCTACAACATCCTTTGGTGACACCGATGCCAAGCAAGCGACCACGCGTGTCGGACCTCAGATCGCTCTTCATGGGGCTTCAATCTGAATTGCGGGCTGCCCTGTCTTCGGGCAAGGCCATTGGCCATCCGGGGGCACATGGTGATGCCACCGAACTGAAGTGGACTGAGATGCTCGCCCACCTGCCAGCGCGCTACTCAGCCGGAAAGGCTATAGTACTGGATTCCAAAGGAGCGAGCAGCGACGAGATTGACATCGTGGTATACGACCGCCACTATTGCCCCTTCCTCCTTCATCGCGAGGGGGCCATTCACGTGCCTGCAGAGAGCGTCTACGCCGTCATAGAGGTCAAACCGGGCCTCAGCAAAGCAGCGGTCAGATATGCTGGCAAGAAGGCCGCCTCGGTGCGCCGGTTGACCAGAACCAGTGTGCCCATTGCCACTGCTGAAGGCATCTTGCCGCCAAAGGCTCCCTTTGACATACCCGCGGGCATTGTCGCTTTGGAGTCAACCTGGCGCGAGCCCCTAGGTGAGCGGCTGGTCTCGGCGCTTGGCTGTCTTTCTCCACTTGAGCGCATCGATTTCGGATGCGCGCTGAACCATGGGGCGTTCTGTGTGGACTACGACGCCAGAGGAAGACCTAGTCTCCAGACTAGCTCTGCCGGCCTGGCACTGATCACGTTGTTCTTGGGCCTCCTGTCCCGACTCCAAGAACTCGGCACAGTGCCAGCGCTTGATTTCACTGCTTATATGGACGTGCTTGACACCGACGCTTAGCACCTTGCACCCACGCGGACCCTCAGCCCTCCCCCCGCCCAAAATGCTTCCCCTGCTTCGACGCCTGCCATTGTTCCTGTGTGTCGATTGCGGCGCCGGGGTCGCCTTGTTGTTTCATCCAGCGGTCGAGTTCGGCGGAGAGGCGTTTCTTGGCGGAGGCGTGGGCGGGGTCGGAGGCGAGATTGGTCATCTCGAACGGGTCGGTGTCGGTCCGGTAGAGTTGTTCCGGCGGGCGGCGCATGTAACGGTTCACGAGACGG
The DNA here is from genome assembly GCA_035529015.1 of Phycisphaerae bacterium. Classification (GTDB taxonomy): domain Bacteria; phylum Planctomycetota; class Phycisphaerae; order FEN-1346; family FEN-1346; genus JAUVZF01. Next base: position 2,227 of record DATKXP010000071.1, on the reverse strand, counting down.
CGGGTCCGCTCGTTGAACGTCGTCTCGAAGACCCAACTCGGCCAGTAGGCGTGCCACTGGTGCTGGCCCATCACGTGTTTCTCGATGTACAGCGCATCCGGCTGCAGGTTGCGGATGTAGTGGTACGTGCCGTCGGTCACGGCCCGGATCGGATACGGCGGCCCTTCGGGGATGTTGTTGTGCATGAAATAGGCGAACTCGCGATGGCGGTCCCTTTGGCCGAGCAGGACCGGCAGGAAACTCGACCCGTCGAAATCCCCCGCCTTCACCTCGCCCCCCGCCGCCTCGATGAGCGTCGGCAGGACGTCGGCGTACTGGATCATGGCGTCGGTGCGGCTGCCCGGTTTCACCTTTCCCGGCCATCGGACGACGAACCCCGTGTGGACGCCGGTGTTCCAGTTGGTCCACTTGCACGCCGGCCACTGGCCGCCCTGCTCGCTGGTGAAGATGACGAGCGTGCGGTCGGCCCGGCCGCTTTCGTCGAGGGCCTTCAGGATGGCGCCCACTTCCTGGTCCAGGACCTCGATCTCGGCCAGGTACTTGGCGTAGTCTTCGCGCGTGACCTTGGTGTCGGCGATGTGCGGCGGAAGGTCGAGTTTCCTGGGGGCGAAGTTCTCCGGCCGGCCCACCGTCCAGGGGGCGTGCGGTTCGATCAGGGCCGTGACCAGGCAGAACGGTTGCCCGGCGTCGCCGCTCAGGAATTGCCGGATGCCGGCCGTGCTGAACTTCGGGTTCGGGTGGGTGCATCCGGGCTCGAGACCCGGCACGTTCTCAAACGGGAAACACTTGGGCGGCACCAGGTGCTTCTTGCCGGCCAGGCCCACCCGGTACCCCAGGTCCGTGAGGTAATGGACGGTGCTCCGGGTGCCGGGCCGGGCGGCCGAGTGGTTCCAGCAACTGCCGTTCCGCGCCGGATACAGCCCCGTGTGCAACTCGGTGCGGCACGGATTGCACATGGCGATACACAGGTACGCGTTCGAGAACACCACGCCCTCGCCCGCCAGGCGGTCGATGTTGGGGGTCTTGACGTTCGTGCCGCCGTAGAGGGCCAGGTCGAGGTACGTCGCGTCGTCGCCCATGATGATGAGGATGTTGGGGGCGCCCGCGTTCGCTTTCCGCGTGGCAGGGGCGGGTTTCGCCTCGGCCTTCGAGACCAGGGGCGCGGCTGCTGCGGCTGCCGCCAGGGCTTTCAGAAAACGGCGTCGGGTGGTTGGCACGGGGTGACCCTTTCATGCCGGCGCCAGAGCAGCGGTCAGGCAAGGCGTCGGCCGACGAGCCCGGCGACGCCGTCGCCGTCGCGGCCTGGTGCCTCTGCCCTCGAGACGCAGGGTATCGGTGCCCGCATCCTACCCCTGGCCGTGTGCGACGGTCAAGCCCGCATTCGTGGCGGCCTGGTTGATCCTTCAACGCCGTCAGCCCCAACGGGGCGCCAAGCCAGTAGCCCAGGGCGCAAGCCCTGGGTTCCGGGAGCAGCACAACCACGATTCCCAAGCCCTGTAAGGGCGGAAGAAACGCGTTCCGCGCCCTCCGCAACCTCCCCATGTCACAAAAGGGCCCGTTGGGCGGTGTGAGGCGTCGTTCCCGCCCGCCGTCAGCCCCAACGGGGCGTAAAGCCAGTAGCCCAGGGCAACGCCCTGGGTCAACGAACGACACGAGCACCCATTCCCAAGCCCTGTAAGGGCGAAAGAAGCGTGTTCCGCCCTTTCAGGCTCAAGCCGGTGCCGTTCATTCCGCGGGCCGCAACATGGTCACCCTTCGGGATGACCATGCCACCCGCCGTTCATTCCGCGGGCCGCAACATGGTCACCCTTCGGGATGACCATGCCACCCGCCGATTTTGTTAGAGTTCTAACAACTTTCGGGACCTCGCACGAGCCGTAAGTCCTTGTCGCACAAGACCTTACACAGATCGCCCGATTTCGGCCTGACATATTGCGTTCGGGCCATACGCCGAATTCGGTCTTGCGCGGCCCTTTGACCAAGATCGCCGTTTTTGATAGCGCCAAGGCCGTTTTTCGCCTCCCGCGATTGTTAGAGTTCTAACAATCTCGGGTGCCTCCAGCCTCCGGTCTCCGGCCTCCAGCCTCGTCTCTCCCCGCCTTTTGTATACTTTAGCACCTATTGACCCCGCTCCACGTAGGTTAAAAAAGGGGTAAAAAGGACGAAGAACGGACTAAGTTTGAGTAAAAAGCGATCAGAAACCGATCAAAACGGAGCGCTTTTTGCC
>DATKXP010000070.1:0-12097 GCA_035529015.1 Phycisphaerae bacterium | reverse complement strand
CGCCCCGACGTGCACGCCGACGCGCGGCAGCATCCAGTTCGGCAAGACGCCCGCGCGGCTGCGTCAGACGGTGGTCCACGACGTGCTGGCCGCCTCCAGGGGAATCGACTGCCACAACGAAGTGGCGATCCCCCAGATGATGAAGGCGGCCGATCCGCGGTACGTGACGGGGCATTTCGGCAAGTGGGGGTTCCCCCCGCGTCGGCCCGACCATGCGGGCTATGACGTGACCGACGGGCACACGAACAACGCCGACGGCGACTGGCTCGCGAAGAAGGACGGCCGGGGCCTGCCGGCGGACGACCCGAAGCGGATCTTCAGCCTGACGAAACGCGCCACGGCGTTCATGGCCGAGTGCGTTCGGCAAGAGCGGCCGTTCTTCATGCAGGTCTCGCATTACGCGGTTCACGTGCAGCACCAGGCGCTCGCGGAGACGGTCGCCAAGTACCGGACCCTGCCACGCGGCGAGAAGTGTACGGTGAAGGATTACGCCGACCCGCCTCCGCCCCAGAACGCATGGATTCTGCTCTATGCCGCCATGATCGAGAACCTGGATACGGGCCTGGGCACGCTGCTGGAGACGATTGACGACCTGGGCATCGCGGACTCGACCTACGTTATCTTCACCTCCGACAACGGCAGCGGCTTTCGCGGCAACGCGCCGCTCAACGGCGGAAAGGCGAGCCTGTGGGAAGGCGGTCTCCGCGTGCCGACCGTGGTCCGCGGACCGGGTGTCAAGGCCGGGTGCCAGTGCGACGTGCCCATCGCCGGGTGGGACTTCTTCGCGACGATCAGCGACCTTATCGGCAACGCGCGGCCCCTGCCCGGCGGGATCGACGGCGGCAGCCTGCGGCCGCTTTTCGAGAAGGGCAACGCGGGCAAGGTCGAGCGCCCCGCGGAGGGGCTCGTCTTCCACTTCCCGTGGTACGGCAACCTGCCGATGTCCGCCATACGCCTGGGCGATTACAAACTGGTCAAGAACCTGAACACGGGCGAGACGCGGCTGTTCAACCTGGCCAAGGACATCGGCGAGAGCACGGATCTGGCGAAGGCGATGCCCGAGAAGGCCGAGGCGTTGCACAAGCGGCTGACCGACTACCTCAAGGCGGTCGATGCCGAAACCATCGAGGACATGCGTGCGGCCAGAAAAGCCGAGTTGCTCGCCTACCGCACGCGGACGACGAAAGAGATGGAGGACCTGCGGCAGCGCATCGCCGGGGCGACCGACGACAACGAGAGGCGACGGCTGGCCGAGACGTTGGCCGAACGCCGGAAGCAACTGACGGCGCACGAAGAGGCGCTCCAGCAAGTGGAGAAGGCCGAACGCCTCACAGCCTGGTAAGGCATACGCGCGGGCAAGCCGAATGAGACGACTCCCGTACCTGGCGATCCTTGCGGCGCTCGCCGCGTCCACGCCTTGCCGCGCCGAGACCCTCCCCCCGTACACGGACTACTGCCGCATGCTTGCCCGCGACATCGCCGGCAGGCAGCACGGGTTCCTGGCGGGGAACCATCTCTATTACGTCGGCGGTCAGTCCGACACGAAGTGGCGGACGAAGGAGCACGAGACCCTCGGCTTCACGCACCCGATGTTCCGCGACGGGCGGGCGCGCGGTCACGGCATCGTGACCGGCCCCGGCGGGACGGGCCACGACAAGTGGGGATGGGAGTTCTGGCGCCAGGTCCGGGCCGCCTACGGCACGGCGATCGTCGGCGGCACGCGGCATCCGTACCCGCCGCCGCAGACGATGATCTGGCGCCCGGACAGGCAGGTGTGCACGTACGAGGCCGGCGGCGTCCGGCTCGAGGAGACCAAGTTCATCTCGGCCGACGACGTCCTCTGCGCCGTCATCACCGCCGACAAGCCGGTCGTGCTGGAGTTCGACGGGCACAGTTTCGCGAGCACCGGTTTCATCGCCACGCACGACGGCGACCCGCCGAAGACCCGTTTCAGCCGCACCTCGACGGCCAGGGCCCGGTACGACCGCCAGGCGAACGCCATCCACGTCACCGAGGGCGGGACGATCCTGACGAAGCCCGCCTGGAAGACCCCGGCGGTCGAAGGCAAACTGATGTACGACGGGCTGAGCGTCGTTCTGTCGGCGTCGCAGCGCATCGCCGAGTCGCACACGATCCGGAAAGAAGAGGACGGCCGCCAGGCCTACCGGTTCAGCGTCGCGTGCGCTCCCGGCAGGCCGCTCGTTCTGGCGATGGCGATGGGCGACGACTACGGGGCCGCGTCGGCCCGTGTGAAACGGCTCCTGTCGGATCCGCAAGCCGCGCTGGCGGCGAAGACGAAGCACGTGAACGATTTGCTGAACCGGCAGATCCCGTACTTCCGCTGCTCCGACGAAAAGGTGGTCAAAACCTACTACTACCTGTGGTCGCTCTACTTCATGTACGTCACGCACACCGGCAGGGGGTGGGAGCAGTACCCGCATACGCAGACGGCCGTCAACAACTTCATGGGGCTGCACCTGTGGGACTCGTGGGCCTACACCGCCATGGGGGCGTGGGTGGCCGACAAGTGGGCCTGGGGACACGGCAACATCCTGTCGTGGAAGTTCATGGTGCCCTTCAGGAACGGGCACAACGCCCTGCCGGACAACTTCGGCGTCGCCTGGTACTCGCCCGGGGTGTGGATGAACCTTGTCGGGACGGTCGAGTTCGCCTGGCGGCAGTACGAGCAGTCGGGCGACCGCGAGTTCCTGGGGCAGGTCTACGACGACCTGTACCGGAAACTGTACTGGACGGGCCCGCAGCGGTGCTTTGGGCTGGAGATCAACGCCCTCGACACGCTCGTCAAGATGGCGGCGGCGCTGGGGAAGGATGACGACGTGGCGCACTGGGCCGCCATGCGGCCGGCGATTGTGAAAAACTTCAAGGCGCCCTGGTCCGGGCAGTGGCCGGACTACTATGCGGGCAAGGGCGCAAAATGGAAGGATATCTGGCAACTGGCCTCGATGATGTGCAACGAGATGCCCGACGACTGGGCCCGCCGGATGGTCCGGCGGTGGGTGATGAACACCGAGACCGGGTTCGTCGGGCCGGTGCCGCTCGATATCCGGCCGCCCGACTGCCCGGAAAACGGCGTCTTCGCCGTCTCGTCCATCAGCACGTGGCTGGCGGTCGAAGGCATGTTCCGGCACGGCTGCGGCGCCGAGGCCGTCTACTGCACGCTGGGCCACCTGGGCGGCATGGTCAGGGATTACGGTTACCCCGTCGCCCCGGAGTGCTGGGACCCCGACTACAAGCCGTGGGGCGATATGTACTACAACTGGGACGGGGCCATGACTGCCCTGCTCATCGAGCGGCTCGCCGGGCTGCGGTACGCCATCCCGGACGATTCGTTCACCGTCAGCGACCATCTGCCCGACGCCTGGGACTACGTGGAAACGTACACGCCCGTCGTCATGAACGGAAAGACCACGTGGACCAGGGTGACGATCGACCGCACCGTCCGCGACGGGCGCCTGACGAAGCGGATCGTCGTGGAAGGCTGCCCCTTGCGGACCCTGAACGTCCGGCCGTGGCTGGAAGACAGGGAACTCGTTTCCAGCCACCCGGCGATGAATGCTCCGGCGCCGAAGGGCCGCGCGGCCTTCCGGTTCACGGGCGCGGGCGAGGGGTCCGTCTCCCTCGTACTGGGCAAGCGGAACCGGACGTTCAACACCCTCGCCTGTCTCACGCCGCACGCAGGCGCGTTCAAGGAGTCGGTCACGGTCGATGTCCGGAACCTGATGGAGGCAGCGACGCTGCGCTACACGACCGACGGCCGCGAGCCGACGTCCGCATCCTCGCTCTGCGAGGGGCCGCTGACCTTCACGCGAACCACCACGCTTACCCTTCGCGCCTTCTCGGACGACGGGACCGTCTTCGCCCCCATGGCGGCAACCTACACGAAGTCGAAGCCGCACAAGCCGGCCGATCCGGGCGACCCCCGTCCGGGCACCCGGTAGGAGTGGTTCGAGGGCGACCGGAAGCGGCTCCCTGATTTCGATTCGCCCTCGCCAACGTCATCCGGAATGGCGGAAAAGATCGACTTGGCCCGCGCCGCGCGCGAGCGGGGGCTGCCGGCTGATCTTACAACGCTACTTCGCCTTTTTGTTCGGCCTGGTGGCCTTCCCAGGCCACCAGGAACAGGCATGAACTGCGTCCGCGGCGGCCTGGGAAGGCCGCCGCGCTACCACTTGCCTGGATCGGCGGCAAGTTGACGAAGCAGCATTAACCACTACGGCCGTGCGGCCCCATTCGAGGAGCCTATCCTGCCCCGGGACCATCGCAAGGGCATCTCCAGCAAAGGTATAGCCACGGCGCCCGCGATACGGTATCCTATTGCTGGGGGCGAGCCCGAAGGCTCTGACTCGGGGAGCCCCGCGGGCTACGTCGAGAGAAGGAGGACATTCTGCTTTTTCACAGGACGGCACACCGGCAGAGGAAGCCGTTTGCCCCGCGAAAAAGCAGAATGTCCCCTTTTTCGACAGGAGACACGTTTATGACGGCAAGACCTTCAGCCGCAACGGTTCTGAAGATCGACGAATCGCGGACGGTCGAACAGATCGCGGCCAACCTTCGCCAGATCCGCGACGGCGAGCACACCGGCGGTCTGCAGATGGGCCTCAGCGGCGGCCTGGACTCGGCTGTGCTATCGGCCCTGGTGGTTCGCGCCCTGGGCACCGAAGCGCTGCACGTCTGTTTCCTGCGGGATCGTGACAACGAGACGGAGTCGGAGCGAAAGGCCCGTCTCATGGCCGAGTGGCTTGGCCTGGATCTGGAAGTCGAGGACATCGCCGAGGCGATTCGCCAGCGCGGGCTCTACTCGCCGCTTATCATGCGCCTGATCAGCCTGTCGCCGTTCGTCAATCGCCACGTGATTCACGGGGCCCACCACCTCATCAGCGGCGAGACCCCCTTCATGACAACGTTGCGCCAAGAGAAGTTCGAGAACGAGCCGATCAAGCGGTTCTTCTACAACCTGACCGTCAGGAAGGTGGCGGGGGCGTTCAACGGGCGCCAAATGTACCGCCGCGAGGTCCTCGAAGAGAAAGCCCGGCAGCGCAACGCCCTGATGATCGGTGCAGGCAACCGGTCGGAAGTGCTGACCGGATGGTTCGTCAAGGACGGGGTGGACGATTTCCCCCACTCGCCCCTGGCCGGGCTCTACAAGACCCAGGTCTGCCAACTGGCGCGGTACCTCGACCTGCCGCAAGAGATCATCGATCAGGCGCCGTCGCCCGACATGATGCGCGGCATCACGGACGAGGTGGCCCTGGGTCTGGACTACGACCGGATCGACCTCGTCCTCAATGCCATGGAGGGCGACGGGCCGGACTCGGAACTGATCGCCGCCGGGCTGACCCAACCCCAGATCGACCTGGTCCGCGAGATGCACCGCCGGTCCGAGTGGAAACGCAATCCCAACCATCCCCCGCCGCCGGCCGACGGCGGCATCCGGGGCGGCCTCCGCGCCAACTGACCGCCGCTACTCGCGCTTCTCCTTGACCGGTTCCGTCGGCTCTCCCTGAGACGGCGCCTTCGCAGGGGCTTCCGGTTTCCGGATCACCGCCCACGGGAAGGGCAACGGAAGGTTCAGCAGTTTCGCACTGGTCGCGCGCGACACCAGGTCGAACCGGTACAGCCGGCCGCACAGCGCCGCCGCCGCCACGTGTTCCGTGACAAACTCCTTGGCCTGCCCCTGGTACTGCGCGAAGTCCGGGCCGTCGATCCGCCCGGCCGGTCCGCGGCCGACCATGACGTAGTGGTTCGGCGCCAGGTTCAGGTAGTCGTCGCCGTCGTCGTTCGCCACCGGATCGCCGAACACATTGAACGGCACCAGGTCCGTCGGGACAGGCACGTTGACCCTCTTGAACGCCCGCTCGAGCGCGGGCCGGGCGGAGTGCCCGGCCTCCTCGATGGCGTCGAACTGCTCCGGCCGCGTCAGCGTCGGCAGATGCCGAAAGCCGATCACGCTCGCGCCGAAGTTCGGGTGCCGAAGCGTCGGCTCCAGCGTCAGGAACTTGCCGAAGCGGGGATCCTCGCCGGCCGGCGCCACGAACGGCGCCCGGTCTCCGTAATGCGTATCCCGCGGGTTGATGAAACTCAGGAACCGGCCGCGTATCGCCTCGAACGGCGCCGCGTCCATGCAACTGATGCTCGACCCGAGGAACACGATGTGGTCGGCGTGCGCCAGGCCCTCCGGATGCGTGCCCTCGCCTTCCGGAACCTTCTCCAGGAAGGCCATCTGAGTCACGCGGGTGCCCGCGCTGAAACCGATGACGCTTGCGTGGCCGCGCGCCCCGTGCCGGCGGCGGTGAACCTCCAGGATGTCGTTCAGCAGGGCCGACCCGGCCGTCTGGGCCTTGCGGTTCAGGTGCTCGGTGACCACGTCGTGGCTCGTGCCCCACTTCAGGAGCACGACAACGAGCCGATGCGGTTGATCGGGGAACCCGTACGGGCTCTCGGCCAGCAGGCGCATCGTCCAGCGCGAGAGCGCCACAGGGTCGCCCGACCCCTCGACGTAGATCAGAAGGTTCGAATCGTCCACGGCCGCGCCCGCCGGAAGGTCCGTGTCCTGCAGCGCCACGTGCCGCCCGTCCTGCACGTCGCGCACGGCGAAGGCCGGCGTCCGGTAGGCGTCGCGCAGGGCCTGCGGTGTCAGCGCCCCGAGGACGTCTCCGCCGATGTAGCGCGGCGCTCGCGATGCCTTCGGCTCACAGCCGGCCGCCAGGACGACGGGCAGCACCAGGGCCAACCGCACGATCCACCTGGGCGTCTGCATGGCCTGCATCCCCTTCCTTCGAGCGGCATGATACACCGACCCGATTGTAACCGGAGAGGCCCACGGCACAAGAACGATCGAAACTGTGGCAGGGGAAAGAGGAAAAGGGGACATTCTACTTTTTCACAGCACCTGCACGCCGGCAGAGGAAGCCGCCTGCCTTGCGAAAAAGCAGAATGTCCCCTTTTCTGCTTCATGGCGATAGCGCGGTGGGCAATTCTGCCCACCGCGCGGCGGCCAGGATTGGCCGCCGCGCTACCACTTGCCTGGATCGGCGGCAAGTTGACAGAGCAACCCTCAGTACGTCTTCACGTCCACCGCCGCCCCCCCGCGCTCGTCCGAGACGTAGGCGCTGTAGATCGCCGAGATGGTGTCGCCCGCAAGCCCCGAGTCGGCCTCCACCGGTTCGCCGAAAGCGATGGTCCGGTAGAACGCCTCCATCTCGTGGGGATAGCCGGTGAAGTGGTCCTCGTCGGGCGCGGGGTTCGACCAGCCCTGTTTCGTGCCCGTCTTCTCGACCACGTAGATGTCCTTGAACTGGGCATCGACCGGGTTGTATGTGCACATGGCCGTGTTCGGATTGATGTTGCAGACGGTGCGGTGGTTGTTGGCGGCCACTTCGAGCCAGTTGTGGATGCCGCCCATGATGATCTCGGACGCAAAGATCGTGGCGATCGTGCCGTCGTCGAACGTGACGTGAATCATCGAGAAGTCCTCAATGTCCGTATAGTCGCTCCGCAGGTGGCCCTGGTCGTCGAAGGTCTCCAGGTTCGTCAGGGCGTGGCAGCGCGACGTAACGGACTTCGGCTTGATGGGCGCCCCGCCGCGCGTCCGGCCCTCGACGCGTTTCAGGTACAGGGCGGCCGTCAACGGATGGCACCCCTTGCCGATGAGCGACCCGCCGCCCGAAAACTTCCAGAACCCGTACGTCGCGGCGTGGCTGCCCGAGTGGGCCTCCTCGCCGTGGATCCACAGGATCTGGGCGGCCGTCTTCTCGATGATCTCGCGCTCTTTCTGGATCGCCGGAGCGTACACCCAGTTCTCAGCGTAGCAGAGGCACGCCTTGCTCTTCGCCTCGGCGGCGATGATCCGGTCGATCGTCGCCAGGGCCTCCTCGAGCATCTTCTCCTTGGAGAACGTGCGGCCGTTGAAATCCTTCGACCCGTCGCCGAAGTAACCGGTCAGCGGCTTCTCGACGACGGCGAACGTGTCGCGCTCCAGCGCCGCCACGGCGATCTCTTCGTGGGCCACCGGCGGCACCAGCACGTGGACCACGTCCACGTCGTCGATCAGCGACTCCAGCGACCCGTACACCTTGACGCCGCGCTGCGCCCCGTAGGTCTTGGCCATGTCGGTGTCGATGGCGTACACGCCCGCCACCTCGACGTCCACACAGCGGACGCGCCGGAGTGCCTCGTAATGGAACCCTGCGGCAAAGCCCGCGCCCACAAGCCCCGTGCGAACCGTCTTCCGCTCCATGGTGAACCTCCTTGCCCCGGAATGCCTGTATCGTTCCCGAAAAGAACGCGCATTGTAGCCGCACAGGATGCGTCAGGCCAGCAGGAAAACGGACTCGGCCACCGGGGCCGCGCGGTGGTGGCGCGGAAACTGGCCGGCATCGGCTCGGTGCGTCTGAAGCGCTGGCACGCCGAGCGCGCGGCCGTCTGAGGGGGGGGTCGAAAGCGAGGAACAAAACACGTGCCTGACGGGGGTCGTACGGGGCCCGTTCCTGGGGACTGGCGAGGAAGACGGACGCCTTGCCGTCTTCGATGCGCCGCTATCGTGATTGGGCTCCGGAGCGCGACGCATGTCATGCACGGTCCGCGGCCGCATCGCGGACACGGTGCGCATGGGTGTGTGCAAGGCACGCGAGACGGCAACCCGTCTTCGCCAAGGCTTCCGTCTGCGCCAAGGCTACGCCGGACAGGACGCCGGACAGGCAGCAACAGCAAAAACAACAGCCACGACGGTCGTCAGGGAAAAGACCAACGACAAAACGGCAACGGCGGCGGAGCCCCGGGCCAGGGATCCCTGACACGCACGGTTATGGGTGTCGCCCGAACCACGCCCGAACCCACTCGTGTCCCCCGAACCCTCAATGCGAGAATCGGAGTTTTCTGGCGGCCTGCTAGCGCTTCTTCTCCTCATTCCTCCTGCGGAATGCCTCTTCCCTGGTCATCTTGAGGACCGCCGGACCGAACTTGAACCCTTCATAGGTGACGTTTCTGACCTCGATCGGATAGGGTGCCGTGTTCAGGACGGCCGCGACGGAGGGGCCGCGCGAAATGCCTCCGGAGTCAGCATCGGTCCGGACCTGTTCCTGGAGTGCATCGGGAAGCATCCGCACGTCCTTGTCCTTCAGTTGGGCGTTGGTGCCGAATACGGCGTGGATGTTTTTGAGGGAGCTTCCGGCGGCGAACGTGCCGGGCCTGATGTTGGGGTTCTTCTGATGCTTGTTCACGTAGCCGCCGCCGACCTTAACCGCGAAACCGCAGCTTTCAGATCGGATACCATCCACTGTGATCACGCCGTTCTGCATGGCATGCGGTCCGGCCAGTACGGCGCAGTGGCCGTTCTTGGCGAAGATGTTTTTGCCGGTGATGTCCTGCACGCCACCGACTTGCAGGTCGTTCATCCTGTTCCAGCCGGTTTCCAGCCGCAGCGCTACGCCGCCTTCGCTGTAGAGGTTCCTGAAGAGGACCGATTTCGCGGCCTGCGTCTGAACCAGGCCATATCCATAGTGTGAATCATAGGCACTTGCGTTTTCCACCGTTCCGTCTTCCGGATAGCCTTCCAGTCTGCCGTTCGGCCCGGAGAGCCCGAAGGCGAGGCTGCTGTAGACGCTTCTCGCATCGTTGATTCGGATGTTGGAGATCAGGAAGTTCTTGACGTAGGCGCACCGGATCACGGTCATGCCCGGAGACCGCTTGGGGATCTGTACCGTGAACTGCCCCCCAACGCCGCGGATGCTGGTATTGACGACCCGGTCGCAATTGACACCCATATGGAACATCGTCATCTTCTGCACGGAGCCCTCGATGTACGGATGCACGATGGCTCCCTTGTCGAAGAGCAGGTGCACGTCCGACCTGAGGTCGACTCCGGCAACGTGGTAGATCCCTTTCGGAACAAGAACGCGCCCGCCGCCTTCATGCGCCACATCGTCGATGGCCTGCTGGAGCTTCGCGCTGTCGTTGCCGGCTCCCTTCCCGTCCACGCCGTAATCGGTCCTCAGGTCCCTCATCAGACCCTTCGGGTTCATCGTCTCGGTGTACTCTGCGTTTAAGATGGCAGCCTGCACAAGAAGCAGCGACCCAAGAGAAATCATGCGAATTCTGTTCTTCATGTCGTCTCCTTGAGGCCCTCCACCGCCAGAACGCTCGACTCGTCACGGATGGAACAATGGCCGGGTGTGGTACTTGGGTTCAAAGTCACGCTGCAATTGCAGGTCTATCGCCTTTCTGCCATACGGCGTGGACACCTCCACCCGATACGCCTTTTGCGCGTAGGGCTCCAGCTCGGGCACCTTGACCTCGAATTCTGCTTCGTCCTTATCCTGAAACCCGACGCGCAGCGTCGCCGGATGGCTCTTTGCCAGTCCGAAATTCTTGACGGTGAAGCTGACCGTGACCTTGCCGTCCTTCTCTTCCTGCTGGAAGGGCGACGCGACCAGTACCGCCGGGTCATCGACAAAACCGGGAAGGCGCGGATAGGCGTAGTAGACGCTGCCGTCCGTGCGTTTGCCGAGAATCTTGCCGGTGAAACTCTCGGCGGTGATGCCGGAGCCGGTTCCGGTGAATGTGACGATCAGGTCTTTGCCTTCGGGAGTGGAATCGGTGGCTTTCATGCCGCGGCCGTAATTGACTTCTTTCGGGTCGCCAAAGTAGAGGCTGGTGACGTCCACATCTTTGATCGGGTCGAAACCCTCTTCGGCAATCAACTTGACTCTCACCTCTTGCGTTTCCGATGTGATGGGCTTCTCGTTCAAGGTTTCCGTCAACCCTTCCACGACCACCGGAAGTGTAATGTGCTTGCTGCTGTGGTTGTCGTTGCCCTTGTCTTGCTTCTTGACGACGTCGATCATCGCGAGGGAAATGTGAGTCACTCGTCCGTGCTTATCCTGGACGACCTTCGGCCGCTCGGCCTTGTACCAGCCCACGATGGTGCCGTCGGTGTATGTCTCGGCAAGCTGGGTGTAGGCGACGCCGGGGTCGAGTTCCCAGTTGACCCCATCATGGCTGCGTAGTTTGACGGCCAGCCGGAGCATCCAGTAGTTGAAGATCAGGTGGTATTGGTGCCCGGTCTTCCAGATCACCGGGTCTTCCGGGCCGCCACTGTAAGCGGGATACGTCGCGGGCATGATTCCCTCGATGGCAGAGGTGGGGTTACCGTCCGGGATGATGCCGATGGACCCCAGGCGGCTGCAGAACACGAGACTGCCGTCTTTGCGGACGTTGGTCAGCGAAGGGTTGGCATTCGCCTTGTTCATTCGATGCCACTGGTCGGATACGCTCGACCTCCCGAGAGTCTTCCATTTTCCGTTGATATCCGGGCCCTCGGTCACCATCACCCCGCCGCCGTTCAGCCACAGGCTCCAGCGGCCGTCCTTGAGTCGCCGGACCTCAGGATTGTGCCCCTTGCCGCCGCTGATCTCGGGATAGGCCTCCCCCAGGACGGTCCACGGACCGATCGGATCGTCGGCAACGGCATGGGCAACGGTCGAGCGGGGCCACTCCATATGCCCTCTTGGCCCGTCCTCGGGCCACCGGGCCACAAAGCAATGGTACTTCCCGTCATCCCCCAGAATCGGGTTGCCGCCCCAGTAGGAGTAGTCGCTGTCTTCGATGCCGTAGTAGGCGTCGCGAACTCGCGATTCCGGCGTCCCCCACTGCGGTTCCACCCGATCGGCGCCACGACTCGGCAACGGCAGGATCAGATCCTGGAACTCCCCGCCATGGACCAGCCTTTTGGAGTTGGCGATGTGGTCGGGAATAACTCCTTCGCGGTCGATAATTCCGGCGGTGACATGCTTGGCGTCGCTCTGGGCAAAGCCACCGTGAGCAAAGGCCAGCACGAGACACATGATCACCGACGACCGGCTCATGTTCTCCATGGACGGTTTCCTTATGCTTTGCTGATCCGCCCCCATCAACGCGTCCACCTGTTATATAAGACCTGCGGCCACGTGGGCCCATGGCGGCGAGGCGTTTCGGCGTTTCGGGGGTTTCGGGGGGTTTCGGGGGACACGGTTTCGGGGGACACGAGACTTATCTCGGTGGCCGTTTGGGTCTCGCGCCATCGCGGAGACGCGGGACCTGT
>DATKXP010000069.1:0-7006 GCA_035529015.1 Phycisphaerae bacterium | reverse complement strand
ATGCACGGCTTGCCATATACTGTGCGGGACCGAATGGCAGGATGGCTTACCATTGCCACCGCAATGCGTGAGAGAGGTCAGGAAAGGAGCGGGTGATGTCTCTTGTGAGCGCCGTCCTGGAGTTGAGTCTGGGTTGCCTGGTGCTGGCCTCCGTGGTCTCAGCCGCCGGCCCCGAACCCGCCGGCAAGTCGTCCGGCAAGTCGGCCGGCGCGCCCGGCCCGATCGTCATGACCGTTGAGGAACTCGGGCGGGGCGTTCCGGAGTACGCCAAGGAGAATCTGCCCGACGGGGTGGAGCCGTTCGTTGGCCGCAAGGGCCTGCCCGCCCCATGGAACCAGACGCCCGCTATCCTGGCTGAAGGCGTCGCGGGCTTGGATCGCTGGCAGGCCAACCGGTTCATCGTCTACCGGCCGGAGACCGCCAAGTTCCTCTACGCCCAGTACACGCCGCTTAAGGTCAACTACAAGAAGGGCACCTGCCCGCTTATCGAAAAGACGGCCGAGGCGTGCAGCCGCAACGCGAAGACCGACACCGAGAAGGCCGTGGCGATGTTGACGCAGGTGTTCGGGACCAGGTTGAAGCATCCCACGGTCGTGCCGAAGGGGCCGAAGGTGCCGGCCAACCGCGACGCCACCGACGACCAGTTGCTGGCCAGCGGCTGCGGGTGGTGCAACGAGCAGGCCCGCGTGTTCGTCCGGCTGTGCCAGAGCTGCAACATCCCGGCGCGGATCATCCACCTCTTTTACGCCGATGATAAGACCGGCCACACTGTCGCCGAGTTCTACGCCGACGGCCGGTGGGTCATGGCCGACGCCAGCCACGTCTGCGTGTTTCCCGGCAAGGATGGCCGGTTGATGTCGGCCGCCGAGTGCCACGAGAAGGAGAACCTGCCGCTGATCGCCGAGGCGTACAGCAAGCGCCTCGAGGTGATCGCCCAGATGCCCGACGAGCCATTGGGCGGCGCCAAGGATGCGGCGGACTTCCGGGCCAACCGTCCCAAACACGCCGCGTACATCGCCAGCCTCAAGACCTTTGCGATCATCAACCATCCGTTACCGCGGTAGACCTTTGAACGAGACGAACGTGAGCAAGTCGGCACTGCTGTCGCTTAATCGTGCCGGGTTGGCCGGCCCCGCGGCTTCTCGGCCCGCAACAGCGGCAACATGAGGAATCTCACTCCCGCACGCCCGGCTTGACCTTGACCGTGTCGCCTTCGGCAACCTGGAGGTCCTTCAGATAAATCTCCGGCCGTGCCACCGGGGCGAACGTTTTCACCTGCAACACCTTTTCATTCAGTTCCACCACCAGCTTCTTGAGTGTGAGCGGATAATGAACCTTCCCATCCTTGTCCCACCGCCAGTTGCTGTTGGCGGGCCAGGCATAGCCTTCGCCCGGGTAATTCCCCGGCATGGGGAAGCCCACGTAGCGCCAGCCGTCGAAGTTGATCCGGCTCACGCCCCACGGGTCGTCTGTGCTCCAGTCGCTCAGGGTGGGCGAGGGGAACTGGTCCAGGATCCACTTCGGCAAGATCGTCGCCGGGTCGTCTTTGGCCGGCGCGCCGATCGAAACCCACCGCTGCCCCGACGCGTCCACCAGGTCGAAGATCACCCGTCCCCACCCGGAATTCCCGTTCACCCACAGGCCGATCTCGGTCGGCGTGCCGGGCAGCGGAAGGCCGCTCTTGTGAGCGAGCACGGCGTACATGGACATCGTATCTTTGCCGCGGGTGATCGGCTTCGGGGTGACGCGCAGCGCGTCCGTCTTGCCATTAAACTGCGTCACGGCCTCGAACAGAAAACCGCCCTTCCGCCGCGGCGTCATGAAGTCGTAATACTCCAACTCCGGGCTGCGACCGTTCTCCACCGACCAGCCTTCCAGGCTCGCCAGGGGCGAAATCACCGTCACCTTGCCCTCGGGCTTGTCGGCGTATTGAGGCGGCCCCATCTCGACGGCCGCCAGCACCCCCTTGCCGACGACGTAGACCGGCGAACTGGAGGCCGTGACGCCGTACTTGCCCCCCTCGGCCTTCAACGTGGTTTCGTTGGCCTGAGCGTCGATGAGCTTCCAGGGCCCCGCTCCCTCCAACTTCAGGCCCACCGGCCTCGCGCCGCGGATGGTCCAGATCACGAATACGCGCGAGCCGTCATCGGCCTTGTCGAACTCCTCGACATACAGGCTCGCACTCCTCGTCGGCACCACGCGCGCGAACTTCGCCCCATCCAGCACCAGCGTCATCGTCGCAAACGCCACGAACGCCGGCTTGACGTTCATCTCCGGGTACATATGGCAGAACCCTGACGAACCCCAGTGGCTGTACCGGTAGTTGCCGCCCACGTCCATCAGGATGCCCGGCCGGAACGCCGGCACGCCCCACGCCAGCGAATGCATCGCGTGCCGCACGAAGTAATCCGCCTGCGTCCGGTAATCCAGGTTCCCGGGATTCGTGCTGGGGTAGCAGACCTCGTGGCACTGCGTCACGGGCTTGTCCTTGTATCCGTAGGCGTCCAGCATCTGACGGTCCATCCAAAGGCTGGCGTTGTTGCCTATCCAGTCGGGAGGCTGCGACTCGGGGAGGTGGCCCAGCGCGCCACACTCGTTTCCGGCCGAATCAAAAAGATCCGCCGGGAACTTGTGGCGCAGAAACTCCTCCTTGGTCGGAAGCGGGCCGTTGCCGAAGGCCATCTTCACCTCCGGGTGCTTTTGCCGGACCGCTGCGGCGCCGGCCGCCGCATCGTCCCACATCTTCTTCAGCGAAGCCTCCTCCTTCTCGTCCAACTTGTACGGCGGCCAGTCCACGAACAGGTCCGGCACCCGCATGATATGCTTGCCGGAGATGCACGCCTCGTGGAAGATCAGGGCCATCGGCGGAAGGTCCGGGTTGGCGGCCAGCACCTTGTCATACGCGCTCACCCGGGGCTCGTTGCCCTTCACCAGGCCGTACTTGCGCCGCATCTGGGGCGGGGCGCCGAACATCCCGTACCGCATTCCCATCTTCACATACAGCGGACCGACCGTGTCCCTATCTCGGCAGGTGTAGTGGGCGCCGCCATAGTCATACGTCCCGAACGGCGACTGGTCCCGGTGCTTCCGGGTGTCCGGCGGCAGCAGGGCGAAACTCGTCTCCCGGCGCAGCAGCGTCCGCTTCTTCCCGTCCTCCAGCGTCACCGCCAGGTCGTAGTATCCGCGCAGGCTGACGGTCAGCGGGAACGTGACTTCCGCCGTCTTCCCGGCCTCGACCTTGCCGGACTTGGCGGCTTCCACCTTCGTCCCCTCCAGGTGCGTGGCATGGATCTTCAGCGCGTACTCCTGCGTCGCCGCCGTGATGTTCTCCAGCGAAACCTTGAACTCCGGCTGCTTCGGCTCGACGAACGCATGGCCTGTCTCGCTGCTGCTCACCCTCATCTGGAGCGGGCTCTTTTCCAGCGTGATTGCGGCGATCCGCGCCCCGCTCGGCAGCCCCAGCGGCCGATACCGATAGCGGCACGGATCGGGAACCCGCCGGGCCAGGCGCACGTCTTTGGTCACTTCGATCTCGATGAACTCGCCGAAGTCCTGGGCGAACGCCAAGGTCATCGGCACGCGCACACAGAAGAGCGGGCCGGCGGCCGTCTGCACGCGCGCGTTGGCATCGACCTTCGCAGCCTCCCCGCGCCGCGGCACCTCGCCCCGGAAGTCGTACTGCACGTTCGGCTCGTTCCCGCTGGTCGAGAATCGCCCCGCGCGCAAGGTGAATGCGGCACTCAGGGCCGGATCGTCATCCGCCACCGCCAGCACGTGCGCCGCCACATAATCCGCCGCCCCAACACGCAGCAGGGGCATCCGCGGATCGTTCAGCATGCGCGGCGCCGGGCTTTCGTGGCTCCAGGGGAGGTCCTGCTCCCAGCCCAGCCATTGCGCCTGCCTGAGGGTCAGGCTGTTCTGCTCCGTTCCGGCAAACTCAAAGGGCACGCCGCCCACCTCCGCGCGCGGGTGGGCGAAGGGCTTCTCGAAACGGTCGTTCGCATACGCCCCTACGTCCAGCGGAAGGTAAATCGGATCCGGCGCCGTCAGCGCGATCGACCGCAGCCTGTCGCCCTGGCAAAGCTGCACGGCCACCGGCCCCGTCGCCCCCGCGGGGCGGGCAAACTCGTGCACGATCCGCCCATCCAGCCAGACGGCAACCGACTTTCGCCCGGCCACCACCTCCAGACCCAGCCACTGCCCGCGCCAGGAACGTTCCTCGATATTGGCCTCGGCGAGCGCCTTGGCCGCCCTCTCGCCTTTGGACGGCTTTGCCGCCTCGGCGACCTTGGGCTTCTTCGCGGCAGCAGGCCAGAAAGTAAAGGTCATGGCCTGCCCCCCGCCCTTGGCCCATTGCTTCGTGGCCTCATTGAAACCGGTCGCCGTCGCCCGCAGGGCCGTCCCTTCCTTGTCTCGTCGAATCCCGACGCGCCCCAGGCCTCCCTTGCTGAGATCCCCGGGCACGTGGGGCATGATCACCACCTGGATCTCCTGCCCCGCGGGCGCAAGCTGTAGGTCCGCGGTCAGCCGGTAGACCGTGGCGCTCGCGTCGCCCATCACGATCAGGGCGGACTTGCCCGCTGCGGCCAGGACGCCGTTGTCCTCCGCCACGTCCCCGATTCTCTGCACGGCCGGGACCCGGACCGCCGCGGAAAGTCCGGAGGCCGAAAACAACACAAGAAGTGCCAGACAGTACCTCACGGTCTTCATCCTCCCAGGGTTCAAGAGGGTGCCGCAGGCAACGCCAGATCCCCTGAATCTGAAAACTCCTATGGCATCGCTCCTTCGTGCAGATTGAGCAGTTTGACGAGTCGTCCTTTTGGCAAATTGGATGGCATTCAAGGGATTATGAGTCACGTGCGGCCCGAACGCAAGCCGCGTGATACAAAGGCTTACGCGCGGCCGGGGCCGACCGTTCAGCGCGCTTTCAGCGCGCCGCCCGAGAGGCCCTTCTGGCCAGCGAAATGCCGCCCGATCTGGCCCAGGTTTTCGCCCCACAACATCGGTGAGCCTAGTCCTACAACGCACCTTCGCCTTTTTGTCCGCCTGGTGGCCTTCCAAGGCCACCAGGAACAGGCATGAACTGCGTTCGCGGCCGAGCCGCTCGGCGGCGGCCTGGGAAGGCCGCCGCGCGGAACGTAGCGTAGTAGTGCTAGCCCCATTAAATTGGCCCCTGGCATGCGAGGAGAGGACGATCTCATTGGCACCCGCGGCAAGCAGGACGGCCGGAATCCCGAGGCTGCCCATTCCTCTTCCTCCAAGGCCGGTTTCCGGGACCGCCGCAAACCCGCCGCGCACAGAGGCTACCCAAAGGCCAGCCGCGTGACAAGATGGGGTCTGTCGGCTTGGGCCGTTTTTCGCGGCGGAGCCATTTTCATTGGGTGGCGTGCCCACGCGGCTGTTCGCGTGGGCATCCACCGCGCGTCAAAAGGATGCTTCCCCCGGACTCGGCCCGGTGGTATGCTGGCGACCGCTTGCCCACGACGGTCGTGGTGAAGCAGCCGCTTGCCATCGCCCCCTGACCGTAAAGGCAACATCCATGGCCCGCACCACCCTTCACCTCGTTCTGCTCGGCGTTCTGGTCGGCATCATCGCTTCCTTCGCACCGGCCGACGACTGGCCGACGTATCGCCACGACGCCCGACGCAGCGGCATCTCGGCCGAGTCGCTGACGGCGCCGCTCTCAGAGGACTGGACCCATATGCCCACGTTCCCGCCGTCGCACGCCTGGGGCGACCCGCAGCCCAAGCCGATTGAGAACATTCTGGAACTGCCGCGCTTGCGCTTCGACGACGCCTTCCACGTCGCCGCCGTCGGCGACTTCGTCTACTTCGGCTCGTCGGCCGACAACAAGGTCTACGCCCTCGATGCCCGCGACGGCCGGACCCGCTGGACGTTCACCACCGACGGCCCCGTCCGGACGGCCCCGACCGTGGCGGGAGGCAAGGTGTACGTCGGATCCGACGACGGGAACGTCTACTGCCTGGGGGCGGCCAACGGGCGGCTGCATTGGACCTTCGCCGCCGCGCCGAGCCCCGACAAGGTTCTCGGCAGCGGCAAGATGATCTCCCTGTGGCCCGTCCGGACGGGCGTGGTGGTGGATGGCGGCGTGGCGTACTTCGGCGCGGGCATTTTCCCCGCCGAAGGCCTGTTCCTCTACGCCGTCGGCGCCCAGGACGGCAAACTGCTCTGGAAGAACGATTCGTACGGCCAAGGGGGCAACGGCTCGATTTCGCCGCAGGGCTACCTGGTCGCGTCGAAGGAGCGGCTGTTCGCACCCTCCGGCCGCACCATGCCCGGTGCCTTCGACCGGAGCGACGGCCGATTCCTCTTCCAGCACAACTTGAGTTGGCGAGGCACCGGCCTGTTCGGCAGCACGTACACCATACTGGCAGGAGACCTTCTGTTCAACGGGACCGAGCAGATCACCGCCGTCTGGGAGAGCAACGGGTCCTTCGCATTCAACGAGGGCCTGCGAGCCGCCACGCCCAGCACCGGCAGCCGGCGCCTCGTCGTGAGCGACCAGGCCGCGTATATGCTGAACGGCAAGGAGGCCGTTGGCGTCGAACGCGACAGTTGGATCTTGCCGAGGACCGCCCTGACGAAGGCACAGGGTGTGGTGGACCGCCTCAACCGGGACATCCGCACCGTCCAGGCCCTGGCCGAATCCGACAAGAACGCCGCCAAGCGGCTCGACGAACTCAAGAAGCAACTCCAGGACGCCGTTGCCAAACGCAACGATCTGCGGGGGCGCGTCAGCAAAGACACGAAATGGCTCTGGCAGACGGCGTGCACCGCGTGTGATGCCGTCGCGCTGGCCGGCAAGACGCTGCTGGCCGGCGGAGACGGCACCGTCATCGCCTTCGACACGGCCAACGGTAAGCCGATCTGGTCGGCCGACGTCCGAGGCAAGGCGCGAGGCCTGGCCGTCGCCGGCGGCCGCCTGTTCGTCAGCACCGATACCGGCGCCATTCACTGCTTCGTCCAGGGCAGCGGCGGCAAGGGG
>DATKXP010000068.1:0-12402 GCA_035529015.1 Phycisphaerae bacterium | reverse complement strand
AGCTCGCGCTGCATAATTGGTGGCGTAGCAGTTGCCGACGTGCTAAGATACCCTAAATCCGGCCGAGCAGAAGGAGAGCCGCGATGCGGGCCTTTCGGGATGGACTCGCGCTGAAGATGGCTCTGGCAATCTTCGTATGCCTGCTAGTGCGAGCGGAACGAGCCCGAGGCGACGTTCTCGTGATGCAAGACGGCTCCCGCTTCGCCGGAACGATCACCGAGGAGAACGACCAGTACGTGGTGACGTTCCCGAACGGCGGCACCATGCGGATCCCAAAGTCGAAGGTCCGCGAGATTGTGTCTGAAGAGGCAATTCTGGCCGACTTCGAGTCGATGGAGAAGAAGGTAGACCTAAAGGATGACAGTCAAGTTTCCCGTCTAGCCAAGTTTGCGTTCGAGAACGGCCTTGAGGACCGACGGGCAAAGCTTCTGCTTCGCGCCTATGAAACGCGCCTCGCGACCTCGGCCGGCGACCCGAAGGTGATCAGGGCCTTGGGCCGGTGGTGTCAGCGGTGGGATTTGAAACGACAGGCCACCTGCTGCGAGTTCTGGGCGAGAGTTGCGGAAGCGGATCTCGGAGACAATGTTCAAGTTACCGCCTTGAGCAGATTTGCGATAGATAACAGACTGCAAGAGGAAGCACGGACAATGCTCGCGAGCGCATTTAAGTTCCGTCGGGGGCGTGTGGACTTGGCCAAAGTGGACGAGGTGGAGGGGCTGGCCCAATTTGCCTCGAAGTATGGTTTGGATGAAGAGCGGCGGAAACTCCTGGACGACTCAGCACAGATCCGCAGGGAGGCAGCTCGCAGTATCTACGAGGTGCGCTTCGAAGGCGTGGACTTGGCCGACGATACCCAAGTCGACGGGCTGCTCGAATTCGCGAAGAAGAACGGTCTGTCAGCCGAGCACCAGCAGACGCTGCAGGCGGCATACAAGACCCGGTTGGCCGCCGCTGGCAATGATGCTGAACGGCTGCTCCGTCTGAGGGATTGGTGTTCGCGGTACGAGCCTGCTTTGCAGACTGAGTGGAAAGAATGCAATACGCTCTGGCAGCACGCCGCATTTGCCGGCAAGATGGCCGAAGCTGGCGGAAACCTCGTTCGCCTCGATGAAGTGGCTACTTGGTGTCAATCACAATGCATGTGGAAGGAGAGAGATCAAGCACTCGAGCGCGCCTATGGCGAGGCAACAAAAGCCGCCGCTTCAGTCGGTTTACCTGAGGCCCGGGCGGCAATCGCGATGTGGGGCATCAAATGGAAGAAGTATGACTGGGCCGATGAGCAGGTGGCGCTGATCAGCAATGTATTGTTGGCCCAGCAGGATGCCACGAGGCTTTTTGCCTTGCAAGGCTCTTTGGCCACGCTGGTCTGTCTTGGGCATCCAGAAGCCCTCCGTTGTGAAGCCACATGTTTGGAGGCGTTGTACAAACTGTGCTTAGACGGCAAAGTTGAAGCGACGAAGGATCTGGCCCGCGCCGCGGAGCTCTGCCGAGATTGTGATTTGGTGGAACGGGCCAACGAGTTGGAGGCGATGGCTCTGAAGCCCGCCCCCGAGGATGTTGAGGTCCGCAGGATTCTTTCACATGTCCGCGATCCGGCCTCTGGCCGTTGGGTGAGGCAGCCGTGGCGCGTTGAGGCAGCCGAGAGTGTGGACGTCGTAGTCCGTCCTATATTGCCCGGCGGAATTATAAGTGTCAGTCCTGTCACGCGCAGGGTATTCACGATCCAGATTCGGTTTGCGTATCCTCCTCCCGAGGGTCAGTTGGCGAGAGCCCGGCTTGTGAATGCTAAGGGCAAGACCTTTTGGCCCGAGGCACAAAGTGTGAAGATGAAGGGCGAACTGGAAGCGGAGGTTCGCATGGCCTTCGAGTGGTCCCTTAATGAGGTGGAACCTTTCAGTAGCAGTTTAAAACTCTTTGGTTATACCAGACCGCTGCCGATGGGGACAAACCGGTCCCGGAAATAGGTACGGAAGGCAGGCGGGATGGATCACGGGCCGAAAGGTCAAGTGCCCTAAGTGTGGTGTATGTCTTCAGTGTAAATGGCACAAATAAGCCTTCGGCGCAAGGGAGGGTTTTTCGGTCCGGTCGAGTCCTTTCAGTCCGGGCATTCCGTGGTTCCGACGCCGGCGACGGGCCAGCGTCTTGGTCTTGAGTTCTCGCCGACGATTCGAGATGCGTTCCCGTCGGCCGCAGTATACATCGTCCGGTGTAACATAGCCAAGGGGTCTCGTGGTACCGCTCGGTGTTGTACCAAGCGATGACTCGGCGGTCGATTCCTGCCGGGCGGACAGGCCAAACGAAGCGTGTCGTGCGAGCGCAACACCCCCCCCCTTTTTTTGTTTGGCATTTGTTAGGGTTGCGGTTATAGTGTCCGTATGGCCCGGAATCAGGTAGAAATCCTCGGTCGGGTCGCCCAAACCCCTTTCGGGCAGCGGATTCCCCTGTTTGCCGCTGGTGTTCCGGCAGGGTTCCCCTCCCCCGCCGACGACTACATTGACTGCCACCTCGACCTCCACGAGCACCTTATCGAGCACCCCGCCGCCACCTTCTACGTCCGGGCATGGCTCTTGAGCCAGCCCCGCAGGGCACCTCGCACTTGCGGTGCGGCAAGCGAAGAAGAGACCAGCACCGCCAGCGCCACGGCAAGAAGGCACAGCAACAGAACGGGGCGCGTCATCTCGGGCGAGATCAGGAGGCGTGCAACGAGGACGACGGGCACGGCAGCAGCGAGGGGCCTCCCGATGTCGTCGAGAAACCAGCGCCGGATCTCGCCCGGCAGCAGGCGAGCGTGCGCGATCTGAACGCTGATGAGGACGGCCCCGAGGTTGAGGATGACCCAGGCCACGGCGGCACCCTCGGCACCGTAGCGCACGCTGAGCAGAACGATAAGGGGTGCCAGGACCGCGATAGCCACCAGGTTGGTGTAGAAGGCCAGGCTGGTCCAGCCGTAGGCCAGTTGGAGGGCGTAGGGCAGGTTGGCGAGGCAGTTGAGGGAGGTGCCGACGAAGAGCAGACTCATGACGAGGTGGGCCCTCTCGACCGTCACGGGATCGCCTGTCCAGACGCTGAGGACTTCCCCGGCAAAGACGACGCCAACGGCCGCGGCGGTGATCACCAGGACGGAGATGATCTGGCAGCCGAGGTGATACAGGGCCTTGAGGCCCTCCCTGTCGCCGAGGCCTGCGAGTTGGGCGAACCGCGGCGACAGCGCCGTGAAGACCGGGCCGATGAACATGTACAGGCTGAAAGAGGCCATGCTGGCAAGCGAGTAGTAGCCGAACATCTCGAGGCTCAGCATCCTGCTCAGGATTCCCTTGTCCAGTTGAGTGAGGACCAGCGCGGCGAGGGAGATGCCGCTCGTGCCGGCGGCAAAGCGTCCGATCTTCTTCAGCAGCCCCCAGCGAAATGCCGGCCGTCCTGGCGAGCCGGACAGACACCGCCGTATGGCCACCCCCAACACGATCGAGTGGAGCGCGCCGACCGAGGCGTTCCAGATGAAGAAGACCTCGATGGTGGGCGAGACGACCCAGAGCGCGAGGAGGGCCCCGCCGAAGCGAAGAGTATTCATGCATATGTTGATGACCGATAGGAGGGCCTGGCGCTGAAGGCCGTTCAAGCCGCCGGCATAAAGGGCGTAGGGGAACTGGAGCGTGAGGGCCACGCCCATGAGCCAGATTGCCCGCATGACGGTCGTGACCGACAGGGCCTCGGCCTTGATCCAGTGCTGGGAGATCAGAGGGGCGGCCGCAACGGCGCCGAACCCCACGGCGACGGCCACGAGCCAGTAGACGCTCTCCAGGGTGCGGAGCAAGTCCCGCATTTCGGAAAGGGTGTTGTCCCGAACGGAAAGGCGAGCCAGTTCGCGGTTGAAAGCCATGCTGAGTCCCATCCCGAGGGGCGCGGACACGGTATAGAGGGCGATAAAGAACCCGACCAGCCCAAAGGCCTCCATGCCCATGAAACGGATGTAGGCGGGCACACACGCGATCGCTGCCGCGGCAGCGTATGCGTAACTGATCGCGTTCGCAACCACGTTCCTCTGGATCCGGGTCATCTGGGGCGCCTCTGGCAACATCCTGAGCCGTCATCACTTTCGAAGGACAGGAGGCGAAGCCAACTCGCGGTGGCCGACCGTCCGTCTGCTGCCTAGGAGCCACCTCGACAATCGCCGAAGCAGGCGAGGCGCACAGGCGGATATGAGGAACACGCCCGTCGTTCCGACGGCCATCTTGGCGAGCCGCAGGATCGCCGACGCACCCAAGCACACCCTCTCGGACGGCGTGCCGGAGCGGCGGGCCACGACCCCCAGGAAGTTCCGCGCGTACCGCCAGAAGAGGGCCGGATACCGGCGAATGCGCACCTCCTCGTTGATCAACCGTTTCCAGGCAGCGGGCATGTCGCCGGGGGTCCTGAACGTGCGCAGGAAGAAAAGGCCCTCGGGGATGTTGGCGAAGGCGCCGAGGAAAGACAGTTCGGCCAGTACGAGGTTGTCCGCCCCCATAACCTGCCGCATCGGCAACACCTGGCGGAGCACCGACATGCGGTGTAACCCACATATGACGTAACAGTCAAGCGTCCATATCGCGGCGTTGTAGCGGGCGCGGGCGGTCTTTCCGCGGGTATCCACTTGGCGCCGAACAGCCATGAACACCTTGTCGCCCTCGTCGATGAACGAGCAGTCAGAATAGCAGAGCACAACGCCGGGATCGCTCTCCAGGATACGGACGGCCTTGGAGAGGAAGGTGGGGTCATAGAGGTCGTGAGCGCAGGACAGCAGGAAGTACTCGCCGGAAGCCCTGCCAGCCACCCGGTTCAAGTTGCCGACGGCGCCGATATTCTCGGCGTTCCGGTGGTATGACACCCTCGGGTCACGCGAGACGAACTCGCGGCAAATCTCTTCCGTGCGGTCAGAGGAGGCGTTGTCGGAGATGATGAGTTCGAAATCCGTAAAATCCTGGGCCAGCAAGGACTCGACCGTCCTGCGAATGAACCGCTCCTCGTTGTAGGCCACGAGTCCGATGCTGACCCGCGGCTTGTGCGTTGTTCGGTCCACCATTCACCCCATTCCTTCACCGAGAGCCCGGCCGTCACCCGGCAACCGCCAGCAGCCGTTGCTTCAAGACATCGCAGACACGGCACACCTGCCGTTCTGTAAGGCTCAGGGCGGAAGGCAGGTTGACCCCGCTGGCGCTGAGGCGGTAACTGACGCGGTTGCGGGCGCGCGCCTCGTCGGCCTGGCGGAGGCCCGCGTAGGCCGGAAGCGAACTGAGCGGATAGAAGAAAGGCCGCGAGGTGATGCCCTGCTCGTTGAAGAGGGCGATCAGCCGTTCCTTCTCCAAACCGAGTCTGGGATCCAAGATGGCCGTCACCATCCAGTAGGCGTTCCGGGTCCCGGGGGCCTCCTCGTTGAGGGTCACCTCAGGCACATCGCCCAGTTCCCGGCGGTACCAGGCGAAGATCTCCCGCTTCCGGGCGATCAACTCTTCGAGCCGCTCCAGTTGAGCCAGCCCCAGGGCCGCCTGCATGCTGCTCATCCTGTACTTGTAGGCCACTTGGGCGTTCCAGAACATTTTCTCGCCCGGTATCCGGCCATGGTCCCGTAGCACGGTAGCGCGGTCGTAGACATCCCGCCGGTCGGTCACGAGCATGCCGCCCTCGCCCGTCGTGAGCGTCTTGGTGCCGTGAAAACTGAAGGCACCCGTGTCACCGAAGGTACCGGCGGGCCTGCCTTTGTAGGTCGCGCCGATCGCCTGGGCGGCGTCCTCGATGACGGCGATGTTCCTGCGCCGGGCGACATCGTGAATGGCGTCCATGTCAGGCATGCCGCCATAGAGGTCCACCGGGATGACCGCCTTCGTCCGGGGCGTGATGCACCGCTCGAAGGCGTCGGCGGACAGGCACCACGTCCGCTCATCGATGTCGGCGAACACGGGCGTTGCCCCGACATAGGTGACGGGGGCGGCCGACGCGATCCACGTGATGTCCGGCACAATAACCTCGTCGCCGGGCCCGATGCCGAGCGCGGCCAGCGACAGGTGGATCGCGGAGGTGCACGATGGCAGCGCCATGGCATACGCGACGCCCAAGTGCTCGCGGAACGCCTTCTCGAACCGGTCGTGGTACATCGAGGCGTTCTCATACCAGGCGTGCGCGGCAGCGTCGGCGACGTACTGCACTTCCTTCTCGGTGATCCACGGCCCCGCGATGGGGACTCGCTCGGTCATCGCTCCGTCCTCTTAAGGGCCCGTGACCGCGGGATGGTGCACGCGTCGCAGTAATGAAGTTCGGCCATGCGCCCCTGTTTCATCATCTCCCGGTAGCGGGTGAAGATAGGGCCGTTGAAGATCTCGATGGGATCGCCCTCGATCACGTTCCCGAGGTCGAAGAAGCCGTTGTCGTCCGCGCAGCAGAGGGCGACGTTACCGTTGGAGTAAATGAACATCCGCTGGAAGACGTCCTGGCAGACGGCAGCGGGGTTTTCCCTGTCGCGGTTCAGATCGGCCGCCCGGTAGTTCTCAAGTTTGCTGCCCCAGTTGTGGATGTCGAAGACCGTGACCTCATCCCCCCTGGCGGGATCGAGGCGCGCCGACCACAACTTGTGGAACTCCGGCCACTCGGCGCGGTTGGCCTCCTGCCGGATGAACCGCACGATAACGCGCGTATGGCCGACCTCCTGCCGCAGCCGGAGAAACCCCATGACGTTGGCGACCACCTCGTCGAAGTCGGTGCCGACCCGTATCGCCTCGTGAGTTTTCTTGGTGAGGCCGTCGACGGAGCAGATGAGAGTGTCCAGGCCTGCCTCCAGGAGCGCGCGGGCCTTCGCTTCGCCGAGGTGCGTGCAGTTCGTCGCGAAGCCCGTTCCGCGGAAACCCATCCGCTTGGCTATCGCGACCTTCTCGGGGAGCTCGCGGTCCAGCAGCGGCTCCGCGCACCCGTGCAGGGTAAGGAACTCGATCCGGTCGCGGTAAGGCACAAACCTCTCCAAGATCCGGCCGAACTCGTCCTTGGGCATGACGTGGGGTCTGCGTGTCCATGTAGCGATGGTGCAAATCGGACATCGGGCGGAGCAAACCCCATTGATCGTCTCGATCTGGACGTGGCTCGGTATGATCATGTCGGCCTTTAGTCCTTGACACGAGTGAGGTACCCGCCCGACGCCACGGTAACCAGGATCTTGTCCTCGATCTCCTGGTCAACTACGAACTGGTCGTTGGTAGCCAGGAACTCTCGCACCGCTGTTCGCGGGTTGTTTCCCCTACCCCAGGGACGACCCGGGTAGAGGCCCGCCGGCATGTCATCGATGCTCGTGTCGAAAACCACCAGGTAGCTGCCGACTGTCACCAAGGGAGAGTACAGATGCAGCTCGCGGAGCACGTGGTCGTGGGTGTGGTCGGAGTCGAGCATCACCAGCACGCTTTTCTTGCCGCGCGCCATGCCGGCGGCCCGGGCGGCGACCTCCGGGTCGGTTGATGAACCTTCTATCAGGCGGACGCGGCGGGCCAAGGGGTGGCCCTCGATCGCAGCGCGGTTGTGGGGGTGAATGTCGATGTCGATCCCCAGCACCTCCCCCTCACCGCCGATCAATTCGAGCAAGGAGGCCGAGAGAATCAGGGATCCGCCGTGGGCAACGCCCGTCTCGATAATCAGATCGGGCTTGACCCGCCACACAATATCCTGAACTGCCACGATATCCTGCGGCAATTGGATGATCGGCAGGCCAAGCCAGGTGAAGTGATACGTGTACCGATAGGGGGCAGTTTCACGAAGGAAGTCCACGGCCATCTTCTTCAATTCCCGGTTGCTGCCCATCGCCCGGATCAGGTCCGTCTCATCCGGCATCTTGTGCTCCCCTTGGCAGCCGTCACAAAACAGCGAAAGGGCGAAGGAGCCCTCGTCCGGCGCTCACGGCTCAGCCACCACATAGACCAGGTTACAGTCCTCGGGACGTTGCTTCCCGAACTCATAGCAGGCCTCACAGAAGGCCTGACGCCAGTCTTTGGCCTTCTCCGCGCCGACGCGCCCCCACCCATGTCCACCCTCGTCCCACAAGCCCTGCTCCAGAAGCCAGTTGAACTGGGGGGACGACAGCATCTTGTAGAAGATCCCCCCCTTATGCACAACGTGCAGACCCGCCGCCTCGAAATCCCGCACGAGCGCCCGCAGGTCATAGTATCGCCGGTGTCCGGCAACCTCAATGTCAAACGGCGACAATTCGTACTCATCTTCGAGTGTCCCCATGAGCCTGGCGATCCGCCGGTTCGCCGCCAGGGCGTTGGGAACGCTCGCGATCAGCCGCCCGTCCGTGGCCAACTGGCCGCGCATGTGGGCAAGCAGGACCACCGGGTCGACCACGTGCTCCAAGAGGTTGGACAGCGCAACCGTAGTGAAGGGCTCGTCGGCACGGTACTCCTCTGCCAGCGCGTGCACAAACTCGATTCGGGGATGATCCTCACGCGCCTTGGCAATATGGGCCGAGGAGGCGTCCACGCCGACCACTCGTCGGAAGTGCGGGGCCAACCGGCTGGTCACCAGCCCGTTGCCACAGGCCACGTCGAGGAGGCTGGGCGGACGCATGTGCTCCAGGATGTTGCGGACGATGCCGTCGCCAAGAACCTGCTCATATGACTTGTAGTATTTCCCACGAGCCCACGGGACGGACTCCTGCCGCTGCAACTCCTCCTGCACATCGCGCGCCTGCGGCGGATCAGACATACCCGGTCCCTTTCTTCACATTCAAGACCGTGAGGAGCCCCTGGGACAACGTCACCGTAGGATGCCATTGGAGTATAGCCGCCGCGCGCCGAGTGTCAACCAAGATATTGCCGACGGTTCGCTCGATCTCCACCTGGCGGATCGTGCTCGGCGAACCGAGCAGTTCCACCATCAGCTGCGCAAGGTCCACCGTGGACGTTCCGACCCCGGTGCCCAGATGGATGACCCCTGAGACGCGGCGCGCCACGGACTCCAGGATGGCCCGCCGCAGATCGTCCACGTGGAGCAGGTCCAGAACCGGCAGGCCGTTGGCATACCGGTGCGTGACGATCTCCTGCCCCAACCTGGCCTTCTCGAGGAAGTTCCACAGGAACCGCGGACGGGGACCTTCCGGACCATAAACGACGCTGGGCCGCAGGATCGTGCAACCGATGTCCTGTTGCTGCTGGTATAGGGAGATGAGCGTTTCACACAAGACGTGGGTCCGCCCGTAGGTCCCGCCGGGCCGCGGCGCAACGGACTCGTCGAGCCACAACTCCTTCGACCGGTATCCGGAGAAAACCTCCCAACTGCTCAGGTGGATCAGGAACAGGTCGTTCTCGACACAGACGTCCAAGACATGCTTGAGCACGGACAATGCCGTGCCCATCGCCTCGCCGGTGTTCGGCGCGGCTGGCGAGGCCAAGTGCAACACAGTGTCCAGGCCCTTCTCCTTGGTCAGGAGGTCCAGGGCCACCGGGTTACGGACGAGATCCACCTCGCCGATGTTCAGCGGGACGACCTCGTGCTCCTTCCTCAACTCGTCCAGCAACGCGGAATCCGTGAAGTCCGCCGGGCCTGTCAGCAGGATCCGGCGAGATTCCTCGGAAACCGCGACCGCCGTATCCGGCCCACATTCCAGCGCGCGGCGAAGCGCCGACAGCACCCCAATCTGGATGGATGCCTCCCCGGTTGCCTCGAGCACGCGCCGGACCGCCGTGTCCGCGGGGATGCCTTCCCGGAGCGACAGGATGCCGGCCGCGACCGCATTGCTCCGCGACATGCCAAGGTCGCAGCACACGACGACCTTCTCGCCCGCCCGAAGCCACGCGAGGCCCTCGTCGATCTTCGCTCGGACATCCGCCGGCCGGTTGCCGGAGCGATCCACGAGATCCCTGACGTCCAGGACGCGGAAGCCGGCCGCACCACTGACCGCGGCATACGCAGCCGTACCCAGGTTTTGTGTGATCCAGCAGATCACGGTTTCACCCTGTCGAGCGGGACATAAGTCTCACACAGGCTACGGAGGTAATGGCCCGGCCGGATCGGCCCGGGCCTTACGCGCTCGCCAAGCAACACCTGACGAAGGTACAGGTCGACCTCGTTGAACCCGGCCAACGCGCGGAGGTACGTGGACGCGGAGAATCGCGGGTTGATCTCGAAGGGGATGAGCGTCCCCTTCCAAACGCGCCCCTGAACGTTGATGGGCCCCCGGCTCCCGATCGCGGCCGCCATACGCTCGGCCATCGTACACGGCTCCGGAAAGGCATCGATCAAGCCCTGGCTGTAGCCGGTCGAGATCAGGCCGACACTACTGCGGACGAGGACGGACAGTTTGGCGGTCAACAGGCGGCGCAGGGCGATGGAACCGAGGATCTTCCCGTCAGGCAACGAGAGAACGCCTATGGTGAACTCTCCCTCGGTCTCGGGGATGTACTCCTGGACCAAGGCCTGCCGACCTTTGCTCGCCAGGTACGAGACGAAGAGCACGGCGTCGCGATGGTTCTCAGCAAGGAAGACGAAGGTGCTGCCGCCGGAGTCCGTGGCAGGCTTGACGACACACGGATACGTCATGTCGCGAAGGCCGTCCGTGTCATCGAGCACCAGCGTCCGCGGGATCGTGAAGCCCAGAGAGGCAAGCGTGTCGAAGGCAATCCGCTTGTTCGCCATCTGCGCGATGACGGAGGGGGCATTGGCCGCCAGATGGATGCCCTCTGCCTCGAGGTCGGCCGCAGCCGCGGACAGCAGCAACAACGGCTCCTCCCCGCCCGGAACGATACAGTCGATGCGGACCTCACGGCAGGCGCGGAGAACGGACTCGACGTAATGTGAACGGTCGACGACGAAAGTCCGCTCAAACCCCTCCTGAAAATGCCCGTACGCGAGGGGCGCCACGTCGCAGCCGAAGACGGCATAGCGCCCCTGGGCCAGGAAAAGGCACTTGGCGATCTCCGTGCCCAGCGAGGCCCCCCCAATGCCGGCAACGAGTACCCTTAGTTGCTTCGTCATGACTCTATCAATGGATAATTTGCATCTCTCTCGGAGATGGCGAGGTCCTCGGACAACGGCCACTCGACCGCGAACGCAGGGTCGTCCCACCGCACGCCGCGCGCCGACTCCGGATGGTAGAACTCCGACATCTGGTAGAAGACCTCCGTGGCGTCTTCAATCGCCTGGAACCCGTGGGCGAAGCCCTTCGGAACATAAAGCATCTTACGGTTTTCAGCCGTCAATTCAACCCCCTCCCACCTCCTGTATGTGGGCGAGCCGGGGCGAAGGTCGATAATCACATCGTAGATCGCTCCGATGGTGCAGCGGACGATCTTCACCTCCTCGTGCGGGGCCACCTGGTAGTGCATCCCGCGCAGCGTCCCCTTCCTGCAGTTGAACGAGATGTTGCACTGGACGATCTCCGCGCACAGGCCGCGGGCCGCGAATTCCTCGCGGCACCAAGTCCGCGCAAAAAAACCTCGCTCGTCCAGCACCTTCTCCGGCTCGATGAGGAAGGCCCCCGCCAGCGGAAGTTCGGTGAAAATCACGAGATCACCTCGACCTCGGGAATCGGCACCACAAACCTCCCCCCCCACTGCCGGATGCACGACATCGTCCGCAATATCTCATCCTTGATGTTCCAGGGCAAGATGAAGAGATAGTCGGGCTTGCGCTCGGCAACCTTTTCAGGCGCATAAACCGGAATGTGCGTGCCCGGGAGGAACTTGCCCTGCTTCTGGGGGCTCCGGTCCACCACGAAGTCCAAAAAGTCGGTCCGGATGCCGCAATAATTGAGCAACGTGTTGCCCTTGGCCGCCGCCCCGTACCCGACGACGGTCTTGCCGTGGTGCTTGGCATCAATGAAGAACCGGAGGATAGCGCGCTTGGCGCGCTTGACCTTCTCGTCGAACCCCCGGTATGTGTCGAGGCAGCCCATACCCCGCTCCGCCTCGAAGGACTCCATGCGTGCCACGTGCGCCTCGACCGGCCGGTCGGCCTCGGCGTGGCACCCGTAGATCCGAAGCGAACCGCCGTGGGTCGGCAGTTCCTCCACGTCGAACAGCGCCAAGCCGTGCCGGGCGAAGACTCGCTTGACCGTCCTGAAGGAGAAGTACGAGAAATGCTCGTGATAGATCGTGTCGAATTGGTTGAACTCCATCAACCGCACGACGTGTGGAAACTCCATCGTGATCACACCGTCGGGCTTGAGGAGCACCTTCATTCCCGCGACGAAATCGTTCAGGTCCGGCACATGCGCAAGGACGTTGTTCCCGACAAGCAGGTCCGCCCGGCGACCCTTCCCGGCGAACGCGCGCGCCGTCTCGGTCCCGAAGAACACCGTCTCGGTCGGGATGCCTTTGGCTATCGCCGCCTTCGCCACGTTCTTCGCGGGCTCAATACCCAAAACGGAGAATCCTCGCTGCTGGAAGTACTGGAGCA
>DATKXP010000067.1:0-8676 GCA_035529015.1 Phycisphaerae bacterium | reverse complement strand
TGCGGTGATGCGCGGCAGGGTCCGCTCGACGGTCAGGCGGGCCCGATAAGGCTGGGCGTCGTAGCGGTAGGCAAGACCGGCCGCCACGCCCTGGAGGCCGTAACGGGTTTTCTCGTTTTCGTCGAGCGGCATGAGACGCTCGAGCAACTCGGGCCGGGCGACCATGTCGTCGCGCGCATCGACGGCGACGGCGCCCACGTCACGGGCGGCGCCCGAGACGGCGAACACCGGAAACTCGACGGCCGTCGCCTCCCACTCGCTGAACCAGGTCTTGGGGACGTGGACGGCCGTGAAGAGCACCTGCCGCTCGGTCCCTGCGGGTACGCCTTGGACCAGGCGGACGTGGACACGTCCGGCCTCGCCGGGTTTGCCGTATCGCTCGAAGACCAGGCCGCCGCCGTCGGCCGTGACGCTGGTCACGTCCCATCCGGCGGGGACACCGAAGTCGAAGGCGAAGCATTTCTCTTCCTCGGGCACCAGCGCGAACCCGCCGCGGACCGTCAGGCCGCCGTCCTCGAGGATCGCCAGCAGGTTGGTCGTCACGCGCAGGCGTGCCGGGGGCTTGACGAACCGTGCCGAGAGGCCGAAGGCGCCTTGCGGCGCGTAGTACGCCGCCACCGGGCGGATCGTGGCCGCGCCCGGACGGGCCTCGAGCACGGTGGCCGGCAGCGCCTTCGTCAGGACCGCCGTGTCGATGGCGATAAGGCCCTCGGGCGAGACGGCCTCGGCCTTCAGGCGGTCCTCGACGGCCAGGCCGACGACGGCCACGTGGCCGACGACGTCGAGCGGTTCGAGTTTCGCCAGGGCCCACGACTCCAGGTCGGGCTTCATCCGCACGGCCGAGAGGTTCAGGACAACGGTTTCGGTGGTTTCGTCGCGGAGGTGGACGTCGAGGATGCGGCGGTTGCCCTCGGTCACGATGGCCCAGCGCGCTAGGTTCGGCGACCGGACGTCGGTCACCTCGAAGCCGGTCGGGACGGCGAACCGGAAATCCTTCACGGCGCGGTGCAGGATGCCCATCGAGACGGTGGCGTGGAGGCGCTCGTAGGCCTGCGTCACCTCGTCCAGAAAGACCGACCGCGCGACGACGATGCGGTCCTTGCGCAGGAGGCGGCTGTTGAGCGTCATGACGAGCGAGACGTCGCCCTTGGCGGGCAGGATCTCGATGCGCGTGACCTCGGCGGCCTCGTCGAAGGTGCGCCGGACGACCGGCGCGCCGGACTTGACCTCGACGTCGCCCGGGACGGTCAGCCGCATACGCGAAGGCGCGGGGGTCGGCAGGCGGAAGTTCAGGATCTGCCGCGCGGCCGTGGTCTGGAGCGGGGCCACGACGTCGAGAACGAGTTTGTGCTCGCCCTTGCCTTGGACGAAGAGGGTGAGCCGGCCGTCGTCGGCGAGGCCGACCGGTGCGCCCTTGCCGTCGAGCGTCGCGCCGCGCAGGCCCACGCCCCCGATGTCGAGGCCGACGGCGTGCAGGCCGTCCTCGAGGACACTGACGGTGAGGGTGCCGGTGATCTCGGCCCGTTCGTCGCCGACGTTGGCATCGTAGTCTGCCGAGACGAGCAGTGCCTGTCGCGGCGCGCGGGCCTCGGCCTCTTTTTTGGCCTTGGCGAGGAGCGCCTCGTACTCCTCGCGCGACAGGAGGACGCGGTTCGGATCGCCTTCGAGGAGGACATGGAGGTCCTCGAAGGGGACGAGGAGTTCGCGGACCGTTTTCTCGGATTTCGGATCTGGGATTTCAGATCTGAGATTTGAGATTCCAGATTTCAGATTTGAGATTTGAGATTTCAGATTGGCCGGCGGCGGCGCGTTGCCGGCGGCCGCGACGGGCGCCGCCAGCGTGGCGAAGGCCAGCAGCAGGATGGGGATGGTGTTACGCATGGTCCTCACCCCCTTCCTTGTCGGCGTTGTGGTCTTTGGGTGGCGGTTCGCCTTCTTCGGTGGGCGGGCCCGCGGTGGGCGGCTTGGCGGTGGGCGGCTTGGCGGTGGGCGGCTTGGCCGCCGGGGCGCCGGCACGCTGGGCGGCAGCCCTCGCGCGGGCGAGGGCAGCGTCTCGGGCGGCGCGGCGTGCCTTGCGGCGTTCGATCATGCGCGGGTCGTGCCGGCGCGTCCACAGCAGGTACCACAGGAGCCAGATGACCGCTACGAGGAAGGCGGCGGCGAACATGACGCCGTCGGCCACCTGGGCGGCGAACGTCGGGGCGAACACGCCCAGCAGGACCATCAGCGCAATGAAGGCTCCCACGGCGATGCACCGCTTCGTCCACGGCACGAGGAGCAGCGCCACGCCGACCGCCAGGATGACGACGAAGACGAGGACGGCCAGGTAGTCGCTGTCCATCGCCACGAGGCGGAGGCTTCCTTCGGGCGGCTGCTCGGGCCGCAGCGTCGAGAACAGGTACTGCCGGCCGTCGGTCTGGAACCCGCCCTCGGCGCCGCCTTCGATCTTCATGCCCTGGCGGACCCACTCGATGAGCGACGCATCGTTACGGCGCGCCACGGGGTACCAGACCATGTCGCCCACGAGCACGCGCCAGACCAACTCGTCGGTCCACGGGCCGACGTAGCCGAGGTAATCCCACTCGCTCGGCAGCCATGCCGACAGGTACACCTTCTGGACGGCGGGCTCTTCCGGAAAGACGGGGCACTCGAGCGTCAGGCCGGCGCCGCTGACGGTGTACCGCAGTTCCAGCAGGAACGGTTCGCCTGCCTGCTGACCGACCAGGGGCACGTAGAAGGTGCTGCCCTCGGCGTCGCCGCGCTCCAGCGAAACGGGCCGGCCGTTGATCCGCAGCGGCTCGGTGTCGAAGTTGACGTTGGCGGGCAGCCTGACGAGCAGCCGCTGCCTCGCGCTCTGGGCCCGGTACAGGGCCTGGACGCTCACGAGGTCGCTTCGCGTCACGACCATCCGCACGAGGGCCCGCTCGATGGCGGTGTGCTTGATGTCCTCGAGTTTGTACATGGTGGCGACGACCGTCAGGGCCCAGTCCTCGTGGAACTCGAAGGCCCGTGCGGCGCCCATGACCGACGCGCCGGGCATGAGGTCGTGCTGCGGGTCGATGGGCCGCAGGCCCTTGACCTTGTCCTCGCCCTCGGCCCGCTGGACGTCGATGGTCTCGGCCTTGGCGAGGACGATCTGTCCCCAGGCCCGATCGACGGCGCGGGGGATGAGGCGCGGGATGTCGAGGTTGACGCTCTTTCCGACGTCGAGTTTCTCGATCTTCTTCTCCCAGGCGAGCGTCACCGTGGCCGCCCCCATGAACTCGGTGTCGCCGGTGAGTTGCCAGGCGACGTAGCCGTCGGCCAGGTCCTCGGGCTTTTCGGCGATCGTCTCGTGGCGGATCGCGAGGGGCGTGACGCGGATGTCGGCGGCCAGGTCCTGCGGCACGTCGAGCCGCAGGTTCTTCACGCCGCTATAGAGGACGTCGTAGAAGAAGGTGGCCGAGTACTTGACGACGCCGGAATCGATCCGCGCCACGAGCAACTGCCGCGCCGTGACGTGCGGCTTGCGGCGTTCGGCGGCCAGGGCCAGCGAGGCGGGTTCCTCGGTGTAGGCGAAGGCCAGGACCGGCCGCTCGCCGCCGCGCTGCGTGCGGCGCATGTCCTGGGTCGCTTCCTGGAACGTCACGGTCCGCAGGCCCGTCGGCTTGTCGGGGTTGACGCGCAGACTCTCGGGCGCGTAGACGACCAGGCGCCCCGTCTCGCGCTCGACGCTGTCGGGCGCGACGCGCGGGATGGCCAGCGGGATGTCGGCCGCCTTGCCGGTGGGCGTCAGCAGGTCGGGCTCGCGCAGCGTCTTGTGGAGGGAGACGGCCAGGGCCACCTTGCCGAGGGCCTTGCGCGACAGGTTCACCACCAGGCGCGTCTTGTTCGGGCCGGTCAGGTGATGCGCATCGACCTGGGCGGCGGCGACACCCTTGCCGACGTCCGTGCCGCGCACGCTCCGGACGTCGTAGCCTTCAGGCACGTCGATCTCGAAGCGAAAGACACCGGCCCGCTCGACCGTGTAAACGACCAGGAGATCCACCGTGAGCGCCTCGGTGCCGAGGTGGGCCTCGACGAGCGAGTCGGCGAGGATGCGCGGCTGGACCTTCTCGACGCCCAGCGTCAGGTCGAACGGCAGGGCGGCGTAGCGGTACGAGAAATCCCACTTGGCCCTGGCGAGGGTCTTGGGCAGTTCGGCCGCATCGAGTTGCAGGAGGCCCGTGTGGGCGACCGCCTCGGCCCGCAGGCCGGCGGTCACCTGCACGACGACCACGCCCTGCTGGCGTCCCACGCCGACGGCCTTGATGACGGGCACTTTGACCTGGTCGGCCTGCTCGGCGGCGAACTTTTCGAGTTCGAGCGTCAGGTTCTGCGTCGTTTTGGCGGGTTCGAAGAGTTGGACGGTGATCTTCTGGACGCCGTCGGCGGCCGCCACCGACCATTCGCGGACGTTCGGATCGAAAACGCCGGCCACCTTCTGGTCGGCGGGGACTTCGACCTCGAGGCTCGCCAGTTCGGCCCGGCTGATCTCGTAGGCCAGCGTCGCGCGGGTCCGCGTGACGCCCTCCTCGACGATCGTCTGCTGCTCGACCTGGACACTGGCCAGCGCCGCCAGGCCCTTGGCGCCTTCGGCCTTGGGCGTCCAGTCGATCCGGACGGTGGGCGCGGCGCCGACGAACGCCAGGACGACGGTCTCCTTGGCGGCGCCCGGGGCGGGGGGCACCTCGGTGGCGGCCAGGAGGGGATGGATGTTCACCTTGACGCCCGACTCGGGGATGCGGACCTCCCACTTGCTGACCGGGGCCTGGGGGCTCTCGAAGGAGACGCTGTTCTGGCCCGGCGCCTTTGAGTAGGCCTTGGCGAACCCCAGGGCCAGGGCGAACTGCTGGGGCTGCTTGCCCTTCTTCTCGACGAGCAGCGTGTAGCCGGCCTTGGCGTCGGAGATGATGCGCGCGGGCTCTTTATCGAGCGTCGCCTTCGTCAGGGCCACGTCGCCGAGGCGCAGCGGCACCTCGTTCCAGCCCTCCTTCAGGACCTCGAACTTGACCGCGGCCTCGACCGTGATGACGTCCTTCGAGACGGTGACCACGCCGGCGATCTCGGTGATGAGGGCGTCGATGGGCGGCTTGACCTCGGGGGGCGGGGCGGTCTTGTCGCGTGCGGCCTTCCAGAGTTCCTGGAACTTTTCGTAGGGCAGGAAGACGCCGCGGCCCTGTTTTTCGAAGACCTCGCGGAGTTTTTCGTAGGGGATGTAGATGCTCTGTTCGCGTACGGCCTTCGCCTCCTCGGCGGTCGGCGGCGCCTCGGGCGCGGGGGCCGCGGCGGCCTCCCACACCGTCGGCAGCAGGATCGCCGTCACCGCCATCGCCACAACCGGCCAGGTTTGACGTGTTCGCATGGTTATGCCCTCGGAACGGGTGCCTGAGTGCCTGAGTATCGCACCGTGCGGCCTTCGCCGCTGCGGCGAAGACGCGCACGTGCTTTCCCGAATAGACGCGGCCTGCCACGTCACAGTTCCGCGCATTCGCGGTCCTCGCTTGGCCGCTCGCCGGCAGAGGGCCCGTCGCCCGAGGCGCGGACACCCTGCCGCACGCTTTCTCTCGTCTTCTTGTACACCATCGGTTGACCGGACGGTGTAAACGGTTTGTAACTTAGGGGACGATGTGGATGCGCGGCTCGCCCTTGACCTTCAGGATCAGGTTGCCGGAGGGCAGGTACTGGTGGGGCTCGGCGACGGGTGTGTCGGCCCCGTCGATACGGACCGTCGGCTGCTTCGTCAGGCCGCTGACCAGGACGTGGCAGGGGCGAGTCGGCCAGCCGCGGACGCGGAAGGAGATGGCGCCGCCCTCTTGCTTCGCCTCGTCGATCGCGCCGGGCGCGTGGACGTAGAGATTCGGGCCGCGCAGGACGCGCGACGCATAGACCGGTTTCATATCGTACAGCCGCACGGCGTTGGCCTGAACGGTGCCGGGGTTGATGGCGGGCCCGTCGGGCCGCTGGTCGCGCAGGTGGAAGAAGTCGGGCAGGAGGCCCTGGCGGTCGCGGTCGTCCTCTTTCCACGTGTGCTGGATGCCGGCGGCCGTGACGCCGTCGGCCAACTGCCGCCACGGCCCCTCGGGATCGTGCTGCTCGAAACGGTACAGCGCGTCGGCGTACACCAGGCCGCACCACTGGACCGGCCGCCCGAACCAGACGGGCGCCCGCCAGTTGGTCGCGCCGTAGACGGCGATCGTGCTGTACGGGCCGACCTTGCCCGTGGTGGGGTTGACGAGGTAGACGAAAGGCACGCCGGTCCACGCCCAGTACCGGGCCTGCTCCAGGAAGTGCTTCTCGCCCGTGATCTCGTAGCCGAGGGTGTAGGCCCGGACGAGATGAGCCGAGGCCAGGATGTCGGGCGTGTGGAGCGGCACTTCCCACGTCTGGGCGCCGCGCGGGACGGTGTTCTGGAACGTGTCGAGGGCCCGCAGGACGCGCAGGCCTTCCTGGATGAGTTCCGCGTCGCCGCAGAAGACGGCCCCTTCCAGCACCGACTTGACGACTTGGGCCGTCAGGCCGTTCGAGTCCGGCGCGAAATGGGTGCTTCCATAGTCGGGTTTGTCCTTGGCCTGCCGGTACAGGATGCGGCCGTCGGGCTCGAAGCGCTTCAGTGCTCCGCGTGCCGACTGCCTCGCCCGCTCGACGGCCTCGGCCACGTGGCCGTACACGAGCGGCGCGGCCGGGTAGCGGACGTGCGAGACGCCGGAGTGGTAGTAGTTCTGGGGATTGACGCGCGCCAGCGCGCCTGCTGCGGCGTTCCGCAGTCGTTCCGCCAGCGCCGTATCTGGTTCCCGCAGCGCCAGATGATCCATCCAGACGGCCGCACCGGCCGCCGGCTGGGCGCCGAAGTTCGGCCAGACCGCGTGGCGGTAGAGGTCGCCCTCGCGGATCTTCGAGTCGAGCCATCCGCCGGCCGCCAGGCGCGCGTAGCCGTCCGCGTCGAGTCCCGTGTCGGGCACCGGTGGCAGGCCGCGCAGGGCGACATACTGCCGCACGGCCGGAATCACGCTCTCGCCCGTGCCGCCGAGGATGGTGGCCTTGAGTACGAGCGGCTGGTCCGCGTCCAGCCGGGCCGAACCGTACGGCATGAGGCTGCCCTCGGGCCGGTTCTCCTTGTTCGAGCCGGGAAAGATGAGGCCCATGACGTGGCCGCCCGTGCCGAACAGCCGGTCGGGCGAATCGAAGACCGCCGCGAAGCGCGGGTCGGGCTCCCACGCCAGGCCCACGTACCGGCCCTTCGCCTGGATCGCCATCAGGGGCATGGTGATCTTCAGGCTGTCGGGCACCTGCCGCTTCGATTCGGGACCCTGGACGTCGGCCTCGCTGCTCGACGGCTCGTTCGCCAAATACTCAAGGCCCGCAAACAGCCCCTGACCCTTCTCCTGGCCGAAGGACCCGGCGCCCGGGGCGAGGAAGAGCATCGGCAGAAACACCACGTCGCGCGGTTGGTCCACGGTGACCCTGACGCCGGCGTCCACGGTCCCCGCCTGCGGACCTGGCGCGAACGTCCATTCGATGCGCCATGCGGCGCCGTCGGCATCGCGGAGCCGGGGGCCGGTCGGCATCCACCGCACCTCGCCGTCGTGCACGTAGCCGATGAGCGACCGCGTCAAGCCCGTCGCCATCTCCTGGCCGGCGACCTCGACCGCGAAGTTGCCCGGCGACTCCTTGGCGTGGCGCAGCACGAGGTCGCCCGAACGCACCGTCACCGCCCCGTCGGCCAACGTCGGCGGCGCGGGCTTCGGCCACTGGGGTTCGGGATAGACGACGCGCGGCTCGAACGTCATAAAGGCGATGACGGCGCGGCCGCTCGTGCCGGGCGGGTCGATGCGGAAGCGCGTCTGCGTCCCCAGCGCGGGCAGCGGCACGCGCTTCTCGACCCAGCCGGTCGTCGGGACGGCGAAACGGACGCTGTTGGCCTCCGAGATCCCCAGGCGGCGGTTCCAGAAGAAGACCTGGCACGTGCCGGTTTGGGTGGCCTTCAGGCGCATGCGCAGCCAGAGCCGCGTGCCCTCCGGCAGGTCGAGCGCCGGACCCGTCGTGTACGGGTCGTCGCCGCTGATCTCGATGAGCAGGCCCTCGCGCGTGCCCTCCAGGCGCGAGATGGCGTGCGTCGGCTGCCAGCCGCCCGCCGCGCCCGGGCGCGTGAAGTCGAAGCCGGGGAGCGATGGCGCCGTCGCGGCGGGCGACGGCGCGGCTGAGGCCAGGAGCAGGGCCCCGATAAGGCCAAGGGGGAAGGCCAGGGGTCGCGGCAACGGCAATCTCCTCGTATTGGCGTTCATCGTATGGGTGCGTGCCCCGCCGCTGCCGCGGCGGGCTCGGGCGCGGCGGGCTCGACGGCGGCGGGCTCGGGCGCGGCGGGCTCGACGGCGGCGGGCTCGGGCGCGGCGGGCTCGATGGCGGCGGGCTCGATAGCGGCGGGTTCGACGGCGGCGGGCTCGGTGGCGGCGGGTGCGACGCGCTGCGCTGAGCGCTTGGTCTTCTTCTCGAACACGCCGTTCGCCCCGAGGAGTCTCGCGAAGCCGTCGCCTGAGAACCACGCCATCGCCTCGGCGTCGCCCTTAAGATACGCGTCCCAAAAGGCCGTCGTGCTCTGGCGGATGAGATCGTGAAAGAGCGGGTCCTTCGTGCCGTCGCCCAAGCGGCGCCGGTGCC
>DATKXP010000066.1:0-8600 GCA_035529015.1 Phycisphaerae bacterium | reverse complement strand
CACGATGGACATGCAGATTCTGCGGGACCTGTTCGATTCGTGCATCGCGGCCGGCGAGATCCTCGGCGCCGACGAGGACCTTCGCCCCAGGTGGACCGACGCCCGCGATCGCCTCGCGCCGATGCAGATCGGCCGCAAGGGCAACCTCCAGGAATGGCTCGAGGACTGGGACGACCTGGAGTACCAGCACCGTCACCTCTCGCATCTGTACGGCGCCTACCCGGGCGACCAGATAACGCCCGACCTGGCGCCCGACCTTGCCCGCGGCGTGAGACGTTCCCTCGACCAGCGCGGCGACGGCGGCACGGGCTTCGGAATGGCCTGGAAGACGGCGCTCTGGGCCCGGCTGCGAGAGGGCGAGCGGGCGCTGGTGTGCCTGGCGAACCTCATCACGAAGAATACGTGCCCGAACGGGTTCTCCGTCTGCTTCAAGGCCCCGCAGGTGGACGGCGCGTTCGGCGGCACGGCTGCCATCGCCGAGATGCTGCTCCAGTCGCATGGCGGCGTCGTGCG
Organism: Phycisphaerae bacterium; assembly: GCA_035529015.1. Classification (GTDB taxonomy): domain Bacteria; phylum Planctomycetota; class Phycisphaerae; order FEN-1346; family FEN-1346; genus JAUVZF01. The sequence goes on along the minus strand of DATKXP010000066.1, from coordinate 8,087 downwards.
GCTGCTGCCGGCGCTGCCTCGGGCCTGGGCCGACGGCGAACTGAAGGGATTCCGCGCACGCGGCGGCTTGGAGATCGACGTGGCCTGGCGCGGCGGCAAGGTGACCTCGGCCGCCATCCGCGCCGCACGCGACGGACGCCACGGCATCCGACCGCCGGCGGGGCAGGGCGTCGATACGGTCACGTCGGACGGCGAAGAAGTGTCGGTGACGGTGCAGCCGGACGGTTCAGCCGAGATCGAGGTGCAAACCGGGCGCTCGTACGACCTGACGTTCGCCGAGACCGAGACGAGCGGGGCCGCTGCGCGCGATGCCTCGTGGGACGCGACGAAACGGTTGCTCTTCCAGACGGACTTCCCGGCCGAGGAGTTCCGTGCCCGCCGCGCGAGAGTCTTCGACGCCATCGGCCCGCAGGCCCACGCCCTCTTGCAGGGCGCGCCGCCCGTGCGCGGCTTCGAGGTGTTCCGCCAGACGAACGAGTTCTACTACTGCTCGGGCCTGGAAGTTTCCCAGGCGTGCCTGCTCTTGTCGGGCGCGGACCGCACCGCCGCGCTCTACCTGCCGCACCGGCCTCAGAAACGGAGCGCGGAGGGCGAATCGCTTGCGGCCGAGGATGCGGACCTCGTCGGCGAGATGACCGGCGTCGATGCGGTCCACGGCCTCGAGACGCTCTCCGACCATCTCTCGACCGTGCGAACGCTCTACACGCCGCACCAACCGGCGGAAATTGGGAAGGCGAGCCGCCACGAACTGGCGCTGGCCGATAAACTGGCCGCCGACGATCCGTGGGACGGTCGCCCGCCGCGCGAGCAGAACCTCATCCGCCTGCTCCAGTCGCGGCTGCGGCGGCTCCAGGTCCGCGACCTCACTCCGGTGCTCGACGGGTTGCGGGCCGTGAAGAGCCTGCGGGAGGTCGCGTTGCTGCGCCGTGCCGGCCGCCTGTCGGCCGTGGCGGTGACCGAGGCCATGCGCGCCACGCGCCCCGGCATGGTCGAGCACCAGTTGGGGGCGGTGGCCGAGTACGTTTTCCGGTTCTACGGCGCGCGGGGGGAGGGCTATCGCTCGATCATCGCGAGCGGCAGAAACATGTGGTTCGCCCACTACTTCCGCAACAACTCGCGTATGCAGGACGGCGACCTCGTCCTCATGGACACCGCCCCTGACCTCGGGAACTACACCAGCGACATCGGCCGCATATGGCCCGTGGGCGGCGTGTACAACCAGTGGCAGAGGGAACTGTACGGCTACATCGTCGCATACCACAAGGCGCTGCTGGCGTGCATCCGGCCCGGCGTGACCGCCGAGCAGATCCACGCGGAGGCCGCCGCCGGGATGGCCGAGGTCATTGACGCGACCCCCTTCTCGAAACGGACCTACAAGGCGGCCGCCTTGCGGACGCTCGAGTTCAAGGGGCACCTGTCGCACCCGGTCGGCATGGCCGTGCACGACGTCGGCTCGTACAAGGAGGCGCCGCTCGTGCCGGGGCTCGTCTTCGCCGTGGACCCGCAGATGTGGATTCCCGAGGAGGAACTCTACATACGGGTCGAGGACACGGTCGCCGTGACCGACTCCGGCGTCGAGAACCTGACCGCCGCCGCGCCGCTGGAACTCGACGACGTCGAGGCCGTGATGCGCGAGCCGAGCAACCTGCCCGTCTGGGACGGCGGCGGGCGCTAAGGGCGGGAGACCTCCGCGTGGTGGCCTTCCCAGGCCACCACGCTTGATGGAGGATCTCTCGCGGCGGCCGGGGAAGGCCGCCGCGCGGCAGGAAGGCGAACAGGCGAAGTAGCGCTGGGCACCGGCGCAACAGAGAAAGGCCTTACGGATGGCATCCGACCGGCCCAACGTCCTCTGGATCATGGCCGACCAACTCCGCTGGCAGGCGCTGGCCTCGAGCGGCGACCCCAACGCCCGGACGCCCGTCCTCGATCGCCTCGCCGCCGAGGGCGTTGCCTGCGATATGGCCGTCAGCCAGTGCCCCGTCTGCATGCCGTTCCGTGCGGGGCTGGTCACGGGGCAGTACAACCACGTGCACGGTCTGCGCGTGCACGGCGACTTCCTGAGGCCCGACCGCCATACCGTGGCCCACGCCTGCCGCGAGGCCGGCTACCGGACCTCCTACGTCGGCAAACTCCACCTGGCCAGCACCAACAGCAACTGGACCACGGGCGAGGAGTTCTGGGTCCATCCGGACATGCGGGCCGGGTTCGAGGACTTCTTCGGCTTCGACCTCTCGAACCATTACTACAACACGCATTACTGCACCGGCGGCACGTGCAAGGGCATCAGGATTGAGGGGCACCAGACCGACGGCCTGACGGACCTGACGCTGCGGTACCTCTCCGAGACGGCCTTCCCGTCGGGCCGGCCGTGGTTTCACGTCCTGAGTTACGAGGCCCCGCATCCGGGCGGCGGAAACGGGGAGAACCGGTACATGCCGTTCCCCTCGCCGCCGGAGTTCGAGGCCCTGTTCGACCCCGCCGGCCTGCGCCTCCGCCCCAACGTCCCCGACCCCGCCGACGAGAAGGTCCGCCGCGCAACCGCCGGCTACTACGCCATGATCGCCCAACTCGACCACAACATCGGGCGCGTGCTCGACCTGCTGGAGCAGGCCGGACAGGCGGGCCGGACGCTGGTCGTCTTCCTCTCGGACCACGGCGAGATGCTGGGCAGCCATGGCCGCTTCAACAAGGAGGTCGCCTGCGACGAGGCCGTCCGCATCCCGCTCATCCTGCGCCTGCCGGGCGTGATTCCTGCGGGCGGCCGGTACGCTGGAATCGTGAGCGGTATCGACATCTACCCCACCTGTGCAGCGCTCTGCGGCGTCGCGGTGCCGCCGGACGTTCAGGGGTTGGATCAGTCCGCCGCCCTCTGTGGACGGGCGGAACCGCCGCGCGCCGAGGCCCTCATCCAATGGCTCGGCGAGACGCGCTACGGATGGGGCGACTACCCCTACCGCGCCATCCGCACGCCGCAATGGACCTACTGCGTGAGTTCGGCCGACGCAAACGACCGCCACGGCGGCTTCTTTCGCCTGCTCTTCGACAACCGCGAGGACCCGTATCAGTTGAACAACCTCTTCGGCCGGCCCGAGGCCACCGACGTTCAGCGCGACCTGCACGCGCGGCTGTGCGATGCCATCCGCGAATCCGGAGAGGACCTGCCGGACTTTGTGGCGGAGGTGTCGGCCCAACTCGGCGTGTGACGCCTGGCGCAGTTCACGTTTTTTGTGCAGCGATGACTCGCGCGGCGGGCAGGATTGCCCGCCGCGCGGAGGTTGGTGACTGCTACGAATGGCCGTGAACCGTTCTACACCCTTGCGCACAGGGGATCGCGCCTTCTGACATGCCGGACTCAATACCCGTTTGAAAGGCGAAAGCGATGGTGTAGAATACCTGCTTGCCGTCGCACTCGAGCAAGGACCGGGCCCTGCGGTTTCGGCTCAGGCGGCCTATGCCGCATCGCGACGGGCTGACGCAGGTTGCCCCTTTTGCGTATAATGGGGGCAGTCGGCACAGACCGGCACGGCCATCGCGCATCAACCGGCCGGATTTGGCCTCACGGTAAGGACAGGCGGACAGGGAATGAACGAACGAGTCAAGCGGCTGCGGGCGCAGAGCGTCGAGACCAGGCCCTACATTTCGTCCGAGCGGGCCGAACTGGTCACGGCCTTCTACTCCAGCGGCGAGATCGAGAAGGTGTCCGTCCCCGTCGGTCGGGCCCTCGCGTTCCGCCACATCATCGAGAACCGGACGATCTATCTCGGCGAGGGCGAACTCATCGTCGGCGAACGCGGTCCGGCACCCAAGGCCACGCCCACGTACCCGGAACTTTGCTGCCACAGCCTCCAGGACTTCCAGATCCTTGTCACGCGCGAGCGGACGCCGTTCCAGGTCAGCCACGACGTGCGCCGCGTCTACGAAGAGGCAATCATCCCCTTCTGGTCGGGCCGGACGATCCGCGAGCGGCTGTTCTCGCGGATGAGTGACGGGTGGCATCAGGCCTTCGAGGCCGGCGTCTTCACCGAGTTCATGGAGCAGCGCGCCTTCGGCCACGCCATCCTCGACGACAAGATCTACCGCCACGGGTTCCTTGACTTCAAGCGCCGGATTGCCGCACACCGCGAGCGCCTCGACCCGCTGAGCGATCCTCGGGCCTTCGACAAGGACGAGGAACTGAAGGCGATGGCGATCTGCGCCGACGCCCTCATCCGCTTCGCCGAGCGCCACGCCGAGAAGGCCGCGGAACTGGCCGAGACCGAAACCGACCCCGCGCGCCGGGCCGAGTTGCTGGCCATCGCCGAGGTCTGCGCCCACGTGCCCGCCCACGCCCCGCGGACCTTCCACGAGGCGCTCCAGAGTTACTGGTTCGTCCACCTGGGCGTCGTCACGGAACTGAATACCTGGGACTCGTTCAACCCCGGGCGGCTCGACCAGCACCTCGCCCCGTTCTACGCCCGCGAGACGGAGGCCGGAACGCTGACCCGCGAGGCGGCGATGGAACTGCTGGAGTGTTTCTGGATCAAGTTCAACAGCCAGCCCGCCCCGCCCAAGGTGGGCATCACCGAGGAGCAGAGCGGCACGTACCAGGACTTCGCCCTCATCAACACCGGCGGCGTGGGGCCCGACGGCGCCGACGCCGTCAACGACGTCTCGTACCTGATCCTCGACGTGGCCGAGGAGATGCAGTTGATCCAGCCCTCGGCCTGCGTCCAGGTCAGTGCCAAGAGCCCCGACCGGTTCCTGAAGCGCGCCTGCGAGGTCGTCCGCACGGGGCTCGGCCAGCCCTCGATGTTCAACACCGACACCATCGTCCGCGAGATGCTCTACGCCGGCAAGAGCCTGGCCGACGCCCGCGCCGGCGGCCCCAGCGGCTGCGTCACCGTCAGCGCCTTCGGCAAGGAGTCCTGCACCCTCACCGGCTACATGAACTGGCCGAAGATCGTGGAACTGGTCTGCTACGGCGGCGTGGACCCGAACACGGGCAACCAGATCGGCCCCGCCACCGGCGACCCGCGCACCTTCGGCTCCTTCGAGCAGTTCTTCGAGGCCTACCGGCGGCAACTCGCCCATTTCCTCGACACCAAGGTCGCCGGAAACAACCTCATCGAACGCCTCTACGCCACCAGCATGCCCGCCCCGTACATGTCGATCCTCATGGACGACTGCATCGAGAAAGGGCGCGATTATCACAACGGCGGCGCTCGATACAACCCCACTTACATCCAGGGCGTCGGACTCGGAACCGTCACCGATGCCCTCACGGCCGTCCGATACCACGTCTACGACCGTAAGACCCTCTCGATGGACGACCTCCTCGCCGCCATGCAGGCGAACTTCGACGGACGCGAGGACCTGCGGCTGGCCCTCGCCCGGGGCACGCCCGCCTACGGAAACGACGACGACTATGCCGACGAGGTGGCCGAGCGCCTCTTCAACGCCTACCACGACCTCCTGAACGGCCGGCCCAACACCAAGGGCGGCCAGTACCGCGTCAACCTCCTGCCCACGACCGTCCACATCTACTTCGGCGCGGTCACCGGCGCCCTTCCGAACGGCCGCCGGGCAGGCACGCCCGTCTCCGAGGGCATCTCGCCCACCCAGGGCGCCGACGTCAAGGGACCGACGGCGGTCTTCAAGTCGGCCGCCCGGATCGACCATTCCCGGACCGGCGGCACGCTCCTGAACATGAAGTTCAGCCCCGGTGTCCTCGCCGGCGACGGCATCGTCCACCTGGCCGCGCTCGTCCGGTCCTACTTCAGCCTCGACGGGCACCACGTGCAGTTCAACGTGGTCGATGCCGACACGCTGCGCGCCGCCCGGGAAGACCCCGAGGCCTACCGCAACCTCATCGTCCGCGTGGCCGGCTACAGCGACTACTTCGTGGACGTCGGCCGGGCCTTGCAGGACGAAATTATCTCGCGAACCGAGCAGCAGACGCTGTAGAGTCCGCTCACATCGTCCTGTTCTCCAACGTTGTCCAGACAGGTGGAGTTGCCGCGCATGCCGCTTGAGTTGACCGACACCGATCGCCGGATGCTCGACGGCGCCTGCGGCGACGGCGCGCGCCTCGCCATGCGGATCATGGTCCGGTGGGCCGATGCCTGCGGCGCCGGCGAACTCATGGACGTCACCCAGGCCCACATCGACGGCTGCGGCCTCCTGAGCCAAGCGGGACTCGAATTCGCCGAGACCCTCGCGGGGCGCGGCGCCCGGGTCACGATCCCCACCACGCTGAACATGGGACCGTTGGACCTTCAGAACTGGCGCGACTTCGGCGTGCCCGACGACTTCGCCGCCATGGCCGTCCGCCAGGCCGAGGCCTACACCCGCATGGGCTGCATCCCCACCTGGACCTGCGCGCCGTACCAGGGGTACCTGACGCCGCGCTTCGGCCGGCAGATCGCCTGGGGCGAATCCAACGCTGTGGCCTACGCCAACTCCGTCCTCGGCGCAAGGACACAGATGTACGGCGACTACAGCGACATCTGCGCCGCCGTCACCGGCCGCGTGCCCCGGCAGGGACTGCACCTGGCGGAGAATCGCAAAGGGCAGATTCTGGTCCGGTTGCTGGAGTTCGACCCCGCCGCCCTGCGCGACGACGCCTTCTGGCCGGCCTTCGGCCATCTGCTCGGGCCGCTGGCCGGCGACCGTGTGCCCGTCATCGAGGGCCTGCCCGCCGACGCGACCGACGACCAGTTGAAGGCCCTCTGTGCGGCCGCCGCCTCGTCCGGCGCCGTCGCCCTGTTTCACGCCGTCGGCGTCACGCCGGAGGCGCCCACCCTTGCCGAGGCGTTCCAGGGTGGTGAGCCGCTGGAGACCTTCGACGTCCGCCCCGCCGACCTGGCGGCCGCCGCGCGCGACCTCTCGACCGCCGAGGACGGCACGCCGATCGACGCTCTTCTGGTCGGGTGCCCGCACTTTTCCTTCGCCGAGTTCCGCAGTCTGGCCGACCTCGTCCGGGACTCGGGCGGTGTGTCGCGCGTCCCCTTCATCGTCATCACCTCGACGCAGTCGCACGCCCTCGCGTTGCGGGGCGGCTTCCTCGACGCGCTCGCCGACTTCGGCGTCCGCATTACCCTTGATACGTGCATGTTCCACACGCCCATGCTCTCGCCCGAGGTGAAGGTCGTGATGACCGACTCCGGCAAATGCGCCTACTACGCCCCCGGCGAACTCGGCGTGGAGGTCGCCTTCGCTTCTCTGGCCGACTGCGTCCGGTCGGCCGTCGAAGGACGGGTCACGCGGAGGGCCGAGCCATGACCAGACGATCCGAGAAAGGCTCCTTCAATCCCGAGCGCGGCGGGTCTCCGCACCCGCCGCGCCGCAAGCGCGGTGGTTCCGGAGAACCACCGCGCAAGACTCAAGCCGGGCCGACCAGGCGACTGACCGGCAACCCCGTCGTCCCCGGCGCGGCCGAAGGCACGGCGCTCGTGACGGCCGAACCGTTGAGTTTCTGGGGCGGCCTCAACACGGCCACCGGCGAGATCGTCGATCGCCGACACGAACGCTCCGGCCAGGTCGTCACGGGCCGCATCTTCGTCCTGCCCCGCGGACGGGGTTCGAGCACGGCCAGCGCGTGCCTCTTGGAGAGCATTCGAGCGGGCACCGCCCCCGCCGCCATCATCACCGCCGGGACCGAGCCCGTCCTCGCGCTCGGGTCCATCGTCGCCGACGAACTGTACGGCCGGTCGGTGCCCATGGTCGTTTTGCGCGAGGAGGCGTTTCGCTCCATTCGAGACGGAGACCGTCTCACGGTTGAACCCGATGGCACCGTCACGGTCGATTCGCCGGACGAGGATTAGCGCTACTGCGCCACTTCCCGCGCGGCGGCCTTCCCAGGCCGCCGCGAAGGTTCGTCGCGGTGCTTCCTGGCGGCCTGGGAAGGCCGCCAGGCGGATACAAGAAGCCGAGTTTGTGGGATCAGAGGAGACGCCATGCTGGTCATCGACGCCGCAGACGTTCGCCGCGCCCTGCCCATGGCCGACGCCATCGAGGCCATGAAGGGGGCCTTTGCCGCCCTCTCAAGCGGCCGGGCCGTCGTGCCCGAACGCATCCACCTCGCCGTCGAGCCGCACGACGGCGTCAGC
>DATKXP010000065.1:0-2088 GCA_035529015.1 Phycisphaerae bacterium | reverse complement strand
GGGCGCCGAGAACATCCCGGGCGTCCTGGGGATGGTCGGCGACACGCAGTTCAGTTTCGACCGCGGCTTCTACACCGACCCGATCGACGTGGCGATCACTTCCGATACCGAAGATGTTGAGATCTTCTACACCACCGACGGCAGCGAACCGCACTGGATCGACCCCGACACGTACACGGGCCCGATCTCGAAGTACGACGCACCCGTCCACATCGACGGGACCACCATGCTGCGGGCCATGGCAACCAAAGCCGGTTACCTGCCGACCAACATCGACACGCAGACGTACCTCTTCCTGTCCGACGTCGTCATCCAGTCCCCGACCGGCACGCCCCCTCCCGGGTGGCCGTCAAGCGGCGTCAACGGCCAGGTGCTTGTCTATGGCATGGATCCCGACATCGTGAACAATCCGCAGTGGGACGTGGTCGGCGCGCTGCAGGCGATTCCCACACTGTCCATGGTCACCGACCTGGACAACCTGTTTTATCCCTCCACCCAGGCGGGCGTGGGCGGCATCTACGTCAACGCCAATATGGACGGCCGCGCCTGGGAACGGCCCACCTCGCTCGAACTGATCTACCCCGAGGGCGCTTCGGGTGCCGGGTTCCCGGACGGCGCCGACGACGGGTTCCAGATCAACTGTGGCGTGCGGATCCGCGGCGGCTACAGCCGCCAGGACAACAACCCCAAACACGCCTTCCGCTTCTTCTTCCGCGACGAGTACGGCGACGCCACACTCCAGTACCCGCTCTTCGGCGAGGAAGGCGTGGACGTGTTCGACAGCGTGGACCTCAGGACCTCCCAGAACTACTCCTGGGCCTTCGGCGGGCCAAACAACAACACCATGGTCCGCGAGGTCTCGGCCCGCGACCTCCAGGGCGCCACGGGCGAGCCCTACACGCGCACCCGCTACTACCACCTCTACATCAACGGCGTCTACTGGGGCCTCTTCGAAACCCAGGAACGTTCCGAAGCCAGTTACGCCGCCGCCAACTTCGGCGGCGAGCCCGAAGACTACGACGTCATCCACCAGAGCGACCCGGCCGATGGCCGAAAGGTCTTTGCCACTGACGGCACACGCGATGCCTACGACCGGTTGTACAATGCGACCCTCAGCGGGTACTCGAGCAACTGGAATTACTACCACGTCCAGGGCATGAACACCGACGGCACGCGCAACCCCGCCTACGAGCGACTGCTCGACGTGGACAACCTCATCGACTATATGCTCGTCACCTTCTACGTGGCCGACAACGACGGCCCCGGCTCGCACTACACCCGGCCGAGGCCGAACAACTACTGGGCCGTCTACAACCGCGAGAATCCCGACGGGTTCAAGTTCTTCGCACACGATATGGAGCACTCCTACGGCCTGGGCACGGCGGCCGGTGGTGACATCAACAACCTCGTCACGCCGCTCCTGACGGACGCGTCCGGGGCGTACAACACCTTCAACGCCCATTGGCTGCACCAGGAACTGATGGACAACGCCGAGTACCGCATGCGGTTCGCCGACAGCCTCTACGAGTCCTTCTACAACGACGGCGTCATGACGTACGAGAACGTCCTGGCCACCATCAACTACCGCGCCACACAGATCGACTCGGCCATTGTCGCCGAGTCGGCACGCTGGGGCGACACCAAGACCCATCCGCCCAAAAACCGCAACCACTGGCTGGCCAACGTCAACGCCGTCCGAAACTGGATCGCCTACCGGACCGACACCGTCGTCAGCCAGGTCAGGAGCGTCGGCTGGTATCCCAACACCAATCCGCCGAACTTCAACCAACACGGCGGGCAGATCCTCCCCGGCTTCCCGCTGACCATGAACGCCTCGACCGGCACGATCTACTACACGACCGACGGCAGCGACCCGCGTCTGATCGGCGGCGGCACGTCGTCTGCGGCCAGCACGCTCCCCTCCGGCGGTTCCATCGTGCTCGCGAGGAACACGACCGTCAAGGCCCGCGTCAAGAACGGCGGCGAGTGGAGCGCCCTGCACGAGGCGACCTTCGTCCTCGACGAGATGCCGAACCTCGTGGTCACCGAGATCATGTACAACCCGGCCGACCCGACGCCGGCCGAGAT
>DATKXP010000064.1:0-3414 GCA_035529015.1 Phycisphaerae bacterium | reverse complement strand
GTACTTCGTGCGGATGATTCCCGACGTGCCGCCCGACGTCGAGGTCCTCAGCCCCACCGAGGACAACAAGGCGACGCTCGCGAAACGGCTCGCCGTGCGGTACCGCGCCGCCGACGATTACGGCGTCGCGAAGGCGGCCCTGGTCTACTCGGTGAACGAAGGCGCGGAGCAGCGCCTGCCGCCCGAACCGTTCGACCGCACGCCGGTTGACAACGAGGTCGCCTGGTCGCTCAAGGAAACGATCCGGGACCTGAAGGTCGGCGACACGGTCACGTTCGCCGTCGAGGTTGCCGACAACCGGACGGGCGAGGCCGGCGCGAACGTCACGCGTTCCCTCTCCCGCCGGCTCGACGTCGTGACGGTGGCCGAGTATCTGCGGTACATGGCCGAGAAACGGGCGAGGCTCTTCAACGAGATCCGGGCCGTGCACGAACAGGAAACCGACGCGTCGGTCGAGGTCAAGGCGCTGAAGGACGAAGTGCCGCCCGACCCTGCCGCCGCGAACGAGGCCGGGAGGTAGCACGATGGCGCCCATGCGTGGCCGCGCGACGTCGCTGTTGCTCGTTCTCGCCCTGTGTTCGGGTGCGGCCGGGGCGTCGGCATCCGAAGACGCCGCCGGCCAGGAGGATCCTCTCCTTCGGGTGGCGGACCGCATCCAGGACGAGGCCGAACGCCAGTACCACGTCAAGGGGCGGATGGACCTCTCGATCGATCGCTTTCGGGCCATCGTGGTGGATCTGGAGTCGAACGATCTCATCAAGCAGGGCGGCGGGCCGGGCCTGGAGCGGCTCGTCCAGATCCTGAACGTCTTGAGCGACAAGAACGTGCCCGACGCCGCCCGGTACCTGGAAGAGGCCCGAAAGCAACTCCAGGCCCTGCGGCCGAACCTGGTTTCGGCCGACGTGGAAATCGAACGAATCGTCGCGGAACTCGAAAAGATCCTGGCACGCGGGCCGGGGGCCGGCGAGGACCTCCTCAGGGAACTCGAAGTCATCATCGAAGACGAGCAACGCACCCACAAGAGCACCAGGGAGTGGGGCGCCGAACTCCTGCAAGACCCCGACGCCGCCGACGCGCCGCGACGCGAAATCGCCGGCGACCAGAGACGCATCGCCCGCCGGACCGACCGTTTCATGCAGCGCCTCACGAAGGCACGCGATGCCGAGACCGATCCGGCCGAACGCCTCTCCCTCGACAACGCCCACCAGGCCATCGACCAGGGCAAGGTCACGGACCTCCTGGACGGCGCCTCCCGCGACATCGAGGACAAGAAGCCCGTTGCCGCCACCCAGGCCCAGGAGAAGGCGCTGGAGGCCCTCGAAGAAGCCGCCAAACACCTGCGGCGCGACGCCTTCGCGGCCGAGATCCAGGCCATGAAGGAACTCCGCGACAAACTCGCCGCCATCCTCGAAAAGCAGATCGACCTGCGCGAGACGACCGACGCCGTGCCCGAGGCCAAGTTCCCCGAACGCAAGAACGAACTCCAGGTCGAGCAACGCGGCCTCGACAAGGAACTCGTCGATGCCGGCCGGAACCTGCCATCGCTCACGTCGCCGCAACTCAAAGACCACCTCGACGCCGCCGACGGCCACATGCAGCAGGCCGAGAACCGAATCGCCGCCACCCGGCAACAGCCGGCCGTCGGGTCACAGAAGGCGGCCGAGCAGTCGCTCAAGGACGCCATCAAGCAACTCGACCAGGACATCGCCGCCGCCGAGGCGGCGTGGGACCAGCAGTATCAGCCGATGCAGAGCCTGGCCGACCTGGCCCAGCAGGCGATGGACCTGGCCGAGCAACAACGGGCGCTGCGCCAGGAAACCGGCCAGACACCGCAGCAGGGGTTGCCGCAACTCTCCCAGCCGCAGACCGGGCTCCAGCAGCAGGCCCAGGCGCTTCACGGTCAGTTGCCGATGCCGCAGTTCCAGCAGGCCGCTCAAGCCATGCAGCAGGCGGGGCAGTCGCTCCAGCAGAGTCAGCAGCAGCCCGCCATGGGGCAGCAGCAGCAGGCGATCGACGCTCTTGTGGCCGCCGCCCAGGCCCTCGGGCAGGCCCAGACGGCGATGGACCTGGCCGCCCAGCAGGCGGCGCTGATGCAACAGACCGGTCAGACGCCCGCCGGCAACCTGCCGCAGTTGGCCCCCGCCCAGCAGGGCCTCCAGCAGCAGGCCCAGGCCGCGCCGTTCCCCCAGGCCACCGGCCACATGCAGCAGGCGGGCCAGTCGCTCCAGGCCGGCCAGGGCCAGTCGGCCATGCAGAGCCAGCAGGCCGCCATCTCGGCCCTTCTCGGACAGGCCGGACAGGCCATGGGCATGCAGCCGGGTATGGGGATGCAGCCCGGCATGGGGATGGGCATGGGGATGATGCCGGGGATGGGTATGATGCCCGGCATGGCGCCCGGCATGGGACCCGCCACGCCGATGTCGCAGACGAACGATCCCCAGGAAATGGGCCTCCGCGATTTCGGACGCCAGAAACCCGTGGGGCCGAACGTCAAACGCGGGTCCGATTACTGGAATCCCCTGGGCGGCCGCGGCCACGACGCCCTCTACCAGAAATACGCCAAGCAACTGCCACCCGAGTACCGTGAACTCCTCGGCGATTACTACGAGGCCCTCTCGAAAGACGTGCCGCGCGTCCGCACGCCGCAGGCACCCGCCACGGAGGACAAACCGTGAGGCCATGGATCCCGATCGCCGCCGGCACCATCGTCGCCATGGTCGCCCCGGCCCTGTGCCGCGCGGCCGAGGACGGCACGGTCCGCACCGCCGACCTCTCGCCCGCCGCCGAACGCGCCATCGACGCGGGGCTGCGGTGGCTCGGCACCCAGCAGAACGACGACGGCAGTTGGGGAACGCGATACCACGAGGCCTCGACCGCCCTGGCCCTGATGGCCTTCATGCTCAAGGGCCATTTCCCCGAGAAGGGACCGTACGGCGCGGCCATGGACAAAGGCGTCGCGTTTCTCGTCGAACGGGCCCGCCAGGGCGGCGGGTATATGGGTGTGAATATGTACGAGCACGGTCTGGCAACGCTGGCCCTCTCGGAAGTCTGGGGCATGAGCGAACGCACCGAGATCCGCGACACCCTCAAACGGGCGGTCGAGGTCATCTTGCGCGCCCAGAGCCCCAGGGGCGGCTGGCGGTACGAGCCGCGGCCACGCGACGCCGACATGTCGGTCACCGTCATGCAGATCGTGGCCCTCGCCTCGGCCAGGGAGGCCGGCATCCACGTCCCCTCCGAGACGATCGACAAGGCCCTCGGGTACGTCAAGGGCCTGCAGGTGAGCGGGTCGGGCGGGTTTGGCTACACGAATCCGTCGCAGCCGGAGTTTGCACGGTCGGCGGCGGGGGTGATGGCCCTGCTGATGTGCGGCGAGCGCGATTCCCGCGAAGTCCTCATGGGCCTGGAATACCT
>DATKXP010000063.1:0-9226 GCA_035529015.1 Phycisphaerae bacterium | reverse complement strand
GCCCTCGACGATGAACTCGCGGAGACGGTCATCGACGCCGACCGGGGCCTGTTCGTCTCGGACAAGATCGTCGTCGTGGACGTGGACGGTCTGCTCTTCAACCACCGCGACGGCGGGATGTTCGGCTCCGGCGAGAACCCGGTGAGCCTGTTCATCGAGAAACTCGACAAGGCCGCCGCCGACTCGAACGTCAAGGCGGTGGTGCTGCGGATCAACTCGCCGGGCGGCGGGGTGACGGCCAGCGACATCATGCACCGCCGCCTCAAGAAGTTCCGCGACGAGAAGAAGGTGCCCGTCGTGGCGGTCATCGAGGACGTGGGAGCCAGCGGGGGGTACTACGTGGCGTCGGCGGCCGACACGATCCTGGCCCATCCGACGTCGGTGACCGGGTCGATCGGCGTCATCGTCCAGACGATCAGTTTCGCCGGCACGATGGCGAAACTGGGCATCGACGCCCACGCCGTGACCAGCGGCACGCACAAGGACATGGGCAGCCCGCTGAAGCCCCTGGACGAGGCCGACCGCAAGATCATCCAGGCCCTGGTGGACGAGTTCTACAACCGGTTCGTGGACACCGTGGCGGCGGGGCGGGAGAAACTGTCGCGCGACAAGGTGGCGGCGCTCGCCGACGGGCGGGTGTACAGCGGGCGGCAGGCCCTTGACCTCGGCCTGGTGGACCGTCTGGCCGACGTCGAGGAAGCCATCGACCTGGCGAAGGAAAAGTGCGGCTCGAAGGCCGCCAAGGTCGTCATGTACCACCGCGGCCTCGGCTACCCGGCCAACGCGTACAGCGGCGCGGCGCTGGGGTCGCCCCAGATCAATCTGCTGAACATCTCGGTGCCGCACCTGATGGACATGATGCGGCCGCAGTTTCTGTACCTGTGGACGGGTCGGTCGATGGGCGGCGCGGCGCCTTGACCGAGGCACTCGCCGCGGCGAGTGGCACCCGGCGCCCTGGGTCAGGACCACATGCTTTCCCAACGGAGGGAAAGCATGGCACCCACACCTCTGATGCGCGGTGGGTGCGGAGACCCACCGCGCAGAACTTATTTCGGTCCGCTTAGCGTGGTTCGAGCAGGTCGGTCCACTCAGCGCGCAGGGCAATCAGGTGCTGTTCCTGCTCGGGGCTGAACGAGCCGAGGTACTGGCCGTAGAGGTCGAGCCAGGTGGCCAAACGTTCGAGGTCGTCGCGGCTGAGTTTCACGTCGTTGTGCCCCTTGCCCTGGGTCAGAATGCGCAGGATCGGGCTCGTCGCGGTGAGTCCGGCGCCGGGCACCGAGGTGGGCTGCTTGTACGCCGCGACGATGTCCTCGCGAACGCCCTGCTTGCCGCCGTAGTTCGTGAGCGACGCGTACGCCTTCTTCGACGTCAGGTCGAGTTTGGCGACGGCCTTCTCTTTTCCGCCGGGCTTGTGGCAGCCGGCGCAGTGCCTGTCGAGGACGGGCTGGACCAGGCGGTCGAACCGCAGCGGCCAGGACCCGTCCGGCCCGGGCGTCAACCTGGACGGCTCGCGGGCCATGGCGAGCGGCCGGATCGTGGCGGGGGCCGTGTCGCGCCGCTCGTGGCATCCGATGCACGCGAGCGCCTGGCCGGCCTGGACGTACGTCAGGCCGCGCATCGTCTGGACCGCCCTGCCCGATGAGTCGAGGGCCTGGAAGAAGACGGCCACGCCCGACGGCACGCGGAAGTACGCCGAGCCGTCGGTCTCGACCGGGACGGTGCCGAGGACGCACTTGCCGGGGTCTTCGCGCGTGACGCCGAGCATCGGCTGGTTCATCTGCGGTTGGACTTTGGCCGGCATCGCGACGATCCGGAGCCGCTCGATCGTGCCGCGCTCAACGCTCCCCAGACCGTCGTAGACGTTCTGGAGGAGGAACCGGCCCTCCTGCACGCCGTCCCACTCGGTCCTGCTCGCAACGGCGCCCGGCCGCGTGCGCGGACGCAGCGGGATGGGGCACTGGCTCGAAATCTCCGGGTCGCGGTACAGGAGTTCCAGGTTCCCGAAGGCGTCGTACACGTAAAGGCCCAGGGCGTTGGCGGGATTCCGCTGGTCCCAGACGCGGGTGTGCGGCGGCAGTCGGCAGGTGCTCCAGGCGACGAGGTAGTAGGTCTCGGAGAGCGGCCACGGGTTCAGGTAGTAGGTGTTGGACCAGCCTTCGGTTTCGGGGAAGCAGACCTCGGGGGTCAGGCGCGTCAGTGGCTCCGGGCCGTCCACGCCGACGTCGGGGTCGAGCAGCACGAGGCTGCCGCCCGTGTTGGAATGATGGGCGGAGGCCGTGAAGATGATCTTCGTGGAATCGGGAATCGTCCGGGCCTCGAAGATGCAGTGGGGGCTGCGCGTGTAATTGCCATAGACGGCCAGGGGATTGGTGCCGTCGGGGTTGGTGGACCAGAGGCTCATGAAGGCGTTGTTGTAGCGGTCCACGTAATCCCATCGGGCGTAGAGGATGCGTCCGTCGGCGGCGACCGAGGGTGTCCACTCGAAGTTCTCGAAGGCCGAGATGGCCCGGAGGTGCCCGCCGCCTGAGTCCATGACGTGGAGCGTGTAGATGGCGACCGGGCGCGAGTTGCCACCGCCGCAGCGGACGTAACTGTCGGGCAGCCTGTCGTTCTGGATGGTGGCGGCGGCGCTCGCCTTGCCGCACTGGACGGCCTGGCCGCGACGCGTCGAGAGGAAGACGATCTCGCCGTCCGGCAGGTACCGGGCGTCGAAGTCGTCGTACCGGCCGCGCGTCAGGCGGCGGCGGTTTGTGCCGTCGGCGTTCATCTCGTAGACGTGGTAGAACGCGTCTTCGGGCAGTTTGTCCTTGGCCACCTTGTCCGCGACCGAGGCGACGTGCGGGTAGTACCTGGCGTAGGCGAAAAGGATGCGGCTGCCGTCGCAGGACAGATCGGGCCGCAGGAAACTGCCCTCGGGCATGCCATCCGTGAGGCACCGCAGCGCCGGCTCGCGGTCGGCGCCCAAGTTTTCGAGGATGTAGATGCCTCCGCCGCCCCGCGACCACCAGCCGTAGTACTGATCCGACATGTGCGGGAACGTGCCGGGGGCGCGTTTGGCGAAGAGCAAGCGGTCGAAATCGAGGAGCGGGTTCGAGAAGACGAGGTGGCGGACGGCCCACCGGGCCTTGAGGTACAGCGCCTTGGCCGCGTCGCCGGCGGCATCTTTCGCGCCGGCCGCCACGTCATCGAGTGTCTTCAGGTGCGGCGCCACGTCCACGCCCTTCTTGCGGAGGTCGCGGGCCAGGCGGCGGCCGCGCTCAACCACCTGCGCGAGGGGAAACTCCACGGTCCCCACGGCGACGGCGGCGGGGCCGTGGCGGGCCGACCACTGGCTCGTGCTCGACTGGTCGGCGGGCCGGCCGAGGGCGACGTTCTTCTTCGCGTCGGCGGGCGCGTACACTTCGACCTCGTCCAGGTGGAAGTAACTCGTGCCGTTGAGGCGGATGCGGACGAAGCGGGCCTCCTTCCCGTCGAGGGGAATCACGAGCGGCTTCTTGTCGGTGGCCCCGTAGAAGACCTTGCCGCCGTGCCGGTACGCCTCGGCCCACGCCGCGCCGTCGGCGGAGAGGAGGAGCGAGAAGTCCTTCATCCGCTGGGCCATTCCCTGCTGGCAGCGGTTGTAGAGGACGACGCGGGCGAGCGGCTGCACCCGGCCGAGGTCCACGTGCCACCAGGGGTCCTTCTCGTTCGCCGTGTGAAATCCCCACTCGCCGGTCTTGCACCCGTCCACGCCGCCGGCGGCGTCCTGAACGGCCGTCACGCCGGCGGGGCCCGTCCGCGTCGCCTTCTGCGGCGCGCCGCGGACCTGGTCGATGGCCTGCGGCGTGAGCCAGTCGGCCTCGACGCGCGTGCGCCAGGCCGCCACACGATCGGCGTCCGGTGCCTCGCCGGCGCAGACGGCAGGCGCAAGCAGCGCGGCCACCAGCGCCGTCAGCGGGGCGACTCGGCACCGATCCATCCAGAGTCTCCTCGTGCTCAAGCCTTCTTGGATGTTCTCTTGCCCTTCCCGCCGCCCGGGGCGTCGGGGGCGTTGACAGTGGGCAGGTAGCGGGCCAGGTCCTTCTTGATTCCGTCGAACTTCGCGTCGCCCGCCAGGTTGGTCCACTCCATCTCATCGCTCGAGTGGTCGTAGAGTTCCTCCGACCCGTCGCTGTACCGGATGTATCGCCACCTCTCGGACCGAAGCGAATGGTTGAGGCGGCCGTGGGTCGTCAGGGCCGGGCCGTCCGACTCGGCAGTGGGGTCCTTCAGTTGCGGCACGAGGCTCGTGCCTTCGAGCGCGTTGTTGGGCGCGAGGCCGCACAGGTCAACCAGCGTCGGGTAGATGTCGATCAGCCCCACCGGCCGCGAGCACACGCCGCCGGGCGCCGTCACGCCGGGGGCGACGATCATCAGGGGGCAGCGGGCGGCCTCTTCCCAGAGGGAGAACTTCCGCCAGTGGAGTTTCTCGCCCAGGTGCCACCCGTGATCGCCCCACAGGACGATGATCGTGTTCCCGGCGTAGGGACTGGCATCGAGGGCGTCGAGCACGCGGCCGATGCACACATCGGCAAAGGCGATCGACGCAAGGTACCCGGACACGGCCTTGCTCCAGTTGTTCGTCGCGATGACCTTGGCATGGTCGCCTTCGGGGCGGGCCATCTTGCGGCCGATGGGCGGCACGTCGTCGAGATCGTCTTTCTTGACCTTCGGCAGGGTCACTTTGTCCGGAGGAAACATGTCAAAATACTTCTTCGGCACGTACCACGGCAGGTGCGGGCGGAAGATGCCGCAGCCCACGAAGAACGGCTTCTCGTGCGTCCTGGCGAGTTCGCCGCGGGCCCATTCGGACACCTTCCAGTCGCCCATTTCCTCGTCGCCGACCTCGACGGGGCCCCAATCGAAATGGGCCGTGTTGGGGATGCCGTTCAGCGGACGGTTGGGCGGCACGGGGTCGGGCGGCTTGTTCTGCTTCTGGCTCGGAAAATACTCCTGCCAGGACGCCGGATCGGGAAAGGCGCCGTGGAAGATCTTCCCGCCGCCCACCGCGCGGTACCCGTGGGCCATGAAATGCTGCGGAATCGTGACGGCGTCCTGCATCGCCGGCCGCCACGGCTGCGCATTGTGGTACACGCCGCTGGTCGAGGGCAGGATGCCGGTCATCAGCGCTGCCCGCGACGGGTTGCAGGCGGGCGCGGCACACTGGGCGTTGGTGAAGAGGACGCCGCGCTTCGCGAGGCGGTCGATGTTCGGCGTCCTGGCGTCCGGATGGCCGCCCAGGCACCCGATCCAGTCGTTCAGGTCATCGACGGCGATGAACAGGACGTTCGGCTTGTCGGTCTTGCGTTCGGCGGTCAGCGCGCACGACGCAAGCGCCATCGAGGCCGCCCCCGCCCCGACCGACGCCAGAAATTCGCGGCGAGTCACCCGGCGATGCATCGGAACCTCCCTTCTGCGATGGGGCCCGGAACACGAGGCAGACTGGCTTCGGCGGAATTATACCCGACCCTCACGGTTTCCGAAACGATTTGCGGGCGATTGCCTGGCGGCTGCACAAAGCGGCCTGGCATCCATTGAGCGCGGTGGGCAATCCTGCCCACCGCGCGACGGCCAGGATTGGCCGCCGCGCAGCAAGTGGCGTTGTAAGATCAGTCCAGCCGGCGCCGGCGCGCAAGCAGCAGTCCGCCCGCGGCCAACAGCGCCAGCGTCGCCGGCTCGGGGACCGCGTACAGAGGGGCGTCGAAACCCATGGTATCGACCCACGCCCACGGCTCGCGGCAGTTGTCGAAACCGCAGTTGAAGTCCTGCGCGCCTTCGGGCACCAGCGTGGCATAGACCGCGCCGGGCGCCAGGTCGCCCAGCAGGTCGTAGCCCGCGCCGCCGAACTGCGGGTCGCGCGCCCAGCCGCCCGCCAGCATGTCCAGCAGGTAGCCCTGGAGGCCGACCCCAAGCCTTCCGCCGACCAGGGCCTGATCCCAGATGTTGGCCACGAGCAGCATGTCAAACCCGTCCCAGGGTTGCCCGACCCCTGCCGGCCCCTCGTCCATCAGGATGAGCGCCGCCTTCGCGTCGGCCGGCGCGCCGGCGAGCAGCGGGGCGAGGTCGGCATGATCCTTCGTCAAGGTCGTCAGGCCGAAGACCTCCGCGCCCTCGACCAGGTCGGGAACGTACGGCGTCTCGGTCGCAAAGCCGAAGACGTAGGGGTTCATCTTGCGGGTGCCGAGGTTGTGGCCGGTGCCGTCGGTCAGGCCGATCGTCGTGCCGACGCTGAGACTGACACCGGGCGCGGTCGTGCTGTTGAAACCGCGAACGAGTTTGCCGTGCTGGCCGGTTTGACCGCCCCAGCCGCCGTTGACGCCGACTGTGGCCGAGCCGTCCGCGACGGACGCGACGATCTTGACCGTTCCGCCGGCGCCGCCCGCGCCCTGGCCGCCCAGGCCGCCGATGTTGCCGACCCCGCCCAGGCCGCCGTTGCCGCCGGCGCCGCCACCGCCACCGCCGCCGCCCCCACCGCCCGTTCCGCCGGTGAGCACGTTTGTGAAGCCGTCCTGGCCGTTCGTGCCGCCATGGCCCTCCCCTTGCCAAATGGGATCGGTCACGTCGCCGCCGTCGCCAAAGGCGCCGCCCGCGCCGCCGAAGCCCGCAGCAACTCCTGCCACACCGTCCGCGCCGTTCTGTCCGCCGGCGCCCGGGCCGCCAGGGGTCACCGGTTGCTCGTCGACCGGCTCCGGCTCCGGCGCGCTTGCGCCGCGGACACTCAGTTCCGTTGCCTGGAAGAGCACGGTTCCCAGAATGCGAATCTCGACGGCGCCGCCGCCTGCGCCACCGGGCAGGCCGCCGATGCCACTGGTTCCGGTTCCGCCGCTGCCGCCTGTGCCGCCGTTGCCTCCCTGGCCGCCGTCGCCGCCGGTCCCTCCGGTTCCGCCACCTCCGAAGCCGGCGCCGGCGCCGCTGCCGCCACCGGCTCCGCCCCCAGCGCCTTGGCCACCCCCGCCGCCTCCCGCCCCGCCGCCTTGTCCGCCGCCGCCACCGCCGCTGCCTGCACCACCCCCGCCACCGCCGGTCAGCGCGGTCGTGCCCGAGTTGCTGGTCCCACCGAAGCCGCCACTGCCATTGGATCCAAAACCTCCATTGCCGCCGGCGGTGCCGGAGCCGCCAGGCCCACCTCCGCCGGCCATCCCGCCGCCTCCGCCGCCACCGCCGAACAGGACGCCGCCTGTTCCGGGCATCCCGCCTGCGCCCTGCACATATCCGCCCTGTCCTCCCTGACCCCCGCTCCCGCCTGCGCCGCCCGGGCCACCGTTGCCGGCCGAGCCACCGCTGTTCGGGGCGCCAAACCCATCGTGTCCGGGCATTCCGGCCCCACCGCTGCGGCCGTCAGCCCCTTCCCGACCAGCGGCACCCGGTTTTCCGGATCTGCCGAAGCCTCCGTACCATCCATTGTTGCCGGGGACATTGATGTTCACGCCTTGCCCCCCAGCAGCACCGTACCCAGCCCGACCATGAATGTCTGTAGGCGAATAGACCCCCCCTGCGCCGCCGGCGCCCATGCCTGTCCCACCGGCGCCGCCGGATCCGGCGGACCCGCCAAGGCCGCCGCCGGCGCGGTGCTGCTGACCGGACGCCGAGAAGTCGAACGTGCCGGCGAGTATCGCGTTGTTGCCGACGAGAAAGCGGACGGGGCGCTGGGGCGCGGCCGTGCCCTTGAGGACAGCGGTGACAAGGTCGGCATCCTCGACCACGAAGTCGCCGTAGACGAGGTACTCCCGCGCCCCGTCGGCGCCTACGCCGCCGCCCGAGATGGTGGCACCATGCCAGACGACGCTCGGGACGAAGGTGACGCCGTCGGTCGAGAGCGTGCCGGCGTCGGGATCGGCGGTCAGCGTCATGCCGCCGATGGCCGGCGCGGCACAGAGGGCAAGCAGACTGAGAGCGCACAGAAGGTTGGTGTGGTTCATCGTCTATCCCCGCTGGATGGTGACGGCCCCGCAGGGCGTCATCGCACTGGTTGGCCCGCGCCACCCCTCCGGCGGCGCACGAAAAGGCCGGCCTGCGCTTCTCGCGCATGCCGACCCCGGATAGACACAGTCCACACAACTCCCCGCAACAGCAGATAGTATACCCCAAGAACGGCCGGAAAGCAAATCGGCAGGCGCCCGGACGCGCCGCAGGCCCTTCAGTCGAGACGGTACAGCCGCACGTCGTCGAACCACGCGACGTCCCCGTCCGACGCCTGGCCGCGCACCAGTAGCAGGATAACCAGCCGGCCGACGCCTTCGGGAACCTCGACCACGGCGAACCCCTCGGCCCAGGCGTCGCGCGGACCGTCGCACAGGATGACCACATCGGCGGCGGTGGCGGTCCACACCTGGTCGGCCGTCTGCCAGCGGACGCGCAGGAGGGCGTCGCCGCTGCCGTTCAGACGCCGGACCGCGCCGACGGCGTACCGCTCGCCGGGCTTGGCCTCGCACCTCTGGATGAAGCAACCCTCGGAGACGTTGCGGATGCAGCCGGCGCCGGCGGCCGCCGCCCCGACCGCGCGGTCCCACGTGAACGTGCCCTTGGAGTCGCTCGTCTGCCAGGCGCCCCAGCCGGCGGGCGGGCGGCCTTCCTTCCACACAACCTCGCGGTCACCGACGGTGGCCTTCTCGGAGCCGAAGTCGCCGTTGGCAGCCAGGTTCGCGAGCGTGCCGGCCTTCGCCATCCCGGCAATACGGTATCGGCCGTACTCAACGGGGTCGCGGGCGTAGCGGATGGCGTCGTCGCAGCCGGGCAGCGCCTCCGGCCAACTCTTCTCCTTGACCCGCGAATTCGGCGTGGGCCACCAGTGAAACTTCTCGCCGTAGATCCAGACGTACTCGTCGGCCGCACGCAGCGCCGTCCGGACGTTGCCGCGGAGGCGATCGACCCGCGGGCCGCCGAGGCCGTCGACGTACCACTTGTCCCACTGCGAGCCTTTCGGGTTCCAGTAGGCGTCGAGGTACATGCCGAAACTCACCTGGACCTGGGTGCGGTACCTGGCCCGGTTCTCGGGCGAGACGAGTTCCTGGCAGGCGCCCTTGATGCCGACGGCCGCCTCGAGGTACTCGCCCACGCTGTTGAACAGGTAGGCCCGCTCGCAGCCGTCCACGAAGGTGACGCCGGGCGGGGCCGCGTCGAGCCAGCCATCGAGAAAGGCGGGCAGCAGGCCGTAGCCGGCGCCGGCGAGGATGCGGTTCGGGTCGCGGTGACCCGTGGCCTGCGTGCA
>DATKXP010000062.1:0-24719 GCA_035529015.1 Phycisphaerae bacterium | reverse complement strand
CGCACGGCCGCTGAGGCCGCGCTGGATCGTTTCCTGCTCCTTGCGGTCCTTCGGCAGTTCGGCGGGGGCCTCGAACGTGATGCCCTGGTCAAACTCCGCCACCGTCCGGCCGGTCCGCAGGTCCAGGGCGATCATGCTCGGGGCCGGCCAGCCCCGATCCACAGCGCCGGGGTTCACGTAGACGCGCTTCGCGTCGGCCAGGAAGGCGAAGCGGCTGTTGACGGTCACGTCTTCCCGCTGCCACAGCGGCAGGCCCGAGTAGGCATCGCGGGCGATCAGGCGCTTTCGCTCATTCTCAGGCGGCGGCAGCCGCATCACCTCACACGCGATCCAGACACCCCCGACCAGGCGGATGCCGTCTTTGGTGACCTCCTCGGGACCGGCCTGCCACTGGAGTCCCCGGGCCGGGCCGACGCGCACGTCGCTCGAGACGTCGCTGGCGGCTGCATCGTGCGCGTACTCGGGCCAGTCATCGGTGTCGGCCGGGCGTTTCCTGGTGGTGGCCGACCACGTGCCGCCCTGCTTCAGAAAGGTGATGCCGCCGGGACGCACGGCACGCAGACATTCCTCGGCCCGCAAGCCGTCGCCCGCATCGAGGTCGGCGATGACGGCGACGGCCGTGTTATCGAAAAACGGCAGGCTCTTGGGATCGCGCCAACGGGCGACGGTGGCCTGTCCGTGCAGAGCGGCCCCGACGAGGGCCGCCCGGGCGGCCCGTTCCGTCGCCGCGTCGCCCAGGAGGGCGTGAACCACCAGGGGCGTTTCGGCGGCGAGCGCGGCGGCCAACTCGGGGCCCGCCGCGCCGGCGTGAATCACCAGCCCGCGCTCGGTGGGAAGAACGGCACGGACCGCCTTGACGTCGGGATCGGCCGCCAGGACGCTCGCACAGAGCGAGGCGGCGGCAATCAGCCCGCAGATGACGGTCATCGCAAGTCGCGGCATACGGTCACCTCTCCTTCTCGGCGCCGTTTTCGCCATGGTCTTCATCGTCCAGTGCCCCCTGGCCGCTGCCGGCGGCGTCATCTTACCGGCTCGTGCGGCGGATGTAAACACGGCTGAAGCGTCGGGCGGCCGTGGACGTGGCGCGTGGCTCGTGCTGCCGTTCGGGTTATATACTTTACGAAAACGGGCTTTCTTGAGACCCCCCAAAATGGCGCTTTTCGGAGGACCGAACCTCGTTTCTGGCCTGGAAACAGCGATTCGGCCCTCAAATGTTAAGATAGGCAAGGCAAAACTTACTCCTTTTTGATCGGTTTTTTATCGCTTTTTGCTCCTTTTTACCCCGTTCTTCGTCCTTTTTACCCCTTTTTTAACCTACGTGGAGCGGGGTCAATATGCTCTGAAATATACAAAAAGCGGGGACCAGGGAACAGGGGACGGGGAACAGGGGTGGAGAACGGCTCGGAGATTGTTAGAACTCTAACAAAATCCGGAGGCGAAAAACGGCCTTGGCGCTATCAAAAACGGCGAAATCGGCCAAGGAACCGCGCAAGACGGGATCTGACTTATGGCCCGAATGGAATATGAGGGGCCGAAATCGGGCGGTCCGTGTAAAGGCTTGTGTGACAAGGACTTACGTCCCGGAAGAGGCGGAGAAAGTTGTTAGAGTTCTAACAAAAAACGGCAACGGCAACAGATCTTAACGCAGAGCCCGCGGAGGGCACAGAGAGAACGCAGAGGAAAGCCCAAACTGGCGGGGTGGCATGGCCAGCCCGAAGGGTGACCATGTTCCAACCGGGGCACGCCCCGGCCTACGTGGGCGGATTACAGCCGTATGTCGAGGGCGGGCAGCGCGAGCGGGTCCAAGAGGCTGTCGATTGCGGCCATGTCGGCGTCGGCGGATGCGTGTGCCGGCAGCGGCGACCAGACCGGGGAGGCTGCCAAATTGGCAGAATCCGCCGTGAGAGCGGCCACCGTCTCGCCTGTGGGACCGTCGGACGCCGCCGAGATGGTCGCGAGCGCCGGCAGGAGATCGGCCGGCCCAGGGGCAGGCTGCCAGACAGGCTGCGGCTCGGACGACCCGGCCACGAGCGCCACCTCCGGCCACTCCGTCAGGTCACGCGCCTTCGGCGACGATGCCGTAAGCGGCAACGGGTCCGGACCCGCGACGCTTGCCGCGCCCCCGGCTGCCGTCGGCCCGTGCTGGAGAAGAAACGCCTTGTCGATGAGGTCGTAATCGTTCGAGTCGATCATGTTATCGTAGTCGAGGTCGCCGACGGCCCATCGCCAGCCGCCGTCGGGCACGCGTCCCTCGTTGATCCAGCGGATGTAGTTCGTGTCGATGCGGTCGTAGTCGTTCGAGTCCACCACGCCGTCGAGGTTCACATCGCCCCACCACGTGCAGGCGGCCAGGACACACGTCTCGTCCACCGCCACGCCGCCGAACTCCGTCAAGCCGCCGATACCCGTCTCGGTATCGCCGTTGTCGATGACGCCGACGGCCGTCAGGCCGCGCGGATCGGCAGCGGCCGCGCTGGAGGTGATGCCCGTGCCGTCCCAGTTGCCCCCGCCAGGCAGGTTGAGGCCGGAACGGATCATGTCGGCAATCTCGGCCAGGGGGCTCGCGCCGGTGTAATCGCAGACAAGATTGCCCGTGCCCAGGTCGATGGTCGAGGTAGGCGCCCCGGCGCCGGCGAACGTGATGCCGCCTTCGCCGATCGTCAACGTGTGGTCGTTGCAGGACAGCGTCCAACCTGCCGTGCGGAAATCGAGGCCGGCGATGCGCTGGCTCGCATACAGGACCGGCTGGTGGTCGGCCGGGCTGTCGAAGACGGCGACAGCGTCCGTGCCCGGCGTGACCGCAGGCGACCAGTTCAGGTCGTGTTGCCAATGGTCGTCCACGTTCCCGGCCCAGAGTCTGTCTTCAAGGGCACTGTGGTCGCGGCCAAGCAGAATCCTGACAAGGTGGCTCTCTTCGTTCACGACGGCCAGGTCGGGGCGTCCGTCGCCGTCGAAGTCGGCGGAGGCGATGCCCAGGGGACCACCGAGCATCCCGCCGCCGCCGCTCACGTGATAGTCCTCGCGTCGGCCGAGCCCGCCATCCGGCTGGGCATAGAGGACGGTGGCAGTGCCCTGCATGCTGGCTGGAGCGTACTCGTCGCCATAGTAGTTGGTCACAGCCAGGTCGTCCCGGCCGTCGCCATCGAAGTCAGCCACCACAACGTCCCTGGGTTCGTTCCCGACGTCAAAATGGCGTTGTCCGCCGAAGCCGCCGCCGACCTGACCGTACAGCACGGTGACGGTATCGTTGAAGCCGCTTGCCACCGCCAAATCGGGCCGGTCGTCGCCGTTGAAGTCCCCCGAGCCCAGGCCACGCGGGCCGAAGTTGACGTCGGACCATTGCACGTCACCGAATCCCCCGCCCGGCTCACCGTAGAGGATGGCGACGCGGCTGCTCTCAAGAGGGGTCACGGCCAAGTCAGTCCGGTCGTCGCCATCGAGGTCCTCCGCGACAATGTCCAAGCACTGGAAGGTGGTCGCGACATCGCGCCGCCCGCCGAAACCTCCGCCCGGCTGACTGTACAGCACGCTGACAAAACCGGAGTAGAAGTTCGTGACCGCGAGGTCAAGGCGGCCGTCGTCGTCGAAGTGGGCGGCAACGATGCCGCGGGGGCAGTCGCCGACGGCCAGGACCTGGCCCTGGCCGAACCCTCCCTCGGGCCGGCCGTAGAGGACCGTGACGGTATCGTCGCCCTCGTTCGTCACGGCCAGGTCGAGCCAGGCATCCTCGTTGAAGTCGTCCGCCACCACGCCCCAGGGGTTCGTTCCGGCAGGGGTATCCTGCCGCCCGCCGAAGAGGCCGTTACCCTCGCCGAAGAGGATGCTGACCGTATCCTCGCCCCAGTTCGTGACGGCGAGGTCCTGTCGGCCATCACGGTTGAAGTCTCCCACGTCCAGCTGGTTGGGCTCACCGCCGGTCGGGAACTCCTGCTCGCCGTGGAAGCCCCCGTTGTCCTGGGCGTACAGGAGGCTGATGGTATACTGGGGCATGTTGGGCACGGCCAGGTCAAGGCGGCCATCGCCGTTGAAGTCGCCAGCGGCGATGCCCTCGTAGGCGAATCCGGAAACGTGGCTCACCGGATGACCGAAGCCGCCGTCGGCCTGGCCGTAGAGGACGTTGACCGTATCGAAGCCGCAGGCCAGGGCCAGGTCGGTCCGGCCGTCGCGGTCGAAGTCGCCCACCGTGATGTCCCAAGCCCCCTGCCATCCGGCAGAGATATCGTGGCGGCGGAAGTCCCGGCCCGTCTCGCCATAGAGCAGGCTGACGGTCTTGTTGATAGCCGTGTTGGCCACGGCCAGGTCGGGACGTGCGTCGCGGTCGAAGTCACCCACCACAATGCCAAACGGACCCATGCCAACGTCGAAGTCACGGCGGTCGCCGAATCCGCCGGCCGGCAGGCCGTAGAGGACGCTGACGGCACTGCCGGCCCATCGTGTGACCGCCAGATCGAGGAGGTCATCGCCGTCGAAGTCGGCCGCGACGACCTGCCTGGGGTCGTCCCCCGCCTCCACATCCAGGCGCCCCCCGAGGGTGCCGTCGTCTTGGCCGTAGAATACGCTGACGGTGTCGCCGGTGGCGTTGGCCACGGCCAGGTCGAGCCGGCCGTCGCCGTTGAAGTCGGCCGGTGCCAGACCCCAAGGACCGACGTCGGCGGGAAGGTCGTGGCGAGGGCCGAACCGGCCGTCGGCTTGGCCATAGAAGATGCTGACGGTACGGGAGATGGAATGGGATACGGCCAAGTCGAGGCGGCCGTCGCCGTTGAAGTCCTGCGTGACGATATCGTGCGGGTCGCCACCGGCTGGGAGGTCTTGCCTGGCGCCCAGCGTGCCGTCGGGCTGGCCGTAGAGGACGCAGACGTAGGGGTCGCCACCGGCTGGGACGATGGTGGCGGCCAGGTCGAGGCGGCCGTCGCCATCGAAGTCGCCCCCGGCGACGGCTCTCGGCTGGTTCCACGCGGCGAAGTCGTATGTCTGCCGCTCGGCGAAGCCGCCGACCAGAAAGGGCGAGGCATCCAACAGCAGCCGCGGCTCAAGCGGCTCCAGGAGCGGGTGAGGATGAGTCCTTCGGTTCGGCACGTTCGTCACCGTCCCCCTCGCAACGGTTTGAAGACTCAGCGTCCTCGGCGCAGGTTGAAAGCAGGATAGTATACACTACATCTTGCTCGTTTGCCGGGGAAAAATGCTGCGGCCCGACTTCGCCAAGGCTTCCGTCTTCGCCAAAGGCTTCCGTCTTCGCTAAGGCTACGCCGGGACAGGACGCCGGGACAGGACGCCGGGACAGGCCCGACTTCGCCAGCCTACTCGGCCGTAGCAGCCTCGGCTGCGAAGGCTGGAAGGCTTCTGCGCCGGACGGGACGGGGGGCCCGCCGTCGCCCTGCGGGCTATGGCGTGGCAAGCAAGCGGCAACGCGCTCCCCTTCCCGCCTCCGCCAAGGCTTCCGTCTTCGCCAAGGCTACGCCGGACACGTCCGTCTTCGCTAAGGCTACGCCGGACAGGACGGCGGACAGGACGCCGGACAGGTCGGCGGGCGGACGGGTCGCGGCTAAGAGCGCGGGTTATTGCGGGGCCGCGCGACACATTTCGGCGGCGCCCCGCGCGCTGCTTTGCGCGGCGTCATGCCCTCCGGTGCCGACGCCGGCGGGCGAGCAGGCCGCCTGCGGCCAGCAGGGCGAGGGTGGCCGGTTCGGGGATGCCGCTGCCCGTGAGGCTGCCGGTTCCGGATGCCTCGAAGCCCAGCAGGAACAGGCTGTTGACGATGTCCGTCTCGACCGAGAGGTTCGAACTGGCGAGGATGAAGGTGACGCGCTCGCCGGTGTCGATGGCCAGATTGAAGGGAAGGTTCTGGGCCGAGACGCCGGTCACGAGGCCGCTGATCGCCAGCGACACGGGCGTGGTCGGGGGAGACGTCGTGTGCCGGTAGTGGACGACGACCTGGTCGATGTTCAGGCCGAGGCCGTACCCCGCGCCCCAGGTCAGGAGGTCGATGCCGAAGGCGTCGCCGTTGCCGCCGGAGGTGACCGGCGCGCCGCCGCCTGCGTGGAAGGCGGGGATGTCCTCCACCTGGTCGATGAGGACGTCGAGGTACACGTCGTCGGTCAGGCGGCCGACGAGCGTGCCGTCGAACAGGAACAGGACGCTCGTCAGGGGATCGGCCTCGGCGGGGTTTCCGGCCCCGCCGGCGAGCGACGTGGCGTCGTGGATCCTCGTTCCGTCGTAGACCAGGTCCACGCCGGTGAACTGGATCTCGATGACTCCTGCCCCGGCCGTCCCCGCACCAAGGATGACCAGACACACCGTCAGACGTGCCACATGCGACATGGTTCAGCCTCCTCCCACGTGCACCGACGCCGCGGGGACCTGTCGGCGCCCCGCGTTCGGCGCAAAACCCCCTCAGCGTTTCCCTCAGCCGTACTCCGGCCCGGACGGCGACGCGACGGCCAGACGGCTGCCGCGCTGCCGGGTTGCTCCGCTCCTTCTCGCCTGTGCTTGCTCTGCCGCGCGGCGGCGCTGCGAGGCCGCAGCGCGAGCCGGTCGCGTTTCCGCACACTTCGCCCCTCGACCCCAGCGCGAAGTGTGCTCCTGCCTCTCGCTTGTCGTGATACGGCTGGCTGCCGTAAGGGGACGCAACCCGCGTGCCAGACGGTCCGATAACGTCCTGGAAGGGGGTTGGCGGGCTGGAAAAGGCCGTTTCGAGCCGAGAATAGGGCGGGTACGGTTATTCCGAGCGTGTTGCATTCCGGCAACATCCGTGGACGGCCGAGTCGAACCGGCAGGGTGTTATGGGCGTAAGGTCTTCTGCAGAAGACCTTTGCGCATGACCACGTGGTCCGCAGGTCTGTTGCGGCTTTGCAACAGGCATGGTTATGCCTCACCGCAGTAAACGGCGGGTGCCTGCGGGAAGCGGTTGACGCGCAAAGGCCCGCCCCGTATGATGGGGGCGGAGATGATTAACGGGCGTTAACAGTCTGCGCTGAGAAATAAACCGGACCGGCAGCGAGCCGAAAGAGAGGTCAGACGTGAGTGGACCGATGCGAACCTGCGCCGGGGCGGTTGCGGTCGCCCTGGTCCTGGCCGGCGCCGCCGGCGCGCAGGCGCCGCCCGCCGGGATTTACGTCGAGCCGGTCGAGAAACGGGCGGTCCGCCGATCTGTCGAACTGGTCGGCACGGCCGAAGCCCGCCGCCGCAGCGTCGTCAGTGCCGAGGTGGCCGGCCGCGTCGAGACGATGCTGGCCGACGCGGGCGATTACGTCAAGGCGGGCGGGCCCGTCTGCCGGATGCGGCGGCTTCCCGTCGAACTGCAACTGAAACGGGCCGAGGGGCTGCTGGCCGCCGCCGTCGCCGACCTGACGAAGAAGGAGGCGGGGTACCGCAAGGAAGAGATCTCCCAGGCCGAGGCCCGCGCGGCGGCCGCCCGCGCGGGGCAGGAGCGGTGGAAACTGGAGTACGCGCGGACCCGCAAACTTCTGGCCGACGGCGCCAGCACCCCCGCCGAGATGGAAAGCACCGAAGCGCTCTTCCGCCAGGCCCAGGAGATGCTGGCCGAGGCCGAGGCCGACCTCAGGCTCCAGAAGAGCGGATTCCGCATCGAGGATATTGACGCGGCCCGGGCCCAGGTCGCCACCCAGACGGCCGCCGTCGAAGAACTCAAGGACGCCCTGGACAAGATGACCGTGGCGATGCCTTTCGACGGGTTCGTCGTCAAGAAGGCGTGCGAGGTGGGCGAGTGGCTGAGCCCCGGCGCCGCCGTCGTCGAGGTGGTGGACCTGTCGGTGGTCCGCGTGCAACTGGACGTGCCGGAACGGTACTACGGCGGCCTCGAGAAGGGCGCGGCGGCGCCGGTCACGTTCGAGTCGCTGGGGTCCGACCGCGAGTTCGCGGGGGTGGTGTCGCAGATCGTTCCGGCCTCGGCCGAGGGCACGCACACCGTCACCGTCCGCGTGGACGTGGCGAACACGGTCGAGAACGGCCGGCCGCAGTTGGCGGCGGGCCTGTTGGCCCGCGTGGGACTGCCCGTCGGGAAGGAGCACGAGGCGCTGCTGGTGCCGAAGGCGGCGGTCATCCGCCAGGGCGGCCGTGACGTCGTGTACACGGTCAGCGACACGCCGCCGCCGGGCGCGGGGGGCGGCAAGCCGCCTGCCGGCCAGACGACTGCCAAGCCCGCCGCAGCCGGGCCACCCGTCCAGTACGCCGTTCAGGTCCCCATCCGCATCGTTCAAGGCCACGGCCGGTACATGGAGGTCGAGGGCGAAGGGCTGAAGGTCGGGATGCCGGTGGTGACGCGCGGCACGTACCTGCTGGCGCCGGGGTCGGCGGTGTTTGCGGCGCCGAAGGAGAAGGGCCGGTCGGCGGACGGCGGGGCGTCGAAGGCGGGAGGCGGCGGATGAGGCTGATCGAGTTTTGCGTCCGCCACGCCGTGCCGGTCATCGTGGCGGTCCTGCTGGCGCTGTTGTTCGGCGGCATCGCCATCGTGGGGATTCCGCGGCAACTGACGCCCACCGTCGAGGTGCCGGTCATCGGCCTGACGGTTACCTATCTTGGGGCGGCGCCCCAGGAGATCGAGCGCGAGATCGTCAACAAGATCGAGGAGCAACTCAACGCCGTCGAGGGTCTGCGCGAGATGACCTCCTCGAGCGCCGAGAACGCCGCCCAACTGCGGCTGGAGTTCGACTGGGGCACGAACCTCGACGTGGCCTCCATCGACGTGACGAACAAACTCAACGTCGTGGGCGACCTGCCGGAGGAGGCCGACGAGCCGGTCCTCTTCTTCGGCGAGCGGATGGGGTACCCCGTCTGCTTCATCAGCCTCGAAGGCGAGGGCGAGACCTCCGACGACCTCCGCGAGTTCGCCGAGGACGTGCTGGAGCCCGAAATGAAGCGGATCGAGGGCGTCAGCCGCGTCGAGGTGTACGGCGGCCGCGAACGCCAGGTCGAGGCCGTCTTCGATCCCGTCCAGTTGGCCTCGTACCAGTTGACGCCGATCCAGGTGGCCCGGGTCCTGGCGGCCGAGAACGAGAACACGCGAGGCGGCCGCGTGGACGAGGAGAAGAACCGCTGGATCGTCCGAACGGTCGGCGAGTTCCGCACCGCCGAGGACGTGGAGAACGTCATCCTGCAGCGGCCCGGCATGCCCGACGTGCGGATGGCCGAACTGCTGCGCGTTGACCAGAACAGTTTCAAGGACGCCGAGGCCTACGTCCGGACCGACGGCGGGCCCAGCATCGTCTTCGCCGTCCACAAGAAGACCGGCGAGAACGTCGTCAAGATCATGGGCGACGTGTACGCGAAGGTCGCGGACCTGAACGAGTCGGTCCTGGCGCGGATGAAGCGCAAGATGACCGTCGTATACAACGAAGCGGAGTACATCGACCGCTCCATCGGCCAGTTGCAGCAGAACGTCATTATCTGCGCCGTGCTGGCGGGGGCGGTGCTGGTGTTGTTCCTGCGGAATCCGTCGGCCTTCCTTACGGTCTTCGTGACGATTCCCATCTCGTTCATCGCGACGTTCATCTTCCTGTGGATGCTGGGGCGGACGCTCAACGTCGTCAGCCTGGCGGGGCTCGCGTTTGCCGTCGGCATGCTCGTCGATAACGCGATCGTGGTGCTGGAGAACGTGTACCGCCACCGCCAGATGGGTAAGAGCGCCCAGCGCGCGGCCCTCGACGGGGCCAAAGAGGTGTGGGGCGCGGTGCTGGCCTCGACGCTGACGACGGTGGCGGTGTTCGTGCCGATCCTCTTGATCCAGGAGGAGGCGGGGCAGTTGTTCCGCGACATCGCCCTGGCCATCGCCATCAGCGTGGCGCTGTCGCTCGCGGTGTCGATGACGGTCATCCCGATGCTGACGGCGAAGATCCTGCGGCTGAAGAAGGAGCGGGAGGCGAAGCCGGTCGGCGCGGGGCGCTATGCCTTGCGGCGGCTGGTCGTCCGAGCGTTCCTGGTGGCGGCCGTCATTGTGTCGGCGGTGCTGGCCCTGGTGTGTGTGGTGCTGGTGGGGTGGATGGCAGCGGACTTGCTTGCCCAGGCGGGCGCCGTGCCGCCGGTGAAGGACTGGTTCGACCTCGGCCGTGCCAACATGCTGGTCGAGGTGCTGACGGCTTCGCGGCTGCTGGGCATTCTGTTGGTGGTCGTGTTCTTCGCCCTGGTGTTTGAGTTTCCGCGTCTGTGCCTGCGACTGGACCGCCGGTACCGCGATGAAGGCGAGTACCTTGGCACCGAAGCCCTCGAGCGGATTGGCCTGGTGACGTGGGCCGGCGCGCTGGCGAAGCGCGGCATCACGCTGCTGGTGCGCTGGCTGTTGGAAGGGGTGAAACGCCGGCTGGCTGTCGGCGGCATCATCCTGGCGGTCTTCGCGTATCTGCTCGTCTTCTTCTACCTGAACACGCCGCGCACCTATCTTCCGACGGGCAACCGGAACTTCGTCATCGGGTTCGTTCTCACGGAGGCCGGGGCCAGCGTGGAGCACAACCTGGAGGTGGCCCGCGACATCGAGCGGCGTCTCATGGCGCTGCCGGGCGTCGAGAAATCGTTCATGGTCACGCTGAACGACCGGGTCTTCTTCGGCGCGCGGGCCAAAGACGCCGACGAGGCGCGGTTGCTGGCGGGCCGGATCTCGGCGGCCGTCGGCAACAAGCCGCCGCCTTTCCTGCCGCAGTTCGTCATCGACGAGTGGATGGCGGAGTACGGCTCGTTTCTGCAGGAACCGATTGCGGGGGTCCAGATCTTCCCGCAGCAGGTGGGCCTGTTCCAGCGGCAGGGGACGCTGGGCGGCCAGACGATTAACATCGTGATCCGCGGCAACGACATCAACCGCCTGTATGAGATTGCGGGGAAGTTTCAGGAGGGTCTGGCGGCTACGGAGGGCGTTCAGTTCGTCCGGCCGAGTTTCCAACTGGGCAACTGGGAACTCCGGCCCACGGTGGACCGCAAACGGGCCGCCGACGTCGGCCTGACCGCACGCGACGTGGGCTACTCCATCGGGGCCATCGTCAACGGCGTCAAGGTGGCCGATTTCCGCGAGGAGGGCGGGAACGAACTGGACCTGACGCTGCGCGGCGACCCGCGGTACCGCCGGCACATCGAACTGCTGGGCGACGTGCCGGTGTGGACACCGCGCGGCCGGTCGGTGCCTGTGGGCGAGATCGCGCCGGTCAAGCCGGCCGCAGGATTCAACGTCATCGAGCACACCGAGCAGCAGCGGAGCGTCTCGCTGGAGACGGCCCTTCAGGCCGACGCCGCCATCGGCGAGATCCTCGACCGGATTCGGACCGGGATCCGTGAACCGCTGGAGGCCGATGGGACGATCCCGCCGGACTACATCGTCGAGATGCGCGGCCAGGCCCGCGACCTGGACCGCATGTGGCGGGCGCTGCGGTGGAGCCTGCTGCTGGCGCTGGTGATCATTTACCTGCTGATGGCGGCGCTGTTCGAGAGTTTCGCGTATCCCTTCGTCATCATGCTGAGCGTGCCGCTGGCCCTGGTGGGCGGGTTCACGATGCTGTGGGGCATGAAGGGGTACAACATGATGCTCGGCATACCGCCGCCGCAACTCGACGTGGTGACGATGCTGGGGTTTGTGATCCTGATCGGCATCGTCGTGAACAACGCGATCCTGGTGGTGGCGCAGGCGCTGAATTTCCACAAGAACGAGGCGATGGCCATCACGGATGCGATCGTCGCCAGCGTCTCCAGCCGCATCCGCCCCATCTTCATGAGCACCCTGACGAGCATCCTGGGGATGCTGCCGCTGGTGCTGAGGCCGGGGCCCGGCAGCGAACTGTACCAGGGTCTCGGGGCGGTGGTGGTCGGGGGGCTCCTGGTCTCGACGGTTTTCACGTTGATTTTGACGCCCATCGTGTTTAGTTTCGGTTTCCGGGTGACGGAGCATCTGCGGCGGTTTGCCGTGCGCATCGGCCTGGTTGTCGGCGAGGCGGAGACGGCCTGACCCATTGGCACGCCCGCTCGCTCGCGCTCGCGGCTCTGATAAACGGCCCCGAGCCGCGACCCGATGGCGCGCCCGCTGATAAACGCGCCCCGAGCCGCGAGCGTAAGGTTGGTCTCGCCCGACGGCACGGCCGTTTCCGAGCCGCGAGCGCGAGCGAGCGGGGCCTCGGTTGGTGCGCCCGGACGCCGAAACCTACACGAGGCGGCCTGGATGGACGACCGCACGACGAGCGACGAAGACCTGATGCTTCGCCTCCAGCGCCGCCGCGATGAAGACGCCTTCAACCTCCTCTTTGCCCGCTATCGGGTTGCCATCACCAGTTACCTGTACCGTCTGGTGGGCAAGCGGTCGGAGGCCGAGTCGCTCGCGCAGGAAGCGTTTCTGCGGGTCCTCCAGAAGGCCGACCGTTACCTGTATCCGAAGCGGTTCAGCACGTGGTTCTACACGATTGCGCGGAACCTCGCGACCGACTTCCTGAAGAAGAAGCGTGCGCTGGTGCCCGACGATTTCCAGAGCCTGGCGGAGTCGATGCTCGGCCCGGCTCAGGCGGAGGCCGACCAGGAAGCGGCCGACCACGAAGAACTCGCACAACTGCTGCGGGCCCTTCAGGAGTTGCCGGTCACCTATCGCGAGGTGGTGGTCTTGCGGGCGCTTCAGGAACTGTCGTACCGCGAGATTGCGGCCATCGTCGGTTGCCCCGAGTCCACGGCCCGCAGCCGGATGGATTACGGCCTGGATTGCCTGCGGCGATTCTACCGCCCCAAAGACGGCGAAAAAATCTGAGTCTGTTCCGACGAAAGCCCGAGGTGGTCGTATAAGGCTTTGAGGCCGGCAGCAGGGCCGGCGGCCTCACGGGGCACGTCTTTTGGATGGGATGCCGCGTCCGATCGAATCGGGACGCGGGAATCAATGGACAGACGAGCGGACGGCGGGGGGGAATGGTAAGTCTATGGGATGTCCTTGCGCATATGAGTGGTACGAAGTCGCACGCGGGTCCGCCCTGCGGGACGACGCGCAGCGTCTGAGCCGGCATCTGGCCGAGTGTCCCGACTGCCGCGCCAGCGCCGACGGCGTCCGCGACGTCGCCGCATCGCTCGAACGGTTGGCCGGGAGAACACGGGCCGACCTGTCGGCCGATGCTGCCGAGGCACTGTTCCGCCGGGCCCGTGTGCGTGGGCTGCTGGGCCGTCCGCTCAAGATCCCGATCGCCGTCCGCGTCGGCCGGAATCCGTGGCTGCGGGTGGCGTTGCCGTTGGCGGCGGCGGCTGCGGCGCTGGTGTTGGTTGCGGTCGGCGTCTGGACCGCCCTGCCGCAGCAGGCCCAGCCGCGAGGCGCCCTGAAACGCCTCGTGCGATCCGCCCACGGCGTTCGCCGTGCCGACGGCCTGCGGCAACTGGCGCCGATGGCGCGTGCGGCCGTGAGCGAGGAACTCTCGCGGCCGGAGCCGTCGGCCGACCAGGTGGCCGACCTCCTGCTGGTCGCTTACATCACCGAGCGGCCGCGCGAAGACCGCCAGACCCGCGACGTGGATTTCCTGCTGGGCCAGTTGTGGCGGCGCGGTCGCGCTGCCGAGGTCGCTGCCGTCGGTCTCCGTTGGCCGATGCTGGCTTCGACCGTCCTGGCGAGCGCCGATGCCGGGGCTCGGCCTGCGGGCCGCACCCTGACGGGCGACTACCAGGGACGTCCGCTGGCGGACGCCAAGAAGAGGGTCCTGGACGGCGATTACCGGGGCGCCCTGGAGGTGTTGCCGGGCGACGGGTCCGGGGCCGTCTTGAAGGCGTGGTGCCTGGCGTCGCTGGGTCGGCGTGCCGAAGCGGCGCTCGTGCTGTCGGAGGCCGAGGACCGGACAGACGGTCCGATGGCCCACGTCCTGCAGGCCGACTTGGCGCTCGGCGCCCAGGACGTGACCGGTGCGATGGAGCACTACGAGGCCCTCGCCGCCGAGGACGACCGCCACTGGTTCGCGGCGGGGTACCTGTACCGCTATGAGTTGCGCGACACGCGCGGCGCGGGCGATCGGTTCCGGCGGGTGCGCGATCCGGCGCTGGCAACGTACGTGGCCCAGGCGTTCCGTACGGAACTGGCCATGGCCGAGGCTCCGGACCCGGAGCCGCTGGTGGCGCTCGATTTCGACGACTATGGCCTCGGCGCTCTCCCGGCGAACTGGGCGCTCGTGCGGGTCAAGGGCGGCGAGTTCGAGGTCGTCGGCGTGCCGGGCGGCAAGGCGCTGGTTCAGGGCGAGGGCACGGAGTTCGTCTGCGGCGAGCCGGAGTGGGCCGACTACACGATCCGGATGGACGTGAAGGTCCTCTCGTCGGACGGTGACTTCGTCGTGGGTGCGGCCGCCTACCGTCAGGCCGACCACACGGGTTACGTCCTTCAACTGACGCCTCAGCGCCTTCAGATTGTCAAGCAGTACGCCTCCGACGGGCCGGAGCAGGCGCCGCTGCTGCCGCGAGAGCACCGTCTGGTCCTGCCGCCCGCCGAAGGATGGTGGTACACGCTGAAAGTCCGCGTCCAGCGGGTGGACGCGGGGGTGAGCGTGGCGGGGAAGGTCTGGCGAAGCGACCTGGACGAGCCCCTCGGCTGGCACGTCGTCTGGACGGACAGCGGTCAGGCGGAGTCCGAACCGCTGGCCGGCGGCCGGGCGGGCGTGCAGGTTCGCGGGGCCAAGGTTCTCGTCGACAAGTTCGTGATTACGCGGAACGTGGCGTCGAATGAGTTGCTTGCGGCCTCGCCGTAGCCGCAGACCATTCCGACGCCTTTTTGCCGTCGGCTCGGTACGTGGGGAACCGGGCCGGCGGCGCCTTTTTTGCCGAACCCGCCACGCAACGGCGAAAATGGGCTTTCGAGCGCGGTGGGTCCGGAGACCCACCGCGCGAAATGGCGAAGTGGCGCTGTAGGGCTAAGCGGTTTTACGTAAGTCTTTTGCTGTGGCGAGAACGGCACCCGCTCGCTTACGCTCGCGGCTAGTTACACTCGCGCCTAGTTACGCTCGCGGCTAGTTACACTCGCGCCCGACCAGCCACGTGAGAAAACTAGCCGCGCACGTAAGTAAGCGGCGCAAGCCCCTTGGGCTACGAGCCCAATCAGTTGTCGCCACCTCATGCACACGCAAGCGTGGCCATGCCACCCGGCGCAAGACACGTACGAAGCGGCGGGTCATTCCGTGCCGGCACGGCCCTCACAGCCACGGGTTCGTCGCCGCCTCTTGCGCGACGGTGGAGGCCGGGCCGTGGCCGGGATAGACGATCGTCTCGGGCGGCAAGGCGAGCAGCCGCGTCTTGATCGACTCGATGAGCGTGTTGTGGTTGGCGCCGGGGAAGTCGGTCCGCCCGATTCCGCCTGCGAACAGGGCATCGCCCGAGAAGACCACCGGCCGCCCGTCGGGGCCCTCGGAAGCGTAGAGGCTGATGCCGCCGGGCGAGTGGCCGGGCGTCGCCAGAACCTCGAACGTGGCGGAGCCGACGCTCACGCGGTCGCCGTCGGCGAGCAGCAGGTCGGCCTCGGGGCTCTTGAGCCACGCACCGAGCAGGATCGACATGTTCCGCGTCGGGCTTCTGAGCATCGGCGCGTCACCCTTGCCGATGGCCAGGGCCATCTCGGGCCACGTCTCCTTGAGCAGCCGATTGCCCTGAATGTGGTCGGCGTGGCCGTGCGTGTTGACGAGGACCTGCGGCGTAAGGCCGCGCTCGTTGCAGAACGCGACGATCTGCTCGGCCCCCTCCGGCCCGTCCACGATCATGGTGTCTCCGCCATCGGTGACGACGTACGCCGACACCTGCATCGACCCAAGCACGAAGGGGTGAATCTCCATGGTGGTTCCTTTCTGGGAAGGTTCGCTCTGATTATACGGGCCCCGAGCCCGACGAGGAAGCGTCGGGTTAGGCTCGGGCGGCAGTGGGTGTTGCGGCCCCCGAGCCCGACGCGGAAGCGTCGGGTTACGTTCGGGCGGCAGTGCGTGTTGCGCGGCGGGCAATCTTGCCCACCGCGCGGCGGCCAAGATTGCCCACCGGCTATCCGCGCGAAAAAATGGAGCCGCGGTAGGGGGCGAACGCGGCTCCGTGATCGGCACGGCTCAAGGGGGGCAAGCCGTGCCACTGCCTGCTTGGATTACGCCTGGGGGTCGTCCTCCGGTTCGACGTCCGGTTCCACGTCATCGAAGTCGTCACCTTCGTCGAGGTCGTCGTCGGCCGCCTCGGCGTCGTCGGCGTCGGGTTCGTCGCCGGTGTCGGGTTCGTCGCCGGCGCCGCGGCGTGCCTTCAGGGCCTCCCACTGTTCGAGCGTGAGAAGGACTTCGCGTGCCTGGCTTCCCTTGTACTCGCCGACGATGCCGTCCTCGGCCATCTGGTCAATGAGCCGCGCGGCCCGGCCGTAGCCGATGCCCAACCGCCGCTGCAGCAGACTGACGCTGCCGCGCTCGTACTGGAGCACGACCTCGATGGCCTCGTTGTAGAGTTCGTCGTCGGCGCCGACGGCAATTAGGCTCTCGTCGCCGGCGGCCGGCTTCTGGCCGTCGTCGTTGGCCTTGAGTTGGACGAGTTCGCGCTGGAACTCGGGCTCGGCCTTCTCGGTGATGAACTCGAGGACCTCGTGGATGTCCTGGTCGCTGACGTAAGCGCCCTGGGCGCGGGCGAACTTGCTCGCGCCCGGCGTCATGAACAGCATGTCGCCCTGGCCGAGGAGTTTCTCGGCGCCCATCGAGTCGAGGATCGTCCGGGAATCGATGCGCGTGGCCACCTGGAACGAGATCCGCACGGGCAGGTTCGCCTTGATGAGCCCCGTCAGGACGTCCACGCTCGGCCGCTGCGTCGCCATGACCAGGTGTATGCCCACGGCCCGGGACTTCTGGCTGAGGCGGATGACGTGGCCCTCGACCTCCTTGGCGGCAACCATCATGAGGTCCGCCAGTTCGTCGACGATGACGCAGATGTGCGGCATGTGGAACTCGATGCGGGCCTCTTCCTGGCTGTCGGCGGGCTGGAACCGCTCGATGAGTTTATCGCGGGGCAGACGGTTGTACGAGGCGATGTCGCGCACCCCCGCCTTCGAGAGGCTGTGATACCGGTCTTCCATCCTCTCCACCAGCCACCCCAGGATGGCTTCGGCCTTGCGCATGTCGTTGACGACGGGGCACAGGAGGTGCGGCAGCCGCTTGAAGACCGACAGTTCCACCATCTTCGGGTCGATCAGCACCAGCCGCAGGTCGTCCGGCGTCCGCGTCAGCAGCAGCGACATGATGACGGCGTTCAGACAGACGCTCTTGCCGCTGCCGGTTGTCCCGGCGATCAAGAGGTGCGGCATGCCCGAGAGGTCCTTGACGAGCGGGTCGCCGCTCGAATCTTTGCCGAGGAACAGCGGCAGGCCCATCCGCTTGGGCGCGCCCGTGGCGGCGAGCACGATCTCCTTCAGGCGCACGATCTGCCGCCCCGTGTTCGGCACTTCGACGCCGATGGTGTCCTTGCCGGGCAGCGGCGCGACGATCCGGACGTTCGGGGCCTTCAGCGCGATGGCCAGGTCGTCCGACAGGGCGATGACCTTGCCGACCTTGATGCCCGGCGCCAGGGCCAACTCGTACTGCGTGATGACCGGGCCCGTTTCGATGGCCACCACCTTGGCCGAGACGCCGAATTCGTGGAGCGTTTCGGTCAGGATTTCGGCCTTCTCGCGGACAATCTCCTCATCTTCGCCCTCCTCGGTGTACTCCGGGTCCTGGAGCAGGTCCACGGGCGGCAGTCTATACTCCTGGTTGCGCGGCGTGGAGGCCGGCGGCGTGAAGGCGAACTCCTTCTTCTCGCCGTCTGTCGTGGGCTTGGCCTTGCGGGTATGGCGGATGACCACGTTCGTGGGGAGCGGCAGGCCGGAGGCGGTGGCCGTCTCGGGCTGGGCGGCGTGCGGCGCCTCGTCCTCGTCCTCGCCGTCCGGTTTGGGACGGGGCCGGCGCTGTTTGCGGACGCGGACAAGGGGCTCGGCCTCGGCGGTCCCGGCCGTCCCGGCGTAGTCGGCGATCCGGGCGCCCGCAGCGCCGGCCGTGGCGATGGCCGCCGTCGCGATACGATTGTACGGGGCCTTCGCGCGGCTGCGGACCCACTTGAAGACGGCGACCGGCAGGATGATCAGCCACGTGTCGGTCAGCAGCACCAGGCCCACCACCGCCACGGGGACCATCAGGAGCACCGTCCCGAAGACGCCCAGACGCGGTTCCAGGTACATCCAGATGGCCAGGCCCAGGACGCCGCCGTTGCCTTCGGGCATCCGGGCTTCGACCGTGATCATGGCCGAGGCGACCGAGACCGACAGCACGAGCAACGCGCCGCCGATGATGCGGAACGCCTTGTCTTCAAGCGTCGAGTTCGAGATCCACAGCAGCGCACCCGTCATGACGAACAACAGCAGCGGGTACGCGGCATCCCCGATGGCCGACAGAAGGATGTACGCGACGTAGGCCCCCACGCCGCCGCACCAGTTCCGGACCGGGTCGTTGGGTGGGTAGACGGCCTCGCTGGGCGGGTCGGCCGGATCGAACGACGCGACGCTGACCGCCAGGAACGCCCCCACGAAGGCCGTGACGACGGTGGCGATGATTCGGGATCGGCTTGTCTGCTTCACGGGCACCTCGCGAGCGGCACCCGCGAGCAGCGGTCAGTGGGTGCCGCTGTGCCCGAACCCGCCTTCGCCGCGGTCGGTTTCGGGCAGTTGGTCCACTTCCTGCACGTCGGCCCGGGCAACGGCCGCCACCACCAACTGGGCGATCCGCATGCCGCGGGTGATCGTAAACGGCTCGCGAGCGATATTGCCGACGATGACGCCGACTTCGCCGCGATAATCCGCGTCGATCGTGCCGGGCGCGTTGACGACCGTCAGGCCGTGCTTCAGTGCCAGGCCGCTTCGCGGCCGGACCTGGACCTCGTATCCTGGCGGAACGGCCACATACAAGCCCGTCGGGACGAGTCGGATATCGCCCGGCTCGATGACCAGCGCCTCGTCCACCGCCGCGCATACATCCATTCCCGCCGCCGCCTCGCTCATGTATCGGGGCAGGGGAAGGTCGTCCGTGCCCACCTTACGCCGGACTAGAAGGGATATCGGCATCGTCAGTCGGCCTCCTTAAGGCAATTTCGGTGTTATCGGACGTTCAGGTGTGGCAACGATTTCTGACACGATGCAACTTGGCGGCAGGTCCCCGCTCGCTGACGCTCGCGGCTAGTCAGGCACACAAACTAGCCGCGCACGTCAGTAAGCGGCCGGCCTTGCCATAGACCGTTGTCACGCCCGACGTTTCGGTGTGCCCGGATTCTCTGGCGGGTTCTGCTGCCTGTAGCGCCGGGGTTCATCCCCGGCACGGGACTCAACCGCCGCGGGGGGATCACACTTTGCGAATAAACGCTCTTGTGCGCGCGCCGTTCAGCCGCAGCGTCTCGCGTTTCATGAAATGGCCACGGTATCCTTGATGGCGTCGGGTGGCACACCCCGCAGCGCATCGTTGCGGCGCTCTTCAAGGATCAACTGAATTGCCTCGGCCAGGCTTGCCAGACATTCGTCCTTGGTCCGTCCCTGGCCGTTGGCCCCTGGGATTTCGGGGCAGTAGGCGATAAACCAGCCTTCGTCTTTCTCCACGATGGCGGTAAACTCGTTGTGCATGGCTCCCGCCCTCCTGTGTCCCAACATGCCGGATTATACCGCGGCTGGCGGACCGGTCCAAGGTTTTTGGAGCGAGTGGGGGATGAAACCGCCGGACGATCCTCACAGGGTGGGCGAGCCGGTTCGCTGGCGATTGACCCGGCCGCTGCGCCCCGATATAGTGGTCGGCTGGGCCGCACTGCCGAGGGCTGTCAGCCAGCGTACGGGGGTCAGCATGTACACGCCAGGTCGAGACGAGTTCCT
The DNA here is from genome assembly GCA_035529015.1 of Phycisphaerae bacterium. Lineage (GTDB taxonomy): Bacteria > Planctomycetota > Phycisphaerae > FEN-1346 > FEN-1346 > JAUVZF01. Next base: position 4,897 of record DATKXP010000062.1, on the reverse strand, counting down.
TCGGATGGCCGCCGAGGGCAACACCATCCCCGTGTACCGGACGCTGCTCTCGGACCACCTGACGCCGGTCCTGGCGTTCCGCAAACTTCTGGCGGAGGGCGAGCAGGGATTCCTGCTTGAGAGCATCGTCGGGATGGAGCGGATCGCGCGGTACACGTTCCTGGGGGTGCGTCCGCGGCTGGTGGTCCGCGCCCTCGGCCGCCGTGTGGAGGTGATCCGTCCCGACGGGGGCGGCGAGACGTTCGAGTCGGACGACCCGCTGGCCACACTCGGGCGTCTGCTCGCCCCGTACAAGGCGGTCCACCACGGGGCGCTGCCGCGCTTTACCGGCGGGGCCGTCGGCTACGCCGGGTACGACGTCATCCGCCACTACGAGCCGCTGCCCCGTTGTCCGAAGGACGATCGGGGCCTGCCCGACATGGTCTTCGGATTCTACGACGACATGATCATCTTCGATCACGTGGACAAGACGGTTCGCGTCGTCTCGAACGCCATCCTGGAGGAAGGGGCCGACGCCGGCGCGGCCTACGAGGCGGCGTGCCGACGCATCGACGCCGTGTGCGAACGGCTTCGGCGGCCGGCGCCGCTTCAGGTCGAAGACATGGTCCGCGACGAGCCGGTCGAGATGCCTTTCGAGTCGAACTTCAACCGGGACGAGTTCCTGCGGGCCGTCGAGGCGTGCAAGGAGTACATCCGGGCGGGCGACATCTTCCAGGTGGTCCTGTCGCAGCGGCTCAGGGTTGGCTCGGGGGCCTCGCCCGTGGACATCTACCGGGCGCTGCGGGTCATCAACCCGTCGCCGTTCATGTTCTTCCTTCGCACCAGGGACGTGACGCTCCTGGGGTCGAGCCCCGAGATCATGGTCCGCGTCGAGGACGGCGAAATCACCAGCCGCCCCCTGGCCGGCACGCGGCGCCGCGGCGAGACCGACGAGGAGGACAAGCAACTGGAAGAGGAACTCCTGGCCGATCCCAAGGAACGGGCCGAGCACGTCATGCTGGTTGACCTGGCGCGCAACGACGTCGGCCGCGTCGCCGAGTACGACACCGTCCGCACGAGCGACGTCATGACCGTCGAGCGGTACAGCCACGTCATGCACATCGTGTCGAACGTCGTCGGGCGGCTGCGGCCGGAGTTCGGGGCGCTCGACGCCTTGCGCGTGTCGGTCCCCGCCGGGACGGTCTCGGGGGCGCCGAAGGTCCGGGCGATGCAGATCATCGACGAGTTCGAGCCGACGAAGCGCGGCCCGTACGGCGGGGCCGTCGGGTACGTCGATTACTCGGGCAACATGGACACGTGCATCGCCCTGCGGACGATGGTCCTTTCGGGCGGACACATCGACGTCCAGGCCGGCGCCGGCATCGTGGCCGACAGCGTGCCCGAACGTGAGTACGACGAGACGCTGAACAAGGCCCGTGCGCTGCTCCTGGCCGTCCAGATTGCCGAGCGGGGGTTTGGGCTGGGGTGAATCCATTTCGGATTGCGAATTGCGGATTTCGGATTGGACCGGGGCAGGCGTGCCGTTGGTTTGGGCACTTCTGCCTTGACTTTGCCCCTCGTATGCGTACGATATAGCGTACGTACGAAGGAGCGGACGACTATGACCGAACTGACGGCAACGGAGGCCCGCAGGAGGCTCTATCGGCTGATCGACGAGTTGGCCGAATCGCACGAGCCGGTGCACATCACCGGCAAGCGTGCCAGCGCCGTGCTTCTCTCGGAAAATGACTGGCGGTCGGTCCAGGAGACGCTGTACCTCGTGTCGATACCCGGCATGCGCGAGTCGATCCGCAAAGGGCTGAAGACCCCCGTCGAGAAGTGCAGCAAGGAGCCGGGCTGGTGACCTGGCAGATCGTCTACACGGCCCAGGCCCGCAAAGATGCGAAGAAGGTTGCCGCCGCCGGCCTGCGCCCGAAAGTGGAGCGGCTTCTCGACGTCCTTCGCCGCGACCCCTACCGGTCACCTCCTCGCTATGAGAGACTCGTGGGCGACCTTGCCGGCGCGTACTCCCGACGAATCACGATTCAGCACCGTTTGGTGTACCAGGTGCTCGACGACGCCAAGACGGTCAAAGTCATCCGCATGTGGGCGCACTACGAGTAGGCGGGCCGTGAGGCAGCCGAGCGCGGTTTCGGCGTGGCGTGATTCCGGGTGCCAATCCCAGGTGCGGCACGCGTTCACGGGGGGCTGGCGACGGTTACTGACCGCGCGGGCTTGGCGGAACGGTTACCACAACGGTGTTGGATCTGACGACGCCCGTCCAGAGCCGCTTCGACTCGTACTTGACCAGCATCCCCGCATCGAGAGTCAGCGTGACGCGGACGCGGTACGTGCCGGGCGGCAGCGAGGCGAAGGCGGACAGGGACTCGCTTTCGGACTCGTCGTGGGCGGGCTCAAATGTGTGGGCGGTTTTGACCTTGTCGGCACGCCATCGCGGATGCTGATAGGATTTCCAGTTCCTGGCTGCGTCCTGCACTTCGAGGAACAGCGGACCGAACTCGACCAGGTCGAACGGCTCGTCACCAACGTTCTTCAACCGGATCCTCAGTTTCGGCTGACCGTCCGGTCTGACCGCTGCCGACAGGCTGACCGCAAGGCCGTTGACCGCCTCAGACCACGGGCCGTCGGTGCCGGGTTGGTTGGGCGTGGCGGCTCCGAGGCCACTGCAGGCGGTGATCGAGGCCAGCAGCAGGATCGCTCTTGCTCTCGTCATGCCAGACCCTCCTGATAGGCGCCGCGTGAGCCGCCGACGGGCGACGCCTCCGTTGTTCTGCGGCACGGCCTGCTCCGCGAGGTGCGGTTCCGCAACGTCAGCCGGACCCCAGTTTCTCTTTGAGCGCCGCCAGCACGTTCGCCGGCACCAGGGCCGAGACGTCGCCGTCGAGGCCGGCGACCTCGCGCACGAGGCGCGAGGAAATGTAGGCCGTCTTCTCGTCGGCCATGACGAAGAGCGTCTCGATGCCGCTCAGCGTCCGGTTCGTCAGGGCCAACTGGTACTCGTACTCGAAGTCGGAGTGTTGTCTCAGGCCGCGCAGGATGACCGACGCCCTGCATCGGCCGACGAACTCGACCGTCAGGCCCGCGTAGGCGTCCACGATGACGCCGCCAACGTCTTCGGTGGCCTCGCGGACCATGGCCAGCCGCTCCTCGGACGCAAAAAGCGACTGCTTGGCGGGGTTCGACGCGACGGCGACCACCAGCCGACCAAAGAGCGCCGCTCCCCGTTTGATGATGTCGAGGTGCCCGAGCGTGATGGGATCAAACACGCCGGGATAGACTGCCGTTGTTCTGCTGCTCATTCGCGTGACCTCCTCGTGCCGCCCGCCGGCTCCGGCGTTAAGAGATTGTAAGAGGGCGCGGTGGAGTGAGCAACACGAAAGGCGGCGCTTGACACGGCGCCGCCTGCACGTCTATAGTCTGTTGCGGTGAGACCATGATGAAACGCGCCCTTCTGGTCCTGGTTCTGGTGGTGGCCGTCGCGGGGTGCCGCGGGGCGGCCTCGCGTGCCTGGCAGCGGAGCCCCATGCCGTCGCACGATCGGCAGGGGGTGTTCGAGGCGGCCCGGGCGGTCCTTGCCGAGCATTTCGAGGTGGCTGACGCGAACGTCGTCCGAGGCACCATCGAGACACGGCCGCAGGTCTTCGACCGGAAGCGCACCGGCACGTTGGCCGACGTCCGCGGCGCGGGCGGCCAATGGCGGCGGACCGTGTCGTTCGAGATGGATCGCGACGGCCTGACGGTCGTGGCGGCCGTGTCGGTTCGCCTGCAGCGTGAAGCGACCGAGGCGGCGGTGGCGATGAGCGAGACCACGCGGCCCGACCGCGTTGACGAACTGCCGCCCTCCACGCACGGCGGCGCCGAAGTAGGACGCCGGACGACCGACCCCGTCTGGGTGGACGTGGGATACGACGACGCGCTCGCGCGGGAACTGCTGGTGACCGTTGCCGAACGCGTCCGCGCCCGTCAGGAGGGCGACGCCATCCCCGAGGGCCAGTCGCCCCAGGAAGCGGCCGAGGAAACGCGACGCATCGGCGCCCGGGAAGGGCTCTAGGCCGCCCGCCCGACGCCGTTCATCCCCAACGCATTCCGGTGCCCCCATCGTCTAGTGGCCTAGGATATCGGGTTCTCATCCCGAAGACAGGGGTTCGAGTCCCCTTGGGGGTACCATTGATAAGTACATGCGACCACGTGCCATCTCGCACGTGGTCGCATTGTCTCGCAACTCTTCGCACGGGGCCACGTTAGCGCCCCGGGCCGGCCCCGGCCGATCTCCCGTCGGTTGTCGAATGGTACTCGGTGCGACGTAGGGCGACCGTATGCTGCACCGCTTTTTACACCACTTTCCAAGGCGTCTGCCATCTGGTGTCTTAAGCGAGGAGCCTCCGCGCCAGGACAACAACGAACGACGCAATCACTACCGCTCCCAGTGCGGCTTGGGCGCCTGCTAATCCTACAACGCTGCAAGGCCGTGTTGCCGGCCGTTGCCGTTCAGCCCGAAGGGCTGAAATCCCACAGCCCAGGGCAACGCCCTGGGTATTCGGGCCGGGTTCTCTGGTTCAAGCCCTGTAGGGGCGCAATGAAACACAACCGATGCTTTGTTTCGCCCCTACAGGGCTTCGGGGTGAAACGGGGCGTTCCTTCTACCCAGGGCGTTGCCCTGGGCTGCCGTCTTGCAGCCCGTTGGGCTGCTGCCGCCACCACCGTCACGGACACGTTTGCGGACCCCATGGGCTGGACGGTGTCTTCGGGGCGGACCGCACTCGTCAGACCTTCGCCAGGTCCCAACCCTTGCGGTAGGCTTCCTGCACGAACCGTTGGGCCTCGGGAACGTTCTTGACCTTCATGTTGCGGCCGTCCCACTCGATCTTCTGCTTTGCCCGGACGGCCACGTCGCCGA
>DATKXP010000061.1:0-9959 GCA_035529015.1 Phycisphaerae bacterium | reverse complement strand
CGGCGTGCGGATCGGCATCGAGAACTGCCCGATGCTCTTTACGAACGACGAATGGCCGGGCGGGAAGAACCTCGCGCACAGCCCGGCCGTCTGGCGGCGGATGTTCGAGGAGATCCCCGCCAGGAACTTCGGCCTGAACTACGACCCGTCGCACCTGGTGTGGCAGCACATGGATTACGTGAAACCGCTCTGGGAATTCGCCGACCGCATCTTCCACGTCCACGCCAAGGACGTGCGGGTGGATCGCGAGCGCCTCGACGACGTGGGCATCCTGGCGACGCCGGCCCAGTTTCACACGCCGAAACTGCCCGGCCTCGGCGAGATCGATTGGGGCCGGTTCTTCTCGGTCCTGACGGACATCGGGTACAAGGGGGCCGTGGCCATCGAGGTGGAGGACCGGGCGTTCGAGGGGTCGCTGGCCGACCGCAAGGCCTCGGTCCGACAGAGCGCGACGTTCCTTCGGAACTTCCTCGCGCCGCGTTGAATCCTGGGGACACCTCATGGACCCTGCCACGTGCACGCGGCGCGGCTTCCTGAAGAGACTCGGCCTCGGCCTCGGCGCGCTGGCGGCCGCGGCCCCCGCGCGCCTCTTCGGACAGGGCGCACGGGGCGCTGCGAAGCCAAACGTCCTCCTGATTTTCACCGACGATCAGGGCACGCTCGATGCCAACTGCTACGGCTCGACCGACCTGTACACGCCGGCGATGGATTCGGTGGCGGCAAGCGGCGTCCGTTTCACCCAGGCTTACGCCCATACGGTGTGCTGTCCGGCCCGGGCCATGCTGCTCACGGGGAGACATCCCCAGCGATGCGGCGTGAACACCTGGATGCAGGGCAACGCGAAGGGGCCAAAGGGTCCCAACATGCGCCGCGAAGAGACGACCCTGGCCGAGGCCCTGCGATCGGCCGGTTACCGCACGGCGCTGTTCGGCAAGTGGCACCTGGGTGCCGCGTTCGACAGCGGACCGACCGAACAGGGGTTCGACGAATTCTTCGGCCTGCGCAACGGCTTCATCGACAACACCAACCACTTCTTCCTCCACGGGAAGGGTTACCACGACCTGTATCGCGGCAAGGAGGAGGTGTTTAAGCGCGGCGAGTACTTCCCCGATCTGATCACCGCCGAGGCGCTGCGGTTCCTCGAACGGAACCGGGACCGGCCGTTCTTCCTGTACCTTGCGTTCAACGTGCCGCACTACCCCGAGCAGTCCGACCCGAAGTTCGACGAGCGGTACAAAGACCTGCCGATGCCGCGCCGCTCCTACGCCAAGATCATCTCAACCACCGACGACCGGATGGGGCGGGTTCTGGCGAAACTCGACGAACTCGGCCTTCGCGAGAACACCATCGTGGCGTTCATGAGCGATAACGGCCACTCCGTCGAGGACTACAAGATCCGCGGCAAGGACCACGCCAGCGGATTGCCGGAAGGCTCGAACTACGGCGCCAACGGCGGGGGTGGCAACACCGGCAAGTGGCGCGGCGCCAAGGGCACCTTCTACGAGGGCGGTCTCCGCGTGCCGGCCATGATCTCGTTTCCCAAACGCCTTCCCCGCGGCGCCGTGCGCGACCAGGCGGTTATGGCGGCCGACTTCTTCCCGACGATTCTCGAGTTGTGCGACGTGCCGCCGCCGCCCGGCGTTACGCTCGACGGCAGGAGCCTGCTGCCCGTCATGGGCGATGCCAAGGCGCCGTCGCCTCACAACGTGCTGCACTGGCAATGGCAGGAGCGCTGGGCCGTCCGCGAAGGCGACTGGAAACTCCTCGGCCGCGGGGACAAGGGAACCGAACTGGTAACCCTGGCCGGAGAGAAGCCCGAGCGCGAGAACCTCATCAAGAAACACCCGGAGATCGCCGAACGCCTCGAACGGCTTCACCTCGCGTGGGCCGAGGACGTCGAGCCAGGGTGAGCCCGCCTCCCGGCGGACCGCACAACGCGCCGGGGCGTTCGCTACGTCGAACCCGACTCCCGCTTATCGAGGCGAAAGCGTATGTCGCGGACGAAGTATGTACGCACCTCGCGGTGAAGCGCTTCGAGCAGTTCCACCTTGCGGAAGTTGTTGAGTTCCGAGAGCAAGGCGCTCGAATCGACCGAGAAGGTGGCGACGTTTCCCTTCAGCGACACGAGGCAGGTGTGAGCCGCATCGCGGCCGAGTTGGCGCCCCCAGACCTCCCACACGCGGTCGCGATCTGAAAGCCGCAGCAGGCCGCTCCGGCCGAGCCACCGCTGGAGGATGTCGCCGAGCGGTTCCGCCCACACTTTCTTGAAGTCCGACGCCTCGAGCGGTCCGCCAGGCACCATTCTCTCCTCGCCAGCGCGACACGACAGGCAGGACTGAGCCGGGCCGCCTAGACAATGCTGACCGGCATCACGACGTGGGTGAACGTTTTCCCCTCCAGCATAACGCCGGGTTTGCTCGGGCCCTTGAACGTGAACGCGAATTCTTCGGCATCGATCACCTTCGCCGCATCCATCAGGTACTGCGGGTTGAAGCCGATCTCGAGGTCCTCTCCGTCGTAGGCAACGGCCATTCGGATTTCGGCCTCGCCCATCTCGGGCGTCCGACTCGTAATGACAAGTTCGTTACCGCTGAACTTGAGCATTACGCCGCGCGACTCCTCGTTCGTCAGCAGCGCCGCCTTGCGAACCGCTGCCAGGAAGGCGCCGGTGCCGATGGTGGCCTTCTTGTCGAAGTCCTTGGGAATAACATCATCGTATTTCGGAAAGTGCCCGTCCACCAGGCGGGAATAGATGACGCTCCTTGTGCCTTCTCCGGGCGGCGCTTCCACCATGATTTCCTTCTCGCCGATTGCGATGCGCGCCATGCCCTTCGTTTCAGCGGCGTCGGTCAAACACCGCACGATCAACTGCATGGCTTTACTCGGAACGATTGCCGTGACCGCTTTCTCCGGACCATCTTTGCACTTTCCTTTGGCGAGGCTGAGCCGACGGCCGTCGGTCGATACAAGCGTTACGTTCTTCCCATCGACTTCCCATAGAACACCGTTGAGCGCATACCGCGTATTCTCCTTGGCCGTGGCAAAGAGCGTCCGCTCGGCCAGCGCCAGCAGATCGTCCGCCGCGACAGCAAACGCACCGGTTTCCGAAAACTCGGGAACCTGCGGAAAATCTTCCGGGTTGTCGCCGAGAATCGTGAAGTGAGACCCCGGGGCCTCGATCGACGTTTCCTGCTCCGCCGTCGAGATTGCAACCGTATCTTCGTCAAGTTCACGCAGGATCGCGTGAAAGCGGTCGGCCGGAACCAGTCCCACACCCGGTTCCCGCACATCCATTTTGCTCAACTCAATGCGGATGCCGACCTCCAGATCGGTCGCAAGCAACGTCATGGTATCTTTCTCAGCCGTCATCTTGATACAGCCCAGCGCCGGCTTGGGGCTTCTTGGAGAAACAACCCCAGAGGCAACCTGAACTCCGCGGGTTAGCGCTGCACGATCACACGCTGCTTTCATTCCCGGACCTCCTTTTGTCTGCAAGGAGTTGTTGTAGTATTGGTTGAGTAAAAAAAGACAGTATCCGTCATAAGCCCTGTGGAAAAGGCAGCACTCCCTGATTGTCCCGTGTAAGCCGTGATTTTACAATGGCTTACGTTGGCCGCGTTGACGCAGGCAGTGTGGATGGTTGGTGCAATACGCGGTGGCGCCTTTCTGTCTGCGCCGTGGCGCCCGGCGTCGGAGTTAACGAGTTGTCCGGTACCTGCCGGCGCGCCACGGCGGCGCCACGGCTTTTCCACACCGCCTACTGCCTGAGAACCTGGGTTTCAATGGCCTCGACCAGACCCCGGAAGGCCGCGTCGCGGCCGACCATCTGTCGGATTTTTCGCTCGGCGTGGAGGACGGTGGTATGGTCGCGGCCTCCAAAGAACGCGCCGACCTCCTCGAGGCTGCGGTTCGTCAGCCTCCGCGCCAGGTACATGCATATTTGGCGCGGCAGGGTGACCGACTGGGCGCGGCGGCGACTCTGGAGGTCCGAGAGACGCACGTTGAACCGCAGCAGAACCCCGTCCACAATATCCTGAATGGCGATGGCCCGGCTCGGCGAGCCGACCAGGTCCCGCAGCGCTTCCTTGGCCAGGTCCATGTCGATCTCGCGCCCCTGCAGCGACGCGTGACCGAGCACGCGGATGACCGCACCCTCAAGTTCGCGGTTGTTGGTGTCCACCACGGTGGCGATGTACTGCACGACGTCTTCGGGCAGATCCTTCTCGCGCAGGCGCGCCTTCTTGCGGACGATGGCGACGCGGGTCTCATAACTGGGCCGGTCGATGCGCATGACCAGCCCCCACTTGAAGCGACTGACCAGCCGCTCTTCAATCCGCGGAATCTCGTGGGGGGGCGAATCGCTTGACAGCACCACCTGCTTCTGGGCCTGGTAGAGGGCGTTGAAGGTGTGGAAGAACTCCTCCTGTGTCCGCTCCTTCGCCGTCAGGAAGTGCACGTCGTCAATGACCAGAACGTCGAGGTAACGGAACCGGTAACGGAAGTCCTCAATCTGGCCCCGCTCAATCGCGGCGATGAACTGGTTGACGAAATCCTCGCACGACAGGTACATCATGGCCGCGTCCGGCCGCGTCTGAAGCAGCCTGTGGCAGATCGCCTGCATCAGGTGGCTCTTGCCGAGGCCGACGCTCGCGTGGATGAAAAGCGGGTTGTAGGCGCGACCGGGCAGGTCGCTCACCGCCAGGGCCGATGCGTGAGCCATGCGGTTGCACGGACCGGTCACGAAGTTCTCGAACACGTACAGGGGGTTGAGCGGCGGGTGATCGTTGTGCAGCGAACCCCGGGTAAGCGGCGCACCCGCCGGCGGCCCGATAGGCGTACGGTCGGCGCCGGAACGGAACTCGACCTCGATCTGTTTGCCGACGGTGTTTTCGAGCGCCCGGTGCAGGGCCGACCGAAGGGCCGTACCCAGGTTGGCATCGGCCGGCACCTCCGGCAGCGTCACGGCCAGGTGCGACGCGTCGAGTTCGTCAAGTTGCGCCCTGGCCAGCCACGGGGGGATCGGCGCATCTGAGAATTGCCCGCGGAGGTGTTCGAGTGTTTGTTGCCAGAGGTTCGGCTCGGCCGGCGCCATGAAGACCGTTGTCCTTATAAATAAACGCCATATGATGAGAGAATGCCAGCGGGCCAGACGCCGCAACCGCGATACCCCTCAGCCGGACCCGTCTGCGCACAGCGCGCCACGGGCACGCCTCCGCAGACCTGCACACCGTACCACACGCCTGCGGTTCCGTCAACGCAAAGATAACGTCTTGGCCCGGGGCCGCAAAGGAATCTTTTCACGCAGCGCGCCGCCCGGCGCGCCGCGCCGCAGGACGAGCCCGCGGCCGACAGCCATCGCCGCGCGCGAAGACAACCGCCGGGCGCCGGGCGGTACCAGGAATGGCCTCGCCAGGGCGCCGGCGACGACCACGGAAACGCGACAGGAAAGGGACCACACCGCCGGTATCGATAGTCTGGCGTACGGGCCGACCGTTCGTGGCCGCGGTGGAGGGGCCGACAGGCCGCGACCGACTGCTAACAGTGCCCCGGATGCGTGGTGCGCCGTAAGTCGCGACAAATAAAGACTTTACGCCGAGGCAACAAAACTATCCACAGCCTGTCCACAAACGCCCAAGACGCCTAAGTGCCGTAGAGAAAAGCGTTTGCGCGCCCTTCACAGACCGTCCAGGCCGACATCCCGAAGACGCCGGTACAGGGCGCACCGCGCGAGCAGTTCCTCGTGCGTCCCGGCGTCTATGATCCGGCCCCCCTCCATGACGACGATGCGGTCGCAGATGCTCAGCGTGGACAGGCGGTGGGCGATGAGCAGCGTCGTCCGGCCCTTGATGAACTCGCGGAGCGTGTCTTGCACGAGTGCCTGCGTCTCTTCGTCCAAGGCGCTGGTGGCCTCGTCGAGGATCAGGATCGCCGGGTCGCGCAGGATGGCCCGCGCCAGGGCCAGCCGCTGCCGCTCGCCGCCCGAAAGGGTCGTCCCACGCTCGCCGATGAGCGTGTCGTAGGCCAGAGGCATCTCGCGGATGAAGGTGTCGGCGTGTGCGGCGCGGGCGGCCGCCTCGATGGCGTCGCGTGAGGGGAACCGGCGGTCGGCCTCGGGCGCGCCGAGGGCGATGTTCCCGGCCACCGTGTCGGCAAAAAGGACGGTTTCCTGCGGCACGTAGGCGATCTGCTCGCGAAGGCTCCGGAGCGTGACGTCGCGAGTGTCCGCTCCGTCGATGAGGATAGAGCCGGCGGTCGGCTCGAAGAAACGCGGCACCAGGCTCACCAGCGTCGTTTTGCCGCACCCCGTCCGGCCGATAACGGCCACGACGTCCCCGTGCCGGACGGTCAGATCGATGTCCGTCAGGACCGGCTTGCCCTCGACGTACTCGAATGAGACGTTTCGGAACTCGATCTGCTCGGCCAGGCGGGGCAAATCCTGGCCCTTCTGGCCGTAGCGGGGTTCGAGTTCGGCGCCCAGGAGTTGATAGACGCGGTCGGCCCCGCTGGCGGCCTGCTGGAGGCGATTCGAGACGTTCGAGAGTTTCCGCACGGGGTCGAGCGTCGCGGCGAGAATCGCGAAGAACGTGAGCAGTTCGCCGGGATCTGCCCCGCGGCCGATGACAAACTTGCCTCCCAGGACCGCCGCCCCTGCCACCGCCACCGTGAAGATCGCCTCAACCGACGGGGCCGTCGCCGCCTCGATCCGGACGGCTCGCAGCAATTGCTTGAGTTGCCGCCGCGCGGCCCCAAAGAAACGCCGACGCTGGTGCCCTTCCAGGCGGTAGCCCTTGACGACGCGGATCGCGAAAAGGCTCTCTTCGAGCACCCCCAGCAGCAGCGCGGCACTCTCGAGGGCCTTGCGGCTGGCACGCCGCATCAGACGGGCAAACTGACGCACCAGCAGACCAACCACCGGGGCCGCAATCAGCACGATCACCGGCAGCCACGGGTCGATCGTCACCCCCATCGCGATGGCCAGGACCAGGCAGACGACGACGCGCGGCGGTTCGATGACCGTCTTGCCCAGCAGCGTCTTCGTGCCCTCCAGGATCAGGAAACAGTCCCGCTGGAACCGGCTCATGACGTCGCTGGCCTTAATCTGCGAATACAGGCTCAGACGCGACCGCATCACGTGCTCAAACACCCGAAGCCGCAGCGCCAACAGGGCCCGGTTCACGGCGTGGCCAACCAGGTACTGGCTCGCGTACGTCAGGGCGCCACGAGTGACGGCCATCGCCATGACGGCCGTCATGATCCACGCCAGCGACAGGAACCGGTCCTGCGGCAGCCAGGCGGCCAATTGCCGGATGATGGGCGCGTAGAACTTGCCGTCCTCGGTGGCCTGCTGGGCCATCCCCGTCAGGCCGCTCGCCGGACGCACGATCCGCACGTCCGGCGCGATACGCACCGTGTTGCCCGCGACCTCGAACCGCTCGACAGACGGGTCGCGCTCGACGTGCCACGACGGCGAGGCGATCAGGACCCGCTCCGTCTGCCCGGGGGCCTCCTGGGACGGCTGCACGCGGAACTGGATGCCCTCGGCGGGGTCATGGAAGAGGAGGTTGAACAGCGGTAGGACCGTGCCGATCGACCCGGCCCAGAGGGCGGCCGCCAGAAGCCCGCACACCCACGCCACGACGATCCGGCCGCGATACGGCCAGCAGTAACGCAGGGCTTTCAGGAACGCCTTCATGCCGTGCCCCGATTCTGCCCTACGACGGTGCCCGCCGCAAGCGGCGGGCACGGGAAACGGCAACCAGAACGCTGGTGGAGGTTACGCGTCGCTGGGCGTCTCGTCGGCGACCGCTTCCTGGTCGGCCCCCTCCGTTGGCGTTTCATCGGCGACGGCCTCAGCCTCGGCCTCGGCGGCCCTGGCTTGGCGCGCGGCGCTGACGTCGCGCCGGACTTCCGCCAGGCGGGTGGCCTTGCCGACCCGGTCCCGGAGGTAGTGGAGTTTCGCCCGGCGGACCTTTCCGGAGCGGACCGTCCGGACGAACACCACCGACGGCGAATGCAGCGGGAATGTCCGCTCGACGCCCTCGCTGGCGACGATGCGCCGGACCGTGAACGTCTCGGCCGTGCCGATGCCACGCCGCGCAATCACCACCCCCGTAAACACCTGGGTCCGTTCTTTCTCCCCCTCGCGGATGCGGACGCCCACATCGACCGTATCGCCGATGTAAAAGGTGGGCCGATCCTGAATCAGGTGCTCGGCCTCGACCCGCTCGATTGCTGCCTTCCTCATGGTTCTGCCTTTCAAGCCGACAACTCGCGCCGCGCCCCCCGCCGCGGGCCCTGCCCGCTATGGCGGGTCTTCGACAAGCGCGGCGGCTAACAGGACTTACGCTTCGTCCGATGCCCCGCCTTCCAGCAAGTCGCTGCGGCGCTGCATGGTTCGGGCACGGGCCTGCTCCGACCGCCATCGGGCGATCTCGGCGTGGTTGCCCGACAGCAGCACCTCCGGAACCGTCATACCGCGAAACTCCCGCGGTCGCGTGTATTGCGGGTACTCCAGGCCCCCGTCCGCAACGGCCTCGCTGAAACTCTCCTCCTGGGGCCCGTCCTCGGCACCCAGGACGCCGGGGAGCAGCCGCGTCACGGCGTCGATGACCACCATCGCGGGCAGTTCGCCTCCCGTCAACACGTAGTCGCCGACGGAGACCTCGGCGTCGGCCAGCGTCCGGATACGTTCGTCAAACCCCTCGTAGTGCCCACAAACGAGGATCAGCCGCCCCCGGGCCGACAGGTCCCGGACCCGGGCCTGCGTCAGCCGCTCGCCCTGCGGCGTGAGCAGCACCACGTGCCCCGGTCTCTCGTCGAGTCCCTGCACGTGCTCGACCGCGCGGAAAACGGGCTCGCACAGGAACACCATACCCGGCCCGCCGCCGAACGGCTTGTCGTCCACCGTACCGCGCGCATCGGCGGCGAAGTCCCGCAGATTCGTCAGAACGACCCGGACGCGGCCTTCCCGCAGGGCCCGTCCGACGATGCTCGAGGCCAGAACGCTGCCGAACGCGTCCGGGAACAGCGTGATGACGTCCAGCCGCAGCGTCATGTCGCACCTCGCGTCGCACCTCTGGCGAGCGGCTATTCGGTGGTGCCCTCCCCGGTCGGCTTGTCCTCGTCGTCCTGGGCTGCGGCGTCGGGTTCGGCGGCTTCGGCCTCATCGGCTGGCTTCGCTTCGTCGGGCTGCGCCTCGGGCGGAGCCTCTTCGGCCGGTGCTTCGGCCTGCGGCTCGGCCCTGGCCTCTTCGGGCGCCGGGGCTGCTTCTTCTGCCGGCTCGGGGGCGGCTTCGGCCTCATCGGCCGGCTTCGCTTCGTCGGGCTGGGCCTCGGGCGGCGCCTCTTCGGCCGGTGCTTCGGCCTCCGGCTCGGGCTTGGCCTTGACCCGTTCCACCTTCCGCTCGCCCGGCCGTGGCGCGTCGCCCGCCTGGGCCGCTTCTTCTGCCGGCTTGGGGGCGGCTTCTTCCTCGGCTTTGGCCTTCTCGGCCGCTACGCGTTCGGCGGCCTTGGGCGGCGGGCCCTTCTTCTTCCGCTTTTTCCACGGGCGGGGTGCGACCTCGTTGCCCTTGGCGTCGAGACCCAGGTGGGCGAGCAGTTCCGTGACCGTCTTCGACGGCCAGGCACCCGCCGACAGCCAGTGGACAACCCGCTTGCGGTCGATTGTGATTTTGTCTTCGTCTTTCTGAAGGGGGTCGTAGTGGCCGAGTTCCTCGACGACGCGGCCGTCGCGCGCCGCCCGTTTTTCGGTGGCGCAGATACGCCAGTGGGCCCGGTGGGCCCGTCCCAGCCGTTTCAAACGAATGCGTACCGCCACGTTCGCGGCTCCTTGTGTTAGGTCTTCCCGATACGGCCCGTGAGTTCAGCCCCTTGGAAAGCGGCGTAGTGTAGGCACGCGCGGGGCGGTTGGCAAGCGCAAAATCGGCGTTGTCGGCCGCGCCGGCTGCGCGGCGCGCGCTC
>DATKXP010000060.1:0-39103 GCA_035529015.1 Phycisphaerae bacterium | reverse complement strand
AGAGGTGGACAAGAGGTAGTCCTTCTGCTTCTTGAGTTCATCGCCCAGGAGCGGACGGCCCGTGCCCCTGTAAACGACGCCGAGGAAGTTGTCGTTGCTGGCCTCTTCGATGAACTCCGCGTTGAGGTGGCTCGCGCCCTTCGTGGTCTTCCTGTGGACACAGGAGAGGCCGAGAAGGTACGGCTTCTTGCCGGTCTTCGGGTCCGTGTGCCGCGCGACGTAGTAACGGGCAACTTCTTCAGAGTCCTGGCCAGGCTGCGTGCCCGGCAGGTCCTCGGCCCAGTCCTCGTTGTAGAGGACAAGTACCTGGTCCGGCGTCATCCCGGCCTCTGAGGGAAGGGCAAGGGCTGCGCCCACAGCCATCGCAAGTACAAGTCGGCGACTCGGGATTGGCCGATCCTCCTGTCTTAACAGCCGCCCCTGCCAAAGGTCATGTCCCCTCGCCGGCACCGTTCCCGACCGTCCCGGCGCCACCCTCGCGCAACGATCAGGACAGTTTGGCGATGAGCCGCGGGCCGACAAGCCGCGCGACGCTGACGGGAAGCCGCCGCCACAGGCCGACGAGGAGTCGGTACTTGGGGTTGTCCGGCCGCATCTCGGGAACACTGCCGCCGGCAGGCAGCAGGTACTGCCAGTGCAGCGGCACCTCGTCAGCGCCCCATTGCCCCTTGAACCGATAGGTGCCCGACTCCCGCGTGCTGCGGCCGAAGTCGAAGCACGGGCTCCCGCTTTCGCAGGCGCTCTTGAGCATGTGCCAGTACAGGAGCATGTTGGCGTTGAGGTTTCGGAATCGCCAATCGCTGGCGGCCCAGGGCACGCGCATGGCCTGGGCGTCGGTCAGGGTGAAGGACGCGGCCAGGGGCGTCTCGCCTTGCCTCACGGCAAACAGGCGGACGGCATCGCCGAAGTGTTCGGCCACCAGACGGAAGAAGCGAAGGCTGTGCGGCGGGCTGCCAAGGTCGCGCATGGTCCGCGCGTACACCGCGTGAAACGCCTCGAGCAACTCTCGGCCGCCCTGCTCGACGCTGAGGCCGCCCCGCTCGCCCTTGCGGACCTGGTTACGGACCTTGGGCGTAAACGCCTTCCACAGGACCTGTGCGTCGGACGGCAATGGAAGCCGCAACGTTACCTTGTCTGTGCGGGACGGCAGCGTCTCGGTCCCGGCCTCGGCATGGCGCAGTTCCACCCACGTCGCGCCCACCTCTTCCATCAGACGGCGTGCTTCGGCGATGAGCGCACAGGTGGCCGCCGCGTCGTCGGCAAGGATGCCGGCAGCATCCAGATAGGGGAGGCTCGAGAGGTGCGTTCCGAAGAGCAGGCTCTTCTGAAGAACGAGTTGAAGGACGCCCACCACTTCCCCGCCGCGCTGCGCCCTCAGATAGTACGGCCGATTGCCGTAGGCCTGCTGCATGACTTCGCCCCATCGCGGATCGTGAAGGAGCGTCGCGCCCGGATGGCGACCGAGGTAGTCTCCCCAGGAGGGCGTCGCCTGACACGCAGCAACCGTCTCGGTCGCCGCAGGCCGGGTCGAGTTGGCGCCGTCGCCGCTCGTCAGTGTTCCCCTATGTCGCCGGGCGGAGCGTCTCGGCTGGTGCGAGGGGTGCCCCTGGTGCACAGACAGTGGAGCCTACGGTACACGCCTTGCCTCATCAAGAGGTTGCCCGCCTAGGTCAACATCGGTTAGACTCCAGCATCTTGACTACGAAATCCAGTGGCGGACGGCCCTGAAGCCCTCAGAGGCCGGGCGCCGCCGCAAGAGCCGGAGAGGCGATTGACGCGTTCCTCAAAAAGCAGGGATATGCCCGTGGTTCGGCTTGCGGCCGTCGGCGATGTGCTGCTGGCGACCGACCCGTCCGGCCTGGGACCAACGTGTGATGCCGAAGCCAGACTCGACGGGGTGCGCGGCCTTCTGGAGGGCTGCGACATCGTCGTCGGTAACCTGGAATGCGCCTTGCCCGGCAGCGGCGAGACGGTGCCGACCGAACCCCGCGTCGTGGCCACGCCGCATCTGGTCCGACGTGTCGTGGAGGGTACGTTCAACGTCGTCTCGCTGGCCAACAACCACACGTTCGACTGTCTCGAAGGCGGCTACCACCAGGTCCGAGACCTTCTCAAGGAGATTCAGGTTTCGTGCTTCGGCGCGGGCGACGATCTTGAGGGCGCCGCAGCACCGGCGGTTCTCAACATCAAGGGAATCCAGATCGCGTTTCTCGGCGCGGTGGACGAGCGATCCGGGGCCCGGCAGTTCGCCGGACCGCACCAGTGCGGCGTCGCGCCGTTTGACATGGGTCGCATGGCCGACGACATTCGCCGTCTTTGCCGTCAAGTGGACCACGTCGTCGTCTCTCTGCACTGGGGCGAAGAGCGATTCCTGTTTCCATCGCCGATGCAGATCGAGCAGGCCCGCGCCCTGGCCGAGGCGGGCGCCTCGTTGGTCCTGGGCCATCATCCCCATGTGATCCAGGGAATGGAGGTTCACCAGGGCGTGCCGATCATCTACTCGCTCGGCTCGTTCCTGGCCTCCGACGTGCCCTTTGCGAACGGCGACGTGCTGACGTGGAACCGGGCCGAAAGGACGGGATGTGTCCTGACCGCCGACCTGGCGCGAGCCGGCGCGGTCAACGTCCGGCAGGTTCCCATCCACGACCGCGGCGACCGGATTGAGGTGGACGGAAGCGGCTTCGGCGCCAAGCGCATCGCCCGGGCGAACAAGGCCCTGTCGCGCGGCGTGACGCCCGCCCGATACCGCCGCGAGTACTTCCGCGTCAAGACGATCAAGCCCATCCTCGACCATCTGCGATGGTCCGAATTGAAGCGTCTGCGTCTGCGGAGCCTTCGGAACGCACTTGGCGGGATCTTGCGTGCGCGGAAGGCCGAATAAACGGCAGGCCGTGCGCGGTCAGGCACTCCCGGACGGGTCCAACCGCCCGCTTTGCCTGAGTTCCTCGGCCACCTTGCTGACGACCGGGCGGTACTTGCCGGACGGCGCCGGCTTGATGTCGGCCACCTGTTCGACCACGATCTCGTCGTCGCTGCCCAGCCGCGCGCGGACCTTCGCCGTGACCTGCTCGACGCCGTCGGCCGGGAACTGCTCGTCGGTCGCCAACACCACGCGGACCTGGCCGAGCCGATCCTGGCGGACCTGGAACTTGACGATCCCCGGAACCGACCGGCAAATGTAAATGAACGAGTAGCCGACGACCCACTTCCCCTGGTTCGTCACGACGAACTCGACCGCCCTGCCCCCGCTGATCGCGATGCGGTTCAGGCGCCGCCCGCACGGGCACGGTTCGTCCGAGAGCGTCACGATGTCGCCCGTCCGGTAACGGATGACGGGCATGACGCGGCTGATGAGACTGGTGACGACCAGTTCTCCCTCGCCGCCGGTCGCTTCGAGCGTCTGGGGATCAACCGTCTCGAGAATGAGGTGTTCGTCGTTCGTGTGCATGGTCTCGCGGTCGCACTCATGGGAGACGAGGCCGGCCTCCCGCAAGCCGTACGAGTCGTAGACCGGCAGGTCGAAAGCCTCGCGGATGATTTTGCGGTTGACGTCGCCGAGCATCTCGGAGGTCGTCACGATGACCTCGGCGCCGCGCCGTCTGATCTCCTTCAGGTCGATCCCGGCCTTGCGGGCCATGTCGGCCATCAGGACGAAAGTGCTCGGGTAACCGAACACGCATTTCGGCCGCCAGCGCTTCCAGTCCTCGAAGGCCCGCACCACCCGGTCGGGCGTGAGTTCGAAGCCGTTCGTCAGCGGCTCGTTGATGAGCCAGTCGCGCACCTGCTTGATCCGGCCCTGGGTATCGAGTTCGACGGGCGACCCCCAGAAGAAGACCTCCTTGTCGCCCTTGTTGACGCCCACCCAGCGGTGGTTGCGGATGCGGGCCGCGTTGATCTCGGCCTCGCGGTTCGAACTCGTGTAGAACTGGAGCGCCTCGTTCGTCGATCCGCTGGTCCGGACCAGCATGACGCGCGGCCCTTCGTCGCGCCAGGCCATCTCCTCGCGGCGCGCGCGAAGGGTCGGCTTCTCGAGCAGCGGGAACCGCTTGAGGTCGTCGAGAGACTCGACGGCGTCGGGCCGGATGCCGCGCTCGTCCATCACCGCTCGCCAGTAGGGCGTGTGCTCGTACGCCGAGGAGACCAGGTCCCGCAGGCGCCGGAGTTGGAGGGCCTCGACGCGCTCGCGCGGCCACCACTGACTCTCCTCGAGGGTTTTCAGGAAGGTGAACGTCCTTCGGCCCAGGAGCCGCTCCTGAATTCGGAAGATCGTCCGGGCAAGGATCGGCAACATGCGCGTTCCTCTGACACCTCTGCGTGCCGGCGGCCACCGTCAGACCCAGTAGAGGTTGTTGACGGCTTGCACGGCCTTTCGCACGAGCGCCCGCCCGCCCCCAAGACGGGGAGGCGCGACGGCCTTGGCCTCGTACCGGTTATCGGCTATTGCCTCGGCCAACTGCACAAACGTGTAGGTCGGCCATCGGTCGGCTGCGCCGGCGAGCCACTCGCACAACCTGCGGAAGCGGCGCGCGACGATGCGGTCCGGCCGGCCGCCGTCATACGGCAGGTTGCGGACCTTGAAGAGGCTGAAACTGTGCAGGATGACGACCGCGTCGGCGCCCGCGCTGCAGATGCGTGTGACGGCATCGCGGCACTCCTCGAACGAGATGCCGACCAGGTCGAGCGGCTTCGTGGGGTGCAGCCCGGGCAAACGCGGCTGGTAGAACCCCGAAAGGGCCAGTTCCAACACGTCGCCGTACCACCGCGACCCGTTGTAGGGATCATCAGGGCTCAACCGACACGGCCCCCCCGCGTAGGGAAACGCGTAACTGGAGTCGATCCGGATGCCGACGTCGGAGAGGGCCTTCAGCGTCTCCTGTGACGCCGCCATGTTCCCCGCACGGAAGGCAACCGGTCGGGCGCCGGTCCACGTCGCGAGCCGTTCCGCCCCCTCCTCCAGAAGTTCCCGCTGCTTCTCGGGCGGCAGTTCGGCCATCGAGTCCGTGAACGGGTAAGGCAGGCCGCTGCGGTGGAGGCCGTAATGCTTGTGGTTTGGATGGATGTGCAACTGGACGTCCTGGCCTGCGTCCAGGAGATGGCGGCAGACCGGCTCGGTCTGCCCCGGGTGGCCCTGCTCCTCGGCAAACGTCTCGACGAAGAAGGTGGCGGCCAAGCCGTAGCGGCCGAGGATTTCGGTGATCCGCGGGACGCCGAGTCTACGGTCGCCGTACTCGCCCATCATCGCCCGCGACGGCGGAACCGGCCGCAGCGCGTCATCGCCCCACGCGCCGCCCATGCTGCATTCGACGTCCACCGTGATATAGACGCCACGTTTCAATTCACGGCTCCGCCGTGGGTTCGGGGTTACCGATGAGATCGACCGACCGGCTGCGGAGGCGTCGGATCATCTGCATCCAGTCGATCCATGCCGGCTTCAAGTCGCCCAGGTCGGCCACATCGTCTCGTGTCCACGGACCGAAGTGCCACAGGAACTCGGAGACGGCTTCGAGTCGGCCCAGCCGCCGCTGCCCGGGAGGCAACGGGTCGCCGCGAAGCATGCCGAGCATCCAGTTGGCGTCGCCGCCGAGCACCCGCGTCCGCACGCCCAGTCGATAGTGCGTCTTGTGCATCTTCTCGGGTTCGAAATGACTCTGCCAGAGCAGGTATGGCACGTCGAACCCTGCCATGATGACGGTCGGCAGACCGCCGATGAACCGCGGATTGATCTCCAGAAAGATGTACCGGCCCGTTTCGGGGTCATAGTGGAACTGGACGCCGGCCACGCCTTCCCATCCGATGGCCTGGAGGAGTCGAACGGCGTCTCGGACGATACCCTCATGCCGGCACGTGACCCGCTGCACCGTCACGCCGCCCGCCAGCGGCATGTGGTGTTCACCGACGTATTCGCCGACCATGAACGGCCGGCCGTCCTGCATCAGAATCTGGATGTGATCCTCAACGCCGGGGTGGTATTCCTGGACGAGGACGTTCGAGGCGATGGGGCCGACCTGCTCGTGAAGCATGCGCAGTTCCCGCTCCGTTTCCGCATAAGCCGCTTTCCACGGCGCCCGGCCTTCAGCGGAGTACAGGTTCCGCGTACGAAGCACCAAAGGGAAACGCAGCAAATCGCTGTCGGAGCCGGCCATGAATCTGTCGAGCGTCATGCCCTGGGCGACGGGCACGCCCAAGCGACGCGCGAGGGCGTGCATGGTGTCTTTGTCGGTCGCCTTGGCAAACGCCTCCGCCGACGGCGAGAAGAGGTGGATCTGCGGCTCGAACCGGTCGCGCTGTGCAATGAGCGCCCTGTGGTACGACTCGGCAATCGTCAGGACCGACCCCACGTCCAACTCCAGGGCCAGCGACTCGATCTCGTCCACCCAGGCCGGGTCGTCGGGCCCGACATCCAGGACCCAAGCGCCGGCGGCGTACCGGCTGTGTGCGGGAAGGCCCCGGTCGCTTGTGCAGACCGCAGAAACGCGGAGCCCGGCGCGGCCGAGACTGCGGACCGTCCAGAGGCCCACCTGGGTGTCGCCCACGACGGCCAGCACGCGGCGTGCGCGGGCCGACGGCCGGTGGGCCGTCTCCGGTCTTGTCCGCTTGATCTGTCTCATGTCGCGACCGCTGTCAGGTAAGCACCTCATCATACAGCGCTACGATCCGATCGACCATGGCGTCGAGGCTGAAGTCGCCCTCGGCGCGGCGGCGAGCCGCCTCGCCCATCCGCTGCCTCAGGCCCGGGTCGCCGCCAAGCCGGCATATGCGGTCGGCAAGCGCGGCAACGTCGCCGGGGTCAATGAGGAAACCCTCCTGCCCATCCGAGACGGCTTCTCCGATTGCCCCCACGCGGGTCGCGATGATCGGCAGACCGTGGCCCATGGCCTCAAGGATCGCGACGGGAAGGCCTTCCGCGTAACTCGGCAAGACCAGGCAATGGGCCGACGCCAAAGCCTCATTCTTCGCCGGTGCCGACAGCGTGCCCAGAATGCAGAACCTGGAGGCACATGGTCCTTCGTCGATGCGACGCCGGAGCGCGTCGAGTTGGCCAGGCTCCTTCTCAAAACCCGCCAGGTGCACGACGCCCGCGAAGCCCCGCTCGGATGCCAACTCCGTGGCTGTGACCAGATCATGGACTCCTTTGCGCGCCGTCCAGTCCCCGAGGAACAGGAAAACGGGCGGGGCCGTCGTCACATCGTTCACCCGATCAGGCAACGGCACGCCGTTGGGCACAGCGAACCACTGGGCGCGCGGCGCGTACGGCTTGAGTTTCTCAAGCCAGCCGCCCGTCAGGACGATGACGCCGGCGGCACACTCAAACGACCAGCGCAGCACGCCCCTCGCGAGGGGACCCATCTGTGCGGCCCACTGGTCGAAACTGGCCCCATGATTGTGCAGAAAGACGCGGCACCCGAGGAGCCTGGCGGCGAGAAGGTGCACACAGTCGCGCCAGAAGCCGAAGAACTGAATCGTGTGAATGTGGACGATCTGGACATTCTCCCGACAGATGATGGCGAGCACTTGGCCCAACAGTCGGGCCTGTGCCGCCGCCCCCATCAGGAACGAGCGGTCCTCGGGCGTCGTCTTGCCGTTGTTGATGACCGCCAGACGGCACGTCCGCGCGAGGGCGCTGGTGCTCAGGTTAGCGGTGACCGTAGCCATGCCACCCGTCAGCGGGGGCAAGGGACCCAGCATCAGCACGCGCGGTCTCGCCCCGGCCGTGGCGTGCCCGCGCGCGGCCGTCCGGTATACGTCCAGGTACCGTTCGGCCATGCGTTCAACGCTGTACCCGCTCCGGATGTGTTGGCGTGCCGCCTCGCCCAGGCGGTGCCGAAGCGCAGGGGCATCAACGAGCCGTGCCATGGCGTCGGCCAGTTCGCGCGGCTCGCTCGACGCAACCAGCAGGCCGCTCTCGCCGTCGGTGACGACGTCCGGAACGCCGCCGACGCGCGTGGCGACCACCGCAAGACCGGCCCCCATCGCCTCCAGCAGGACCATGGGCAAGCCCTCGGTGCGGCTGGACAGGACGAAGACGTCGGCAGCCGCGTAGAGGGGCCGCGTATCCGGCCGATAGCCGAGGAAACGGACAACGCCCCGCAAGTTCAGCCGATCCAGCGATGCCTCCAGGCCGTTCGCGTACGCCTCGTCCGACGTGCCGCCTGCGATGAGGACGATGAAGCGGCGTCCGGCGAGGCGGTCGCGCAGAATCGCCGCCCCCTCCAGAAGGTCCTCGAACCCCTTCTCGGGCTTGAGGTTGCCGACCGCGAGGAAGGTGAACACGTCGTCGGCCAACCCCAGGTTGGCCCGCGCAGCCGGCCGCATGTTAGGATCGGGCTCTGGTAATGGGACCCCGTTCGGCACCACGTCCACCGGGCCGGGCCAATCCAGCAGCGCCGCGTACCGGCGACCGGTTTCCTGCGATACAGCCGTCAGCGCGGCTGCGCCTCGCATGGCGAACCGCTCACACCACCGCGCGTGCGACACGCCCAGCAGCAGGCCGTGACAGGAGAACACGACGGGGCGGCGACCGGCCAGCCGGTTCGCCAAGTGAACGTACGGCAGGCTCGCGCGGTCGTGCACGTTGATGACGTCCGGTCTGATCCGCTGCAGGACTCTCGCCAGTCGCCAGATGGCGGCGACATCAAAGCCGCGCGTACTCCCGAGCGCCACCACGCGAACGCCGGCGGCGTCCAAGTCACGGGCGAGCAGCCCGGGACGTCCGAGGCAGATGACCGTGGGGTCGATCCCCCGGCGCGCCAGGGCACACGCCAGATGGACGATAACGCGTTCAGCGCCGCCAGCCCGCAGTTCGGTGATGACGATAGCGGCGCGTCGAATGGGCCCACCTGGCAGCAAGGGTCGTTCCCCGATGTCTTTGGGAGCCTCCGGGCCAAGGCGTGACCGGATGTCTGTCTTTGCGCGAGCCTTCATGCTACAGGCATTACCCCTTGCCGTGCACCTAACGGATTCGGCACAGTTCGGGCCCGCCGCCGCTAGCCGCTCCAGGCACCGGTTTCCAGCAAGTGCGGAAGGGCTACCGTCACGCGGGCCTCGGCCAGATCCTCCTGGAGATTGGTCAGCACGCGCTCCAGACATACCGGCAGAACCAGCCACCACCACAGGAACTCGTTGTAGATCAGGGTGATGGGGAGCGCGGCCACGAACAGCGTTACGAATCCCACTGAGAGCCCCAAGCACAGGTACGTGAGCCTGTCGCGGTGCGGGGGAGGCAGATCGCTGCTGGCGAGCGCCGCCCGCTTGACTGTCAGTGCCGCACTGCCGATCAGCGCGAGAAGAACCACAATGCCGGGAATTCCGAGTTCGCTGTAACACCGCACGTAAGTATTGTGCGCGTCTCGTCCTTCGTACTTGGGGTTATACCGGCCGATGGCCTGGAAGAAATTGCCCGCCCCGACCCCAAGCGGATGATCGCTCAACAGGTCCAGCGAGGCTTGCCACGTCTCTATCCGACCCTGTGCCGAAGCATCCCTCTCCTCCCCGTCCGTTGTGATCGTGCTTGCACGGCCCACGAAACCGGGATCGGTCAGGTAGAACCCACCCGCCAGTGCGACAGCCAAGCCGAGGAGGATCTTGCCTCTGTGCCTCTTGGGCGCCAAGAAGACCACCGCCAACGCTCCGCCGGCAATCCCCACAAGGCTCCCCCGGCTTCGTGTCAGGATAACGGCGTTCGTCGTGAAGACACCGGAAATGAGACACACGCCTTTGCCGAGCCAACCCGATCGCAGGAACTGTGCGCCGATCAGCGGGAGCATCGAGGCCAGGAACGCTGCGAGAAAGTTGGCCTCGGAGAAGTCAGGGCCGCCGACCGACTCCAGTCGCCCCCGTGCGAATTGTGACAGGGGGGTGGAGAAGGCCTGCAACCCCAGGATCAGCGACCCGACAATCAGCACCCACAGCAGGGCGTCAAGCGCCTTGTTGGTGGTTACGACGTGGCTCATCATCAGGAGGAAAACCACCACCTTCGTCATCTTGAGCGAAGGGTGATCGACCGTCGTATAAAACGCCCACGTCTCCTCACTCGCAAGCGTGGAAAGCCAGACGATTCCAAGGAACAGCAGAATGAGCCACTCATGCCGCACGAGGAAGGTCTTGCCGAATCGTAGCGATCGCCAGTGAATGGCCATGCCGATGGCCGTGGCGATAGCCAAGGTGTACGAATACCGGAGGCCCCAGTAGCCGATCGGGGCTTCCCACCACTGCCGCTCCGGCCCGATGCAGTAGTGAGCGACATAGCCGAGGACCCCGAGCAGGGGCGCGTACAGGGCTCCAACCGTGCACACAATGAACAGACCCAAGAACAGGACTGTCTTAAGTGGCACGGTCACCCTCTTCGATCTACCGGCGGTAGGCCGCCCTGCATTTCTCGGAAACAGATCGCTATCGTCGAAGCCCTAACTCCCGACCGGGCTTCCTGAACACGGCCAACGTGGTCTCTTGAAGCCTAATGCCACCTTTTCGAGAACGCTCATAAGTTGGCTGGCTCTGTTGTCCCAAGCGAACCGGAGCGCTTGGCCAGATGGCATCTGCATCTGGAACTCTCCCTTTTCATATTCCGCCCCGATATTCTGAAGCGCGCCTTCAAGCCCGTTCACATCGTCCTGCTTTACCGACCAGACCTTACACCCGCCCTTACGAAGGATACCACACACCTCCGTCCCTGCTCCGATGGCCAACACGGGCTTTCCGAAACTTATGTAGTCGTACGCTTTTGCAGGAACGGAAGCAAGCGCTTCGCAGCCGCTCTGACCGAACAGCAGTAGCACATCGGCCCCCTTCATCATGGAAAGCGACTTGCGCCGGGGTACCAGTGGGACGATGCGGACGAGTTGTTCCACACCGTATTCGCGAGCTGCATCTGCAAGGGGCCTGCCGTTGTACTCGGGTCGCCCGAGGAGAACCACCAGCAACCTCCGGGCCTCCTGCTCCGCTTGCCCCTGGAGCCGGGCAAGGGCCTTGAGCAGGGGGAGAGGGCTTCGGGGGCCATAGAATGTCCCGGCATGCAGCAGAACGCACCGGCTCTGGCCGACGCGGATGGGTTCAACACCCTCGGCATCTTCGGGATCGAACCCATTCAGGATGGTCTGCATCTTATTCGCGTGCTGAGGGTAGCGCCTGGCAAGGTGGCGTCGAATGCCGCCCCATGCACAGGTAATCTGCCGGGCCTGGCGGACAACGAGTCTCTCAAGAGTCTCGTCAAACCAGCGCTGGGGCTGGTACGGCATCTTGTGCCAGTGGCTGCCGCACCAGGGATCTTGGAAGTCTGTAACTAGAGGGACGCGTGTAAGGATCGAAAGTGCTACTCCTACGACGTGGCTTGTCCATGCCGGAGCAGTGCTGTAAATTACACTGGGTCTATGCAGTCTTGTTTCCCGGATGCCAACCCGAACAGCCGGAACCAACCATCCCGTGAGCGTATCAGGGACATGCAGCCACCACGAGAGCCAGTCTGCAACAATGTGAAACAGGCTCTTCTGTCGAGATTCAGAAGCAGAAGGCGAGACGTTCTGTGGGCCCTTGATGGTCTTCTCCTTAACCAGGCTCGCGGCAAGGCGCAGAAGATCGGGGCTCGGGGCACGTAATACACGGACTCGGCCAGGGAGTGCGGCCAGCATGGCTTGATCGACGCAAGAATCGTCACGTGGCCGGGCGGTGATCACCGTGACGTTCCAACCTCCCGCCACTAGATGCTTGCATAAGGCGACGGTGCGATAGACTCCCACGTCTGCAACTGGAGGGAAGATATCCGTGGTGATTAAGGCCGAGAACGCTCGTCGCATGGTTGCTTTCATTATCCTTTGACAGGTGCAGCAAGCGGTCGACGGCAAGGCGCGGTCACAAACCTGTCAACCTCCAACACCGCCAATCTGCGTGCTACGGGCTAGCCCCCCATCCCACCATAGCCTGCCATTCGCCTAAGGAGTTTGACGAAAAAACGAGTTCCCGGTCGTAGCACCTTGCTGACGTTCTTGCATTCGGCAAGTTCGCCTCCGAACGCCTTCTTGTATTGGTAAACCCCGTGTTCAGGAGAATCCTCGTTCTGCGCATCCGCTGAGCACCCGCCGAGGTTGAACTTCATGACACCCTCCCTGCGGCATCGCATTATCATCTCCCACAAGAGCAGCGTCGGAGCCTGGACAGATAGCGCTTTCCGATTGTGTCCCGAAAGCGTATGGTAAGCTAGGCCATTGAAACACGTAAAGAGGCTGGCACTCACGACCTCCCCCTCGACCTCGGCCCCTATGAGTTGGCCGACCCCGCTGTCTAGGAGGATGTTCACGGGGTCTGCCTCATGGCGGCCATTATACCTGATATCCGGTCCTCCGCGCGCCACGATTCGTTGGCTGGAGTCCCCTTGCAGTCTTCGCAAGTGGCGGAGGCCTTCTTCGCGCGCCATTTCCCTGATAATAACGTTCGACCTCCTTGCCTTCCTAATGTTCTTGCGACGCTTATGTTCCATGGCCGTCCAGAGGTCGTCCTCGGTCTGCGTTAGGTCGAGGACGAACTCCCAGTACTTCGTGAGCTCGAAGCCGGCCCCGGCGAGTTCGGCGGCGGTTGGTGGCGCGGCGTAGCTGCCGATTGTCAACTCGACGTTGCCAGTACGCTGCGCGTGGTCCTCGATCCGCTCCAGGAACTCGGGCAGGGCCTCCTGGGCATCGTCAGCCAGCACCGGCATCGTGTCGAACCAGAGCCGGGCCGTGAACCACGACAGCACCTTGCACGTTGACCGCGTCGCGAACCCGAGGGCGGTGCCGACCGGCCGGTCGTCATCCGAGACGAGCGTGATGTACTGGGGCGTAGCGTTCTGGCCCCCGGCCATGATGTAGTCAGCCCAGGCGCTACAGTGGAAGACCGTGCCGCCGAGGGCACGGACCTGCTCGTCCCAGGCGGTCCCGTCCACGTGGCTGACGACGTTGAGCTTCATCCGTTATCCTTACAGAACGCGTTGGCGGCAAGGCCGGCGCGTCTTACCGCCGGCCGTCTTGGCCCGAGGGCGCTTTGTCGACGGCCTCGCCGGGCGTGGCCGCATCGGCAGACCGCACGGTCCGTTCGAGCAGGTTGGCGTCGATCAGAGACTTGCAGGCCCAGTTCAGGTACTGGTACGTGCCGTAGCCGCCGTCGACGCGGCCTCCTGGGACAGTTCAAACAGCCAGTAGTAAGTCGGGAACAACCCATATCGTTGAACCGCAGGATCGCGGTACTTGGGCTCCTTCGCGACCAGGCGGTATCCCGCCTTGGTGACGAGTCCGCTGAAGTCCTGGCCGACGTTGTTCGTCAGGCGCGTGCCCCCGTGATCCACGGGGTTCGGCACCACCATCAGGTAGCGGATCTCGTTGGCCGCCAGAACGTCCAGCCACCAGCCGATGGCATCAAGCGTGCACTCAGACCAACTGTGTATGTTAATAGCGATATCTGGTCTGCGCGACCGCAACGTCGCCGCCAGGTCGCACAGCGGCACCGCCTTGGCCTTGTAGTTGACCTTGCGGTATCGGAGGTAGTACTCGCACAGAAACGTCGACGAAGGCACGGCATCGGTGCAAAGGAATTCACCGATGTTCTCGAACCCGCCGACGGCTCGGTGGGCCAGGCGCCCGTAACCCGCACCGATGTCCAGCAGAATCGGATTCCGCCAGGAGGAAAGGCGTAGGTGCTTCTCAAGAAAACAGAGTTCCACAATGGAATCCAGTAGGTCTCGGCTCACCAACCGGCCGTCGACCACAAAGGTCAGCGCCCCGAACAACCCATCTTCCTCCAGTCGCTCCAGCAGCGCTGGAGAGTCCATGGTCTTGCCGTAGTAAGTGGCCAGCACGTAGTGCAACTCGCCGTGACGAAGCCTAGTCTGCCAGAGAAACGGACTCTCGCCACGAAAACGCTTCAGGTCGAGTTCCGCAAGGAGCCCCTCCGTCCAGACCAGCGGCCGCGTAACGGCCGCGGGCATCGCCGAGTAGGCCTCGGCCAATTCCCGAAGCCGGGGATTGTCCGGCGTCAGGTAACTCTCCGCCTCGGGTGGCAACGAGGCGCCCGGCCGAGGCCCCTCTCGGTCGGCACGTTGCCATTCATAAAGAAGAGAACGGAGCACAATCTGGTAGTCATAGCGACTCAGGAGGCCATCCAAAACCCTTCTTGCGGCGCCCTTAAGCGACATGCTCGCCTCCTTGGCCCAATCGTTCGCGTTTACCGCCTGCTAACGGCACTCTCATCGGAAGCCGGCCGGTCTCTCCTGATTCGTGCCCGCGGTCACCCCTCGCGCCATCCCCACGGTGGAACACACCAAGGCACGGCATATGAGTAGGATGAGATCTTCCTGAGTTTCGACATCACGAGCATTCAATCTCTCCCTGCCGAGCCCGTTGTCGTTAACCGCTTCTCTGCCACGTTGGCGTCAATCAGGAACTTGCACGCCCAGTTAAGGTACTGGTACGTGCCGTATCCACCGTCCACGGGAAAGGAGCCCTTGACGCCCCCTCGCGTCTCCGGCGGCCCGTCCAGCCGCACCGTGCGGCGTACGTAACGGTTGGCGGCAAAGGCAGCAGCTCGGTAGCGGGGATCGCCCACCTCGCCGTAGAGGATGAGCCAGCAGGCGGCAATCTGAACGGTACCGGTCAGGCAGGCCCATTCGACGGCGCCGCTCCAATCCGCGTTCAACCGGCCGGGCATGAATCCGTCATGTCCCGCCGCCTCCAGGAGGCCGTCAGCGGTCCTTTGGGCCCCTTTCAGCAAAGATGCGTCTCCCGTGTGTCGGTATGCCTCCAGCATGCCCCTGAGCGCGTAGCCGAGAGTATGTGTAAGCGGTTGTGAATGGTTCGTGAGGCAGCACCGTCGGAACCAGCCATTGTCCTGCTGTTGCGCCAAGGCCCAATTCACGTTGGCTAAAGCGCTTGCAGCATAGTCTCTGCCTGGTTCCACCCTCGCTGCTTCGAAAAGCCCCCAGGCGACATGTGTGTCATACGCCTTCGGCCCTGACAGGCCGAACGGTGAGACTTGCTGTTCCCAGCAGCCATTGGGGTTCTGCGTCTTCACCAGCCATTCGGCCGCGCGGCACATGGCTACGTGATATCGGTCATCTCCGAACTCCTCTACACCTGCCACCAGGCCGAGAAGGATCTGGCCGGTGTCAAACACAGTTGGGACAAGCGGTGTTTCGCCTACCATGCCGCCCTGAAAGGCCCCTTTAGGCATCTGGATAGATACCAGCCAGTCAAGCATTCGCCGGGCTCGGTCGCGACATGCCTCGTCCCCGCTCAGGCGGCTGTAGTGGACCATCGTGGGGACGATGTACCCGGTGGTCTCCGGGTACGAGGTGCTCCAGCCGTCGATCAGGCTGTAGTGCCGCGCCACGCCCCCGTCTTGCGAAAGCGAACAATCCTGGGCTCGGCCAAGCCAGTCCACAGCGGCCTTCACGGCACGCTTGGCGCCGGGGTCGCTGCCAGGCAGACCATGGCGATCCTTCCGGCGTTCCTTCTTTGCCCGCAGAGGCAGCCTCAGGTAATGCCAGAAGGAGGCCAACCGCTGTTTGGTTCCAGTCAACATAGCCTCTTGCCCCAGTTGTCTTGGACGAAGTACCGCCTATTCAGAAGCCGTGGAATACGAAGGCGACGCATACCCTTCCGTCATCCAGTACCTCGTTCGAGTATTGCAGCCACAATCCTCTCGGCCGCCCGACCGTCACCGTAGGGATTCCGTCGGATGGCCATCGCTCGATGGGCGGCTGAATCCTGGAGAAGCCGTCTGGCTTCACTCACAATCCGGTCGTGCGACGTTCCCACCAGCCGAACCACGCCGGCTTCCACGCCCTCGGGACGTTCTGTTGTATCTCGCATGACCAAAACAGGTACGCCGAGGCTCGGGGCCTCCTCCTGGATGCCGCCGGAGTCGGTAAGGATTAACTTCGAATGCTTCATCAGGTGAACCAGTGAGAGGTAATCGAGTGGCTCGATCAGGCTCACGTTATCCAAGTCCGACAGGATTTCGTTTACCGGACGACGCACGTTCGGATTCAGGTGTACCGGGTAAACGAAATGGACTCCGTCGGTCTCAAACTCGTTCGCAAGACTGCGAATGGCGCGGCACAACTCGCGGAACGGTTCGCCGAAACTCTCGCGCCGATGCGCTGTGATGAGCACAAGGTCCCTCTCGCCCGGCAGTGCGGCCAAGGGGCCGCGCGCCCACTCGTACGGCCGCGCCGCGATTTCCAAAAGGGCGTCGATCACTGTGTTGCCCGTAACCCGTATATCGGCGTCTCGAACGCCTTCATTCAACAATGCTTGGCGCGCTCGTTCAGTGGGCGCGAAGTACAAGTCCGCTACCAGGTCGGCGATTCGCCGGTTGATCTCCTCCGGGAACGGCCGTCGCCGGTCGCCCGTGCGAAGCCCGGCCTCCACGTGGCCGAACGGTATATCGTGGTAGAAGGCTACCAGGGCCGAGGCCGCCACCGTGGTCGTGTCGCCTTGGGCGAGGATCCAGTCCGGCTTCATATCGCGGACGACCTCATCAAGGGCGGTCAGCAGGCTCGCCGTGAGTTCCGAAAGCGTCTGGTCCGGCCTCATCAGGTCCAGGTCGACGTCCGGGCGGATGTCGAAAAGGTCAAGCACCTGGTCGAGCATCTCGCGGTGCTGGCCCGTAGCGCAGACGAGGCACCGGAAACGCGCCGGGTCCGCGCATAACCGCTTGATGACCGGGGCCATCTTGATGGCCTCTGGCCGGGTGCCGAGGACGGTTAGAACACTAATCATCCGACGCTCCTCAAGGTCCCGCTTGGAGGGCGACAGTCGATTCTCAAAGGCACCTCTCATCCATCACCGCTGCACCAAGGAGCGAATCCTGTGCAGACTCGCTCCGATCCTGGAAATGCTCTTCTGCCCGATAGGCGCGGCAACCGCGCGCGGTCGCGAAGAGAGGAGATCGGTTTCAGCAATCCTCGGAACATGTCAGGTCAGTCGCTGCCAGCCTTCTTGCCGGGTTTTCCCTTGCGGTCCGGACCGCACCAAAAGGCACCTGCTTCCTTGAGGCGCCAATAGTGGTCCGCGTCCCTCATCTTGACCACCCGGGCCGGATTCCCAACAACGACGGCCAGGGGCGGCACGTCGGATGCCACCACCGCTCCCATGCCGACGACCGCGCCTTCGCCGATCGTGACACCGGGCGTGATGATCGCCCGGACGCCGATCCAGACGCATTCGCCGATGACAACCGGGCGACAGATGTCCGTATTGTCGATCGGCAGCGTGACGGCGTCGTAGTACCGGTGGTTGCCCGACCAGATGACGGTGTCGTAACTGATGGCGGCATACGAGCCGATGGTGACCCCTCCGGCCGCGTTGATCATGATCCCCTGCACAAGATGCACGCTGTCGCCCAGGGGCAACCGCTCGGGGTGCGCGATCTGCAGGCCTGGAAACAGCCGGCAATCCTTGCCCATCTTGCCGATGCGGCAGGACCAATCCTGATGGTGTTCCCGCCACTTGCGCATGCCCCAAATCAGGGACTTGGGAAGACCGAAGATCCGAGACGATCTGAGCGAATCCAGCATCACCACTCCTCCAGAGGTTGGTCTGACGCAGAAAAGGACCTCGTGCGCCTGTAGAGAACGTAAAGAGGCGTTTTCCTTCGCGGGTGCCACGGTATCCGGTTGTTGAGGAAGTCGCAGCCCAGAGCCACGACCCCGCGTTTGCCGGGTCGGGGGGGGGGGTGTCTGCCGCACACGGGGCAGACCGCGCAGTCCCAGTACGTCCACCGCCCTCCAATGCGCTGTCTCACCCAGAGCAGGAGCCGGTTGTATCCGACGTCTTCGTCTCCAACGGCCGTTTTAATCACCTCAAAACCGGGCATCAGCCTGTCCATTGCCTCCGGCACGAAAGTCCGAACATGCCCATAGATCGTGTAGCAATGCCCGCATGCGTCGCACTTGGCCATGGACTGATTGAGGTCCTCGCTATTCGGCACCGAGATGAGCACGTAGGACCGCACGACGCGTGCTATCTCATGAAGCGTCGCATCCATGCGCTCCTGGTCCAGGTGCTCCAGGACCTCCGTGCAAGTGACAAAGTCGAACAAGCCGGCAGGAAACGGCAGGTCCATGCAGTCACATAGCACCCGTTCTCCCCCGTACCGCGACATGGCCGCCGAGCTGCAGTCGGTCGCAACGGTCCAATATTCACGGTCCCGAAGTGCC
Source organism: Phycisphaerae bacterium (assembly GCA_035529015.1). GTDB lineage: Bacteria > Planctomycetota > Phycisphaerae > FEN-1346 > FEN-1346 > JAUVZF01. Next base: position 20,922 of record DATKXP010000060.1, on the reverse strand, counting down.
TGGACGATCTCGCCTCCGCCGGAGCCGATGTCGAGGATCGTTCCGGTCTCCTCAGGCACAAAAGAGCAGATCGTCTCCAGGCGGTGCTGTTCTTGGGGTGTCCACAATTGGTCCCCGTAGTTTTTGGCTTCCTCGTAGTGGCGTCTGTTGTAGAGCAGTCGTCTTGGCATTTCAGACTCCCACGTGCCGGGACAGAATGAGCCAGCGCCACATCCTACCGTTGTCAGGCAACGACGGATGCTCCGCCTTCACCTTGCTGGTGTCTGGGCAATGCATGCCAGCGGCGCTTACCTCGGCACCTCAGTTCAGCGACCCGCTTCCCCAGGCAGCGACCGACGCGCAGGGTGCCGTACTCCTCGTACCCAAGTCCCCGATGAAGCGCAACTGACGGCCGGTTGCTCCGGAGGATGAAAGCCCAAAGCCGGCAGACGCCGGCCTGGGCTGCTGCCCACTCCGCGAATGCAAGGCCACGTCGTGCCAAGCCCTGGCGCCGATACCGTTCGGGCACCCACATCCGGCGGGAGCACCTGTCGGCCCGGTTCCAATCCGCGCCGTCTCCGAACAGCAAGCGGAAGAGCGGATCGTTCCGGCACACCCAGGAGACATACATAACCTCGTTGCAGTCATCAGGTACAGCACCAATAAGGGCCAGATCGCCCGACGCAAGTCGCTCCTCGGAACTTGGCAAGCCGAGAACCTCCTCGCTTCCTCCATCCAATGCGGAGAGCAGAGGCACGTCGTCCGGACCGGCCACGCGGAACTCCACGTCCGGATATTCCTTCGGTCTCTCGACGGCGGCGATGCATTTGGTGTAAATCACGAATCGCCTTCGCCGGTGGATCCGGTGGACGAGTGACCGAAGGCCATACTGGCGGTAGTAGGCCCACGTTTTCCCGATGAAGCCCGTGGTCGTCCCCGCGGTGCTGCCTGTTGGGAGGGAGGGAGCCGTGTGAGGCACCGCGTCACCGGTCGGGTTGGGCGAGCCCACAAGACCCAGCCGCCTCAGCGCGCCGCGCACCTTCCGACGCAGCCTGGGCCGCATATCAGCAATCAGCGGCATCGGGTCCTCCGGGGACCAAGTGGCCGGCCGCATCGGTGGCCGGATGGAGCGCAGGTAATGCAGTAGGCTAATCTCCTTGCGTCCCCGATAGTGCTTGGCGGAAGCCCAATCTGAGGCCAGCCGCACCCACTTGATTCGCCGCCGTCGTTCCTGAACCTTCGGTGCCGTCGCGCCAACCAAGTCGCAATAGGCGATGTAAGGAATGGGCACGCCGTTTATGTCCGCGACGGCGCTCTGGAAGTCCGTCCGTCCGATGGTCGGCTCGATCATTCGTAGCCGGCCGTCCCTCGGGTCACGCTTGTATTCCATGGAGCACAGCCCCTTGAAGCCTATGCCGCTGAAGAAGGCCGTCGTCAGCCGCACAAGATCGAGACTGACGACAGGCTCGCAGGATGCCGTGCTTCCAACATGAGGCGGCCATTGGCGGATCTTCCGCCCGCAGAAAGACGCCAAGGGAAGGCTCTTGTCGTCATAGTATTGCAGACAGAAAAAGACCTCCCCGTCTCCGCCGGGAATCCACTCCTGCACCACCGCGCGGGGAATCTCGTCGCTCAGAGCGAGATAAGCCTGAATCAACTCCTCCGGATTCTCCGCGCGCACAACCTTCAACGATCCGCCTGAAGTGGGCCTTGCGGACTGGAACTCGGGCTTGACCACACACGGGTAGGTCATGTCTCGGGCCACGTGCCGGATTTGTCCGGGATCATCCACGAACGCCGTCTTGGGCGCCGGAAGGCCCAGCCGCTCCACCCAAGCCGCAAATCCCCGCTTGCTCATCGTCTCCTCGACAAGGGCCCGATCGGGCAAGCGAACAAGGAAACCTCCGGCCAGTTGATCCCAGCGTGCGGCGAGGTCGCGGACCATCTCGTCGCTGGTGGGGAAGAGCACGGGCGGCGCATCAAAGTACCGCCGCTTCTCCAGCATCAGGTCCACCAGGCTGGCTCCTGCCGGTTCATGCCGCCACAGACGGCACACGTAACGGCTATGCACTCCGGGATCGTCACGACGGTGTGTCACGCCGATAACGGGGACACCATGACGGCCCAGCGACCGGGCAACCCCGAGGCCGTTGACACACATGCTCAGCACGATAGCGGGAGTCCTGTGTCTCATCGTCACACCCGGCTCCTGGTGATTCGCGGTGATCCCTGCCTGGGCCTGTCGCCGGGGACGAGGTTGGTGTCGCCCCCCCCGGCGGTGGAATCACACAACGCCTGCGTGTGGCAGTGGAAGTAGCAGCCGCCCAGGGAGGCCACCAGGTCATCCCATTCCTCGGCGTTCATCTCGTTGGCAGAGGTAATCCTCATGCCTTCTTCTCGGCCAAATCCCTCACGGTTCCGAAGGCGTTTGCCTTCGGGCGATCAGCGCCCGGACAGGGCGAACGATTCGTTCTCGGTCACTGCGCGGAATCAGAAACACCAGCGCGAGCGGGACGTACCCCGCCACGGCAAGCCCCACCTGAAGGGCAAACAGGCCCCACGACTCGGCGGCCGGAAGCAACGCCCGGATCAGGACGCACCAGCCGCCGAACACGATCGCCGACAGCAACGCCGCCGCTGCCAACTTCAACAGTTCGGAGGTCCTGACGCGTGCCAGACGGCATGCGTTCCACGGTTTGACGATCGTCCTCATCAGGCCTGCCGACACGAGAGTACCCAAGGCCACGCCGGCAAGGCCCCAGTCCATCCATATCACGAAGAAGAGCGACAACCCAAGATTCGCGATCGCCTCAGCCATCGTGATGGACGCGGAGAACCACACGCGGTTCTTGGCCGTGTGCATCGCACTTGCCGCCACACCGGGGAGCGCCAGCAGTTGCGCGGCACTCAAGACAGCCATGACCACGGCGGCCTTGGCGACGGAGGCCTCTGGGAACTCCGGGCCCTTCATCCAGAGGTTGATGAAGGATTGGCCGAAAACGATGAACCCCACGTAAGCCAGCAAGCCGAAGAGAAAGCACAGCCGCAACTGGCGGAAGAAGATCCATCGCACGGCGCCGTCTTCCCCTCGTGCCGCGGATCGCTGAAGCGACGGAAAGAGCGTGCTCGCGATGAGCGTCACAAACGTCCAACTGTAGTACACGAGCATCGCGCCGATGGAGTACGTTGTCACCGCCGAGACGCCGATCAAGGCACCGACCACTACGAGGTCCGTCCGGCCGATGATCAGGTAGCCTATCCGCGAGAGGAACACCGCCACGCCGTATCGGATCAATTCCTTCAGGCGAGACCGCACCATCTGCGGCGGCCACGCGACCAGCCGGCGGTAAACGCGTTTGGCAAAGAACCAGTTCCCCGCCAGGGCCACCACTTGGCAGCCGAGCGTCACAATAGCCAGACCCACGATGCCGTATCCCCACACCAGGGCCAGCACCGTACCGACGGTCCGCAGAGCCAGCACGCCCAGGTCCACCCCGCGTGTCAGGTCAAAACGGTCGTGCGCCGTCAGCACGCTGGAGAACACCGCCGCAATGCCAGAAAACCACAGGTTGATTGCCAACACGGGCAGCAGGATCACGACCAATCCGTGATACTCCTGCGGGGCGCTGGGAAAGAAATGAGGAAACGCCATGCCCAGAACAACGCCAGCGCCCAGAATCAGCACCCCCACGGCGGAAAAGAAGCCGAGACCCGTTCGTACGGTCTCGCCAAGCGCCGTGTGATCCTCCTTGCCCAGATAGTACGTAATGAACCGCCCGGTACTTGCCCGGGCACCAAGGTCGAACAGCCCCATGTAGCCCGTCAGGACCATGAGCAGGCTCCAGATGCCGTACTCCGTCTTGCCCAGCGTGCGCACCATGAACGGCGAAAGGAAGAACAACACCACGAGACTGGCGCCGTGGCCAATCCAGTTGGCAGCGAGATTCCGGGCATGGATGCGAGCGTTGCTCATGCCGTGTGTCCTGTGATTCTCGAAGCGTCCACGGTTAAGGCTTCGACTCATGCTGCGGCTGAGTGCGTTCGACGCTGCGGCCGATATCCTGGAGCCCCTGCTCGTACCGCTTCTTCAACTCGTGGTTGGCCCACTGGAACAACAGGGATTGACTCCTCGCCTTCCACCATGGGCGCAGCCGGCGTTTGAGTCTGAGCTTTGCGAGGACATTCGTGTGCAGGAGGTGTTCGAAGAGGGCAAGGCATCGAATAATGGATACAGCGAACGGCGACAGAGCACGGCTGCCACGGCTCCTGAGATAACTCCTGAAACGTGCCTGGCTTTCCGGAGAGTACGGCCATAGAAATGCGGCCTCGTGAGACGTGTTTTCCTTTCGAACAGCGAAACTGCCTCTCGGAACCCCCGCTTCCTCGAGGACCCTTCTGGGAATGGGACGGTCGTAATCGTTGTGCATGGTCCAAGGCTCCATTTCCTTGGAGAAGCTGATCATCTCGATCTCCCGCCGATGCCTCACGCCGAAAAGCGGAACGGGGCACTGGAAGAGGCCCTTCAGCAGACGGAACTCGCAGATTCCAAGGCTCCAGTAACTCTCGCTTGAGAATACCGGCGCACCCAAGAGCACCCGCTGAATTCTGTCCCATACGGTGCCACCTTGGCTGCCCGTGAAGAAGAGGCATAAGGGCTCCGGGTAGTCAAACAGCGTCCAATTAAGTACGCCGGGGCGCCCTATAACCGCCCAGACACTCTCTTCATGCGGGTAACGCTCGGCCACGCGTGGGTAGCCTAGGCATGCAAAGCCAAGACGTGTCGCAATGGCTTCACCCGAATCGGGTCTCCGCAACAGGCTCGTTGCAGTCTTCAAGGTTGCCGCTCTGTCACAACCAGCATGCCTGGACAAGACCGCGGCCGCTGGCGAATCATATCCACTGGAGATGCTGACGAGAGTTTTGATCTGAAAACGCCGCGCAGGATCCGCAAGGTTCTTGCCGAGTCGCTCCATAGAGCGAACAAGGAAACCGTGATAATCCTCGAAGGTGTTGAACGTCGGCCAGGGGTCGGGTTTCTCACATTCCCCCAACCTGAAACCGTCCCAAATCAGATTGTGGAAGTAAATCATATGCATGTCGTCTGAGGTGGTCGGAAAACAACGCCTGTAATGCTCTAGTCCCTCGTCTATCGTTCTCATGTCCCAGGAATAGTCTTGGTAGTCATCGCGCAAAGATAGTCTTGCCACGGCCAGAAGTGCAGCAAGCGAATTGGAGACGTACCATGTACCGTCGTGGCAACAGGACCATAGCCGGTCGAGAGTCGTGCCGGAGTTGACGAAGACAGCTTGGCCGTCGCGCAGACGTATGCCACTACCGAAAACCAGATCAGTCTGATCGAAGTCACCCGAGGCGAAGTCGCCGGCCCAGACGGCTTCGACGACCCACCGGTTCGCGACCTCGACCATCGGGCCGTGATAGACCTTGACTTGCCGCGAGCCCCTCTGCAATTCGGCAACCCAGGCGAGTTTCGGCCAACGTGGTATACTTGTCGGGATGAGTTCCATAGCAGGCTCAGCGCCCCGTTGTGTCGTTCAACGCTTTCTCGATGGCGTTCAGTTTTCCGTGCCAGGTCTCGTCGGCCACGCCGTGGCTTCGTTCCATCCGTTGGTCCGGATCGGCTGCGAGGCAGTGCTCCAGTGCCGCCACGGTCTCGTCGGGTGTATGGGCGATGCCAACTAGGCCGTCGTATGCCGCGACTTCCGGCAGCGGCGTGGAGACCACCGGCAGGCCGGCGGCGAGATACTCGCGGAGTTTGATCGGGTTGACGGCCTTTGTCAACTCGTTGATCTTGAACGGGATCAGGCCCACGTCGAAGCACCGGCAGTAGGCCGGGAGGTCCTCGTAGGGCTTGCGGCCGTGAATCTGGATCGTGCTCATGCTCGACTCTCTATGCGGCTGTGTCCGGTGGCCCAAAGGCGGCGAGGAGAGGACCTCAGTCTCCCACGCTCCTGGCCGGGACTTCTTGCTTCCTCATGTGAACGAAGACCGACTCACTCGCAACCCGTTGCGTCCACTGCCAGCCGCAGACCTCGAGGCCTGCGCCACGGGCTCCGGCGACGATATCCTGTTTGGAGACGCTCTTAGGGTACGTGTGGCGGGGCCTCAGGACCTTGAAGAACAGTGACCGCCACAACCGCCGTACCCTGTGCCATCTGCTATCGCAGCCGAACTCTACGACAACATGGTTCCGGCTCACCCGCGCAAACTCCTGCAGGACGGCGCTCCGCTCGGCCGGCTTGAGATGCATGGCAAAGCGGATGCAGAACACAGCATCGACACTACGGTCGGCCAGCGGCATCGCCTTGGCATCACCGCGCACGAAACACACGCGGCCTTGTCCGTTGAGCCGGCGCCGGGCGTGTTTCATCATGGCATCGGAAACGTCCATGCCAATCACGGAACTGGCGTAGCACACAAGCAAAGGCAGCATGCGACCCGTCCCGCAGGGGACATCTACGATGCGCGAGCCACCCGGCACATGGCGCAAACACCTCCTCAGGGCTGAGCACTGCAACCGGTGGTAGAGCCTGCCGAGAAGGCTCTCGAACCGCTCTGAGTCGTAGTGATCCGCCACATCGGGGGACTTCCATCGTTGCTCCACGCGCGTCTTAATCATGTTCCCTGTGTCTCCAACAACGGGGCGTCCAGGAGTTCCGCCAGTGTCCGCACCATCAGCGGGCGTCCCCGCAGCCACCACAGCAGATAGGTGTGTCGGCATCTCATATACTCGAAGAGCGCCAGAACATTCTTAAGCACTTGCATCCCGAGGCCTGCTCGGCTCCACTCGTTCACAGACTCGTACCCCAAAAGGAACTCGCTGCACACGAGGCGCCACCATTGGGGGCAGTGGGATCCCAACAGTGCCGAGGAACGCAACGTGGTGCACGCGGCGATGAAGGAGCCCAAGTCGATCAGCGGATGGCCCCAGCCATGGCCTTCCATGTCCACACCGACCATCTGGTTGTCGGTCACCATCAGGTTGCTCGGTTTGAAGTCGCCGTGTAGCATGACCACCAGATTGTCGGGCGTTTCGCGGCTGCCCTCCTCGAGGGCGCTGCGGATGCGATTGGCGAGCCCCTCGGGAAGCCCGGCCTTGCTCAGGAGGCCAATCTTATCTAGTGCCAGCTCGACGACCGAGCCCGTGTCGTAGGTCTTCGGCTTGCGAGCAGGTTTCCACTTGTGGAAGTGACCGAGCCAGGCTCCGGCTAAACCCGCCAGTTGCCGCGCGAAATCCCGCGCCTGCACCGTTGCGAAAGGTCCCCCTGCACGAGCCAAAAGTTCCCGCAACGCACGCCCCTGAATCGCCTCCATAACCAACTGCTTCTCGCCAATCTCGTGGTAGTGCACACTGCGGAAAACCCAATTGTCCATTGTCCTGCGAAACTGGTTCATCTGACGCATCTGTCGGGACACAGCGGGATGCAGCGGGTCGCGTAGCGGCTTAACCCACAGCTCGGCTGACGGGTTCCGCTCGTCATCTTTCATCATCGCGTCCTATCAACTGCGCTAAGCTAACTGAAGCGCCGAGGACTCTTCAATGGCTGTTTGGAACCGCTTCCGCTCCAGAGTCCGTTCCCCGGCTGCAATCCGCCGCCCCGCATCGTCCTCCACCGCAGGCCCCCAAGTGTTCTGTGATGAGGCTCATCTTGCCCGGCCACGTCTCCTTTGCCATGGCCGCCGATTGGCCAGCCAAGTCGGACGGATTGACCGCCACAGCCGATGCGATGGCACCGACGAATTCGTCCGTTGTGTCAGCAAGAAGCGCAAGGTCCCCGCAGGCCGCGACTTCCGGCAGCGGCGTGGAAACCACCGGCAGGCCGGCGGCGAGGTATTCGCGGAGTTTGATCGGGTTCACGGCCTTCGTTAACTCGTTGATCTTGAACGGTATGAGGCCCACGTCGAAGCACCGGCAGTAGGCCGGGAGGTCCTCGTAGGGCTTGCGGCCGAGGAAGTGCATGTTCGGCAGACTGCGGTACGGCGCCAGGTCAACCGTCGAGTCGCCCAGGAGGACGATGTGCCAGTCGGGCCGGCGGCGGGCGACCTCGGCCAGCAGCCCTAAGTCCACCCAGTCCCGGATCAGCCCGAAGAAGCCCAGGATTGGATGCGGAATGGCGGCGACGTCCTCCGGAACAGGAAGGTCCCCCGAGACCGCCTTCGAGAAGTGTTCGTAATCCACGCCGTGCGGCACGAAGATGGTGTTCGGGTTGAGCGGCGCCTTGGCATCCTGCAACACCTGCGCTGTCGTCACGACGAGGTCGGCGCGCCGGCAGAGGTCGTCCTCATCGCGACGGACCTGGTCCTTGTCGTAACCGGTGAACTGCGAGAAGTCATCCACGCAGTAGTAGACGACTTTCTCCTCATCGAAGTGACCCAGTGCGTAGGAGATGTCCGGCGTGAAGGACCATATCTGGACGGGCCCCGCTCCGATTCGCCGCAGGGCGCGGCGAATCTGCCCGATCAGCAGGCGGCGGTTCAGCCGCCGGGCCCACGAAGAACGCGGCAGCGGAACGACCAGCGGCGTCAGCACGTGGAGGTTGGCCCGGGGGTGTCTCAGCCCGCCGAGGACCTCTCGGAGTTTCGCGACGATGCGCCGCGCGTCGGCGACCCCGGCCGTCGGCGTCCGCGAGGCGTGGTAGTTGATCCACAGCACGGTGTTGCGCTCGGCCAGCAGGTGCATCACGTGATGCTTGCTGGTCGGCGGCGCGTCGTACCCGCACGCGAAGCACAGGATGGTGCGGCCCTCGATCATGCGTTCTCAGCGTCTCCGACGGCGGAGTTCGTGGCGGCACGCCGGTCGGCATGGCTCCAGGTGACCGGTTGCAGACGAAACAGCCACTTGAAGAAGCCCGCCAGCGCCGCCGCGTTGGTCAGACAGAAGTAGTACGGTACACAAAGGATCCTGGGCAACCGGCCGCCGAGCGCGGCCCCAACTGCCGCCAGCGCGTAGAAGAGTCCCTGAAGCAACAGCAGGCCCAGACACAGATCCCATCGCCAGACGTTCGCGGGCCCGGCGGCAACGGCCGCCACGTTGCCCGCAAGCAGGGCCAGGAGCAGGAACGGGCTGATCCATCGCAGGACCTTGTGCGACAGGTAACCCCACCACAGGGCCGGCTGGTTCCACTTCGGCCGCCCACGGCCTTCGAAGAGGGTCTGGAAACCGCCCGCCGTCGTGCGTGTCCGGCGCCGGAACTCCTGGGCCCGATCCTCGACGGCGTCTTCCGTCGCGACCGCCTGCGGGTCGTACACCACACGCCGCCCCGCGCGGGCAACGTTCATGGCAATCACGAAGTCGTCGATCAACGTGTCCGGGCGATTCGCAACGTACAACTCACGTCGCACGGCGTACATGCCGCCGTCCACGCCGATGACCGTCCACCACCGCGACTCGCACCGCTGGATGAATCGCTCCAGCCGATAGAAGAGGCTCTCGCCCTCGCCGTAGGCGACGTCGGCGCTCGTGAGGCGGACGTCGCCCGTCACGGCGCCGACCCGTTCATCGGCAAAATGGCGCGAGAGGCGGCGGACGGCGTCGCGGGCGAACAGGGTGTTGGCATCGCACAGGAGCAGGATGTCGCCGCGGGCCTCGGGCACCGCAAGGTTCAGCGCGTTCGGCTTGCCGCCGCGCACCTCGACCCGCTGAAGTTCCACGCCCCTCGACTCGTACTCGGCAACGATATCGTCGGTGCCGTCGTCCGAGCCGTCGGAGACCACGCGGATCTGGAGTCTCTCGGCCGGATAGTCGAGCGCGAGGCTGTTCTCGATCTTCTCCCGAATGACGCCGGCCTCGTTGTGGGCGGGAATGAGCAACGTGACCGTCGGCTCGATCTCCTCGGCCCGGTGCCGGCGGCCGAACAGTATCGAGAGCAGCCACACGATCGGCGGGAAAGCCAGATAGGCGTACAAACAGAGCCCGAGCATAATGCCCATGACGAACTCGCCGACGTGACCGACAACCCAGACCACCCGAAGGCCTCCATCACCTGTCGCTGCAACGACCGCGCGACGGTGCGACAGCTCTCCCCGGCCCGTCGCCACCCGACATCCTGGTCGTTGCCGGACGCGCTCTGCGGGGCAGAGGGCGCCGGGCAAAGCAGAGAGGCCTCGGCCGGAAGGGAGAAGGCCGGCGCCCATCGCCGGGACACCGTACGCACCAGGCGCGGCCCATGCCCGGAGATGACGTCGAGCGGTCACGCGCCGCGGCCTGTCGGCGGCCGGGCGTCCAGAGCGCCGTCAGGGGTGCTTGTCGCGAGACACACACAGGCCACTCCAGTAACCCCCAAGAACCAAGATCGCCCGCAAGATGCTTCCTCGGGACCCCGGTGCCGCCGGCCGGAAACGCTCGCGGCGAGTGCAGGTGAACTCAATAATAACGATACTTTCCTCTGTGAGTGTCTGTGTGGTGGGTCAGGACCAAACCGGCCGGCTTGACGTTGGCGCCGTGGAGCATTCGGATGGCCCTTTCGACGTGCTCACGTTTCGTTTTGTGCATGCGAACGACGAGGAGCGCTTCGCGGACGGCCCGGCCGACGATACCGGCATCCGACACTTCGTTGAGCGGCGGCGTGTCCATCAGAACGTAGTCGTAGTCGTGCCGCAGCCGACCGACAATCTCCTCCAGTTCCTGTCTCCCAAGGAGTTCCCCCACCTCCTCCATCTTGACCTCGCCCGCGGGGATAACGAACAGGTTCGGGTAGGGCGTGGATTGGATCACGTCGTCCATCGCAACGGTCCCGCGGAGCAGATCCGCCACGCCCGGGGTTCGGCTGACACCCAACAGGGCCGCGATACCACCCCTTCGCAGATCGAAATCGACCGCCACCGTGCGGTACTCCGGGCGTTCGGCAAGGACAACGGCCAGGTTCAGACACGTCAGCGTCTTGCCCTCGCCCTTCTCGGCGGATGTCACCATAAGACAGAACCGCTCGTCCTCGTACCGCGCCAGCAGATGCGTGCGCAGTTCGCGGTACTCCTCGGTGAGTCGGCCCCCACGGTCGTAATGCGCGACGAGTTGGGGCGCGTAGCCGTTCCGGGCAACTTTGGGATCGGCATTCAAGGTCGTCCGCTTCGGTTTCGGCTGCGGCTGGGGAGGCGCCGCAGGGCCGTCCGGCGCAGGCTCGGGCCGGTCCGGCAGTCCCTGGGCGGTCTGCTCGGCCTCATGCTTCTTCATCGCATCGAAAACGTTGCCCACGTCCGGCTCCTATTCGACGTTTGGGACGCCGTCTCTCGTCGGCAGCGGCTGGGACGCTCGCAGCCCCCAGCAGGTCATGTCCTGAAGCACTTCGCCTATGATGTCTCTATCGACACAGTGCGTGCCCCTGGCATAGCCGATTAGAAGGGCGTTGTCGCAGAGGATGTTGATGAGGCGCGGAATACCGTCCGTAGCCGCATGGATCTGCGAGACGGCCTCCGGGGTGAACTGCGCCAAGGAGCCGTCGCTCGACGCAATGCGCAGCCGGTGAACGATGTAGGCCACCGTGTCCGCCGCAGACAGGTGCCCGAGATGGTACGTCAACACGATGCGTTGACGGAGCGGTTCCCACTTGGGTTCGAGCAGTCGCTCGCGGAGTTCGGGCTGGCCGATGAGCACAATCTGAACCAGCCGCTGGCCTTCACGTTCCCAGTTCCACAGCAGGCGGATCTCTTCCAGCGAGGCGGCGGAGAGGTCCTGGGCCTCATCGACGATCAGGGCCGCCACGCGCCCGCGGATGTGCAGCCGGGTCAGGTGCTTCTCGAACTCCTCGAGCAGGGTGGACTTGTCGGCCGAGGTCCGCACGTTCATGCCGGCTCGCATGGTCAACATCCGCAGGAGTTGCTTCCCCGACTGGGGAGGATTCCGCACCATCATCGTCAGGCAGCCAACTCCCAGCCGGGACCCCAGCATCGCGCCGAGAAACGTCTTGCCGGCACCGACCTCGCCCGTCACCAGGACCATTCCCTTGCGCTGCTGGACGGCGTAGACCATATTCGCCAGCGCCTCGGCATGGATGGCGCTCTCGTAGAAGAACTTCTCGTCACACGTAATCGAGAAGGGGTATTCCCGCAGTCCGTGGAAGTCCAGGTACATCGCGAGTCCTCAGAGTTGCTCGCGCAACTTGCTCTGAACCTTGTCAACCACCTTGTGGGTGCCATCGACGACGAAGCCCATCCAATCGCCCTTCCACTCCTCGTACTGCTCCGGGTACCGCAACCAGAGGACGCTGTTGAGGCTGCCCAGGCTGATGATGCCCACAAGGATAAGCACGGCCGCAGGTTCGAGGAGCCACCCCCGCACCGCTCGCCACCGCCGCTGCCAGGGCATCAGGATCTCGCCTATCACGCCGCAGACAGGCAGACCGAAATGCTCGTCCGCCTCATGGGTGGCGGAGACGGCGTGGTCCAGGGTCTTCGCAAGAAACACCAGGGCGGCGCCGAAGGCCAACCCGCCGGCCAGTGCGGAGCCGAGCACCTTCAGCAGAGTAGGCGACGATGGGCGAAATTGCCTCTCTGCCAATTGGACGGTTTCGAGGCGGGTTCGCCTCTTGGCCGCCTCGGCCACCAGCGCCGTCGTGACCCCCGTCAACTGGCTCTGCCACCTGTCCTTCTCATCCTTCCTCTCGTCGAGTTCCTTGAGGATACCCTCCCAGCGTTGCCGGATGGGTGCGTAGTTTGCCAGGATATTCTGAATGGCCTTCTGGCGTTGCTGAAGCCGTTCGAGTTCCCTGGTGCCGCTATCCACTTTGGAGCCGGCCGTGGCCAGTTGTAGCGCCAACTCCGTATCGAGACCGTCCGGCCCGAAGATCTTCTGGAGTTCGACCTCCTCGGGCGTCTGCTCGATTTCCTTCTTGAGTTCCTCAATCTTCCTGCACAACGTCTGGACCCTTGGGTGTTTGTCCGTCATGTGCCTGATGGTCCTGGCCTCATCCAACTCGGCCTCGAAACCCCGGAGTTCCCGCTTCAGGAGGTCCAGTTCGGGGTTCCGGCCCTTGACAACCTGTGTCGGCTTCTCGTCGGCGTCCTTCAGCCTCTCCGCCACAGCCTTGAGCCGTGCGAACTCCTGCTTATCCTCGGTCAGCGTGAGGTGGATCATGTCGATGTTTTTGTCAACGTCCCACATCCGCTCCTGCAGGGCGCCGGGGTCGTCGGGCTGCATCCCGCTGTACTGCTGTTCGAACTCGGTTTTCTGCCGCATCACTTCGGTTAGGCGCGCGTCGGCTGCACCGGCACGTTTCTCGAGGAACTCACGGCTCTCGCTTAGGCTCTTGGCGATCCTGTCGCCCACTCTCACGAAGTAGTTTGTCACGAGTGTGTTCGGCATCGAGGCGGCGAGATCGCGGTCCTTGTGGGTGAAACTGAGCGCTACCTGGTAGAAGACCCCTTCCTCCCGCGCGGAGAAGGCAACGCGGACGGCTTCCATCAGCCCCACGAGAAGGTCCTGCTTGGCCATCTCGCCTTCCAGCGTCAGGTTCCCCTCGGGCCCAAATCCTCGTGTCAGACCAAGTTCCTCAGCAGCCTGTGCCACGGCGTTTCGGCCGTGTAGCTCGTTCTGAAGACTTGATTGGATGGTTCGCAGCGACATCGCGCGGCTGGACGCCGGTTCTTCAGAGGCGGGATCCATGCGGAGTTCAAAGATGGCCTTGCCCGTGTACTCCGGCGTCCAGATGTACGGTGCTGCAAAGGGCACCGTAATGGCAAACGCCGCCGCGCCCAGGACGAACAGGCAGCGATGGCGCCAGACTTCCCTCCAAACGTCTCGCGGCGTCAACTTCCTGCGGGTCTCAGCCATGGTTTCGCCACGCCTCCTGGTTAGCGGCCGCCCCCAACCTGTTCGACGGAGGAGACCGCCGACGAGGGCACGGATATGATCTGGGCCGCCGGACGGATCGGCAGCAGGACCTGCTGGATCGCCAGGCCGATGGCCGCCAGCGGGTTGGCCGGCACGTAGATGACATCGTCCGGCTGGAGGTACACGTTCTTCGACAGGTCGCCCTTCTTGATCATGGCCATCAGGTTAATCCTCATGACCTTGGCCTCCGTCTCCTCCGGAACCGCCATGGCCGGGGGTTCTCTCTCCTGATCGGCGTCTTCTTTCGGTTCGACCTTGGCCACGACGGTGCCGACCTCCTCGGTGACGGCCTCCCCGTCGCCGGCCTCAGCGGCAATCTGGTCCAGGTCCTTCACGTCCAGCAGATACCCGCCCCTGCGCGGCCGTCGGCCGCGCACGACCAGAATGCGCTCCGGCCAGGCCATGTCCGTCGGCTGGCTTCGGGCCAGGACGTCGAGCACCGTATTCGTGCCGGTCCACGGCTGGGGGCCGGGGCTGCGGGTCTGGCCGAAGACGTAGATCTTCTGCGAGTTGTACCCGACAACCTGGACCGTCGCATCCACCCGCTCGTAGTAGTCCTCTGCGGCCTTGGTGATTCGGGCCTCGATCTGCTTTGCCGTCAGACCTTCCGCCTTGTCGCCGACCACGTCGATCTCGCCGACCAGCGGCAGATTGATCCTGCCGTCCGGGCGGATCTGCTGCTGGATGCCGTTGATCTCAGGCACGCCGGCCGAACGCACCAGGAGCGTATCCGGCGGGAGCACCCGATAAGGCACACCGGAAACAGGCGTGCGGCGTTCCTGGAGGAACGCCTTGAGGCGTTCCGTGCCGTTCCCGCAGCCGCCCATGACGAGGCAGGCCAGTCCCAGACAGACAGTCACACCGAGGAGCATTCGCTCGCGCATACCGTTTCCCCCAACTGCGTCTCCAGGGGGCGCGAGCCATCGACCCGGGTGCGAGAAGATTCCGGTTCCGGCGGCCCGGCCGTGGCCTCATCACCCCCGCCAGACCACAGGCGCACACGCCACCCTCGAGCGTCCTCATTACTATCGGCAATGGCGGCCCCGAAGAACGCTCAAACCACTAGAACTATACACCAAAAGCGGCCGTGGGCAAACGCAATTACTTGTTGCACAAGCACTTACCGCCCCGCAGAAACTGCAAGCAAACGGCTGCTGCCGCCAGCCGATGCGACGTTCGGACCGCCGGCGGCCCCGGTAGCATGGCTTCTGCCACGCACTCTCAGGTGGGCACACGCCCCTTGGGCCCGCTCAACACGAGGTCCCGGAATTCAACCGGTCAGGCACGGAGAGGTGTTTGGGGGGAATCGGCCACAAGACGTGCAAAACACACACGGCGCCGCGGGCGAGCGACCGGCGCCGTGCATCCCGTCTCCTCCTCTGAACCACTGCATCCCACCGCCAAGTCGGTTACGTCACGCCGCCCGGCGTCGCCTGCGAACCATGATCATGGTGACGAGTCCGGCCCCCATCAGCCCGATCGTTGCCGGCTCCGGGACTCCCGGGTCCGGGTGAGGCACAAACACTTCCATCCCTTTGGCCGACTGGCCGCTGTCCTGAACCGTCGAGGTGCTCCACGTGTACCCTTGCCACGGCGTCTCGGCGTAGAACCAGGAGGACGACTGGCCCGGCGCGAGCATTCTGAGGATCGTCTCCCCCATCGTGCCCGTTCCCTCAAAGGCAAACCGGAGCTGCGATTCGCTGCCGTTGCTTCGCCGCAGGCTCAAGATGTCGCCCTGGTCGAACGCGACATCGCCACCCAAGTCCATGATCCCGGAGTCGATGACCTCGCAGGCCGCTTCGTATCCGATCAGATTGCCCCTGCGGATATCGGACGTACTGGTGGCCAGGTTCTGGACCTGGTACGCGAAGAGCAAGTGCCCGTCGTCATGGCGCCACACCTGGGTGAGGATCGCGACGTCGAGCGTCCCCTCATGGGGCGTGCCGGCGTGCTCTGCCTCCAGCACCCACTCCGGAGGCATGACGGGATCGGTGAAAACGTTCAATTTGTTCGGCGCGCCCAGACCCAGGGCCGGATCGGGATGGACCCTCGGCAGGGGTTCGAGCAAACTGGCCCCAGGTGACACCATCGTACTCGCCGCGGCCGGCGCAACGCCGAGCGCAGCCCACGCGGCAAGAACGGCCACCAGACCGATTCCTGCGGCCCGCCAAGTTCCGGCCTTCGCGGCCCAGTCACTCACGATCGCACCACACACGTTCGACACTTTCGCTTGACGCAACATGGCTCGCCCTCTCTAACCCGCGAGTTCCCACATCCATCCGCGGAGACGGTTCCCGCTCCCCCTGTCCTGCCGGGGAAGCCTGTGCCACGACTGACATCGTCCGACAAAAAAGGCGACTTCCGAAGGGGCGTTTCCCTCCGAAAGTCGCCCTCAGACGGCTCCGAGCCGTCGTTGGTTCATTTCTGTCTGTACGAAGGGCCCTCTTGCGGCCCTCCGCCGGAATCCTCAGCCTACACGTCCGTCCCTATCCCCAGCCTATCCCCGGCGAGGATTCCCTCAGATTGCACTCCTTCCGGTCAGCGCACACCTTGCGCTTGCAATGCCATAGTATAGCACGGAATTCCCGGTCTGTCAAACCACTTGGGCATTATCGTGGTAGATTCCTTCTCTCCAGCCCCCTCTACCACACACCGCCAGAACGCTCACATCCCGCAGGCCGGGACCGCCTCCCGGCCCAAAGGCCCGGACAGAGCGATCCCGGCAGACACGCATCATGGACCCACACCACCCGGGCGAAGCAGCACCCTTCGCCCGCATGGCACGGTCTGTTGCCATAACGCGCGCTACCTCAGCGCCGACGCCCGTCGGCACTGGTCACACACTTCTTGCGTCAGCTCATACGGCGTTTGCGGATGTAACCACCAAGCGTCCCGATGCCGAGCAGCACCCCGAACACCGTCACGGGCTCGGGGGCCGGAACCAGCACGGGGATGGCGGCGACACTCGACCCGCCATTCTGGACACTGGCAATGCCCTGCGTCCAGGCCGGCGCGTTGGTCTCGAAGTAGAACCACGTCGCGATTTCGCCGGGCAGGAGCCACTCTTCCACAGGGAGGAACTGCTGGCTATCCGCCTCGAAGAAGAAGGCAAACTGCTCGTGGCCCAGCGTGTCAAGCGAGTGCTCCATCTTCAGCACGTCGCCGTGGTCGAAATCCTCGTCTCCGCCGTAGTCCAGGAGACCGACATCCAGGAAATCCCACCCTGCTCCGAAGCCGTTGATGTTTCCGGTCCTCATTTCGCAGGGATCGGAAATATGCTGACCGCCCGTGTTGGCAAGTTGATAGGCAAACAGGGTGTGGCCGTCTGTGTGCTGCCAGACCTGGGAGGTCAGCGTCCCGTACATCCTCCCGTTGTGGAAGTCCGACGACAGGGAATCCTGCATCGTCCACTCCACCGGCAACGCTGCGCCGGTATAGACGTAGAACTCCCTGGGCCAGAGATTCAGGGTGGAATCCGGATGGTATCTCGGGGGACTCCCAAGCGGCAAATCCGCCGTGCTGAGAGCCTGAGCCGAGACGGTCATCGCCAGGACCAGTCCGATAGCAATCACCGCAAACGCTGCAATAGGCGGGCCTCGATACACGAGACCACTCGAAGATGGTTTCTTCGATCGCATGTGACCCCCTCTCTGCTCAGCAAACGAAACCATCAATGCCTACCTCCGTTTGCGGACGTAGCCCGCCAGCGTGCCGATACCGATCAGCAGACCGGCCATGGTCACCGGCTCGGGAATCGTACCCGACTCCAGGAGTCTGATGTCATAGTCGCCCGCGCCGTTCGGCGCCGGGTCGCTGTCGAAGGTGTACAACAGTTTGTCCACGTCGGTGAAATCCAGGTTCGGATCGATCAGGCTGAAGTCGGCGAATGGGAAGATGCCCACGAAAGTTGCCTGCAGAGTGAAGTTCTTGGTCACCGAAGCGTTCCCCGCCGTCTCGCCAGCGTCCTGACCGGTCCAGACCTCGATGGTCACGTCCAGCGGGTGGTCGTTGTTGAAACCGATGAGGAACTGGCTGCTCGTGCCGCCGTCGGTGAAATCGTTGATGCCGTTCATGATACTTCCGGCCGCGCCGTCGTACAGGAGTTGAAGCGTCCCTCTGATGTTGTCCCCTTCCGTCCAGATGACGCTGCCCGCCAATGAGCCAGGGGCGCCCGAGTTGTCCAACTCCACGTTGCTGGTCGAGGACGTGCCCGATGCCACCGTAAGGGTCACATCGCGGTCGCTGTTGATCATGGACGTGCCTGTCGTGTTGACCGACGTGGTCCATGGCGGACCAGGTGCGAACAGCGACAACGTAAAATCGCCGTCCGTGAACGCGTCGATGGTCAGGCCGAGGGCAGGCCCGCTCGCCAAGAGCAGTACTACCAGCCCAGGTAAGGCTTTGTATCGTAGCATTACTGCACTCCTTTCCAATGGGGTGAATTCCCCTATCCTATGCGTTCCTTCTCCGTCTGCGGACATACCGCCTAAGGCTTACGACACCAAGCAACAAGCCGGCGGCCGTCACCGGCTCAGGAATAACCGGCGGGGGCGCCCCGGCGGCATTCAGGATGTTGATGTACCATCCTGTCGCCAGCGGGCCCCACCAGTACGAATACCCGGCCCAACTGCCGTCAGTCTCCTGGATGCTGACCAGGTAATCACAGTAGTGCGCGAACCAGTCGCCCGGAAGCGACGTCTCAGGGTCCCACTGTTGGCCGATGGTGAAACCGCCAGGAGCGTTCGACATCGTGGTGACACCCGCCGTCTCGAGGGCCTTGTATACGGCCCACATGGCGTACGGGTGGTCCAAGTGCCCGTACCACGTGCCGCTCGGACCATTCATCCAGCGGCTGTTGATAAACGCGATGGCATCCTTGATCCGCTGGTCGCCGGCACCGGCGCCCGCAGCCAGCAGTTCCAGAATCAGGCCGCCGGTCTTTGAGACGTTCACCGTAGAGCCCGGCGAATCGTAGCCGGAACCGCCGTTGGCGTTCTGGATGTAATCGCACCACTGTTCCAGTTCGTCCCTGACCTGCTGAGGCACGCCGAGGCCCCAGGCATCGGCGTACAGGATCGGCAACGCGCCCCATTGGGCCGTCGAGTTGTCGGACGTGTCGTAGTTCGGGGTGTACCGCCAACCGCCGCGGTGATCGCCCCTGTCGGGCTCCACCTGGGCCCATGAGAACCAGTCCACGACGTCCTGCATCGCCTGCCGGTACGTCATGGCCTGGATGTCGGCGTTGCCCAACCCGACGACTGTGTCGGGGCCCAACTGCCTGCCGAGTTCAAACACCAGCGGTGCCGTGATGCCGTTACTGTAGATGTCGGTGGTCGCGAAGTACAAGGCCTGATCGTTCGCACCCACGTCGCCGGCATCGATCGTGCCGCTGTTGTTGTAGTCCTCGGCATGGTGCCAGTAACCGGCCGTTTCGACCGGGATCGGGGAGAGAATCTGGGCCTGGTTGAACAGCCAGGTTACGGCGCTGGTGACGTTGGTGTCGTACATCGACCCGTCGCCGGGCAGATAGCCTTCTCCGACGAAGGCCATTGCCGCCGACGCCGTTGCGGCCACGTCGCTCCGCAGGTCGCCGTATTCCCAGTAGCCGGCGCCTTGCTGCTGCGAGGCCAGCCAGGCCAGACCATCGTCGATGGCCTGTTGTTTGGCCTGCTCGGTCGCAGCGTAGCCGGTCATGGCACCCGTGAGTGCCACGACGAGCACGGCTCCGCAGACGCCCATCTGTCTCACATGTTGCATCATGGTCGCTCTCTCCTCCCCTCTGACCATGTCAGTTCGTTGCATCACCGGCTCTTTCGCCGGCGGACGTACCGCGCAAGGCATCCGACACCGAGCAACAGGCCTGCAGCCGTCACGGGCTCAGGGATGATCGGCGGCGGCGCACCGGCGGCGTTCAGGATGTTGATGTACCACCCTGTGGCCAGCGCACCGGTCCAGTACGAGTACCCGTTCCAACTGCCGTCGCCGTTCTGGATGTTGACCAGGTAATCGCAATAGTGCGCGAACCAGTCGCCCGGAAGCGACGTCTGGGGGTCCCAGTCCTGGCCGATGGTGATCCCGCCGGGGGCATTCGACATGGTCGAGACGCTGTACGTCTCGAGCGCCTTGAAGACCGCCCACATGGCGTACGGGTGGTTCAGGTTGCCGTACCAATCGCCTGACGGTAAGGTGTTCCACCGCTGGTTGATGAAGTTGAGCGCGGCCTGCACCCTGGGATCGCCGGGTGGCGCTCCGATGGCAGCGAGTTCGACCAGAAGGCCACCCGTCTTCGCGACGTTCACGTACGTGTTGGGGGTGTTGTATCCCGAACCACCGCTGGTGGCGTTCTGAATGTAGTTGACCCAGTTGTTCAGGTTGGCCTTGACGTCCCAGCCGGGGTTGCTGGGGTCGCGGATGGTGCATCCCCAGGCGTCGGCGTAGAGCAACGTGAGGCCGCCCCACTGGGCCGTCGAGTTGTCTGAGTTGCCGCTGTTGGGCTGGTACTGCCAGCCGCCGTCGTTGTTCTGTCCCCAACCGAACCAGTCGGAGACGTCCTGCATGGTCTGCCGGTACGTCTGACCGGCAACTGCACCACTGCCCATCCCGACGACCGCGTCCGGATTGGCCTTGCCCAGGGCGTACACCACCGGTGCCACGATGCCCGTCGTATAGACGCTGCGGTTGTAGGCGCCGGGATTGAAGTACATGCCCTGGGCGTCGTTCGTGGCGCGGTTGAAGATGTAGTTGCACGCCCTCTGGACCACGCCGTCGCCGTAGGCTGACCCGTCGCCCGGCAGATAGCCTTCCTCGATGAAGGCCAGGACGGCCGAAGCCGTCGTCGCCAACGTGCCGCTGTCGCCGCGGGGCCAGTAGCCTTCCGCACCTGAGGTGCTCTGGGTGCTCGCCAGCCAGGCGAGCCCGTCATCAATCGCCTGCTGTTTGTCCTGCTCGGTGGCACCGTAGGCAGCAGGCGATCCCACGGCCGCCATGAACGCCAGGACCAGCACAGTCCCCCAGACGCTCATCTGTCTTGCATGTTTCATGTGTTCCTCTCCTTTCCTCTGTTCCAAGGTTTCTTCGCCCCTCTTATCCATGAAGATGCC
>DATKXP010000059.1:0-5524 GCA_035529015.1 Phycisphaerae bacterium | reverse complement strand
AGATGCAGGTTACCGGTTTTGAAGGCAAGGGACTCGTCAACTCGTTCCTCGGCGGCGACGATCCGACGGGCAGGCTCACCTCGCCTGAGTTCACCATCGAGCGGGACTATATCACGTTCCTCATCGGCGGCGGCGGGCATAAGGGCAAGACGTGCATGAACCTTCTTATCGACGGCAAGGTCGTCCTCACCGCCACGGGCATCAACACCCAAGCAGGCGGCAGTGAGTTCCTCAACTGGGAAAACTGGGACGTCCGAAAGCACAAAGGCAGGAAGGCCGTCCTCCAGATCGTCGACGACGCGTCCGGCGGCTGGGGCCACATCAACGTCGATCAAATCTCGCAGAGCAACACGCAAGCGAAGAAGAAACCGTTCGTCGCGCCGAAACAACGCGGCGGCGGAAATCCGAATATGGAGAACGCCCAGGAGATCAAGATCACGGGCAAGTACATCATCTTCCCCGTCTCGAACAAGGGACAACGTGGCCGGATGACGGTCGTCGTTGGCGACCAACTCGTCCACAATCTCGACTGCGATTTCCCCCCGAACAAGGACGCCATCGACTGGTGGACCTACCTCGACATGGCGGAATACGTTGGCAAGACCGCGAAGGTCGTCGCCAAAGCCGCGCCTGAAATCTGCAAACTGTTCGAATCGAGCGACCGGATCCGTCACCTCCAGCCGCTCTACAACGAGGCGCTGCGGCCCCAGTTCCACATGAGTCAGATGCGTGGCTGGAACAACGACCCGAACGGGATGTGCTACTACGACGGCGAGTACCACTTCTTCTGGCAGTGCAACCCGGCAGGTCGCGGGTGGGCCAACATGTACTGGGGGCACGCGACAAGCCCCGACATGGTCCACTGGACCGAGCAGGACCGGGCGCTCCGATCCTTCGGCGGGGACGTCAAGAACCGTCATCCGAAGATGGCCGTCAAGAACTGCTTTTCGGGTAGCGGCAATGTCGATCTGGGCAACACCGCCGGCTGGCAAAAGGGCGACGAGAAGACGATGGTCCTCGCGTTCACCGACACCGGCTGCGGCGAATCACTTGCCTACTCGACCGACCGCGGCAAGACGTGGACGTACTACGAAGGCAATCCCGTCATCCGGCACTCCGGCCGCGACCCGAAACTGATGTGGTACAAGCCGGGCAAGCACTGGGTCATCGCCGTTTTTGACCAGGACCAAGACAAGAAGATCGGCCGGAATATCGCACTCTATGCGAGCAAGGATCTCAAAGAGTGGGAACTTACGGGCAAGATCCCCGGCTACTTCGAGTGTGCCGAGATCTTCGAACTGCCCGTCGACGGCGATGCCAAGAAGACCAAGTGGGTCATCTACGCCGCGGACGCACGATATGCGATCGGACATTTCGATGGCAAGACGTTTGCCCCGGAGCACGAAGGGAAACACCGCGTCCACTGGGGCGCCTACTACGCCTCGCAATGCTTCAGCAACAGCCCGGACGGCCGTGTCGTTCAGGTCGGTTGGGCGCGGATCAACATCCCGGACATGCCGTTCAACCAAACGTTCACCGTGCCGACCAACCTGACGCTGCACACCACCGAAGACGGCGTCCGGATGTTCGCCACTCCGATCAAGGAACTCCAGCAACTTCGCAAGTCGAACCCGAAGACGGCCGAGAACATGGAACTGACAGCCGAGGCACCGGTCGTCACGTTCGACGTTACGGACCAACTCTTCGATATTGTCGTGACCTTGAAGAAGGGAACCGCCGCGAAAGCCGTTCTCCGGTTCGGTGAGAATGCGGCGACCTACGACTTCGCCGCCCAGAAACTCGACGAAATGCCGCTGGCGATGAAGGACGGCAAGGTGACGTTCCGCGTCCTGGTTGACCGTCCGATGTACGAGTTGATCGGCGGTGGTGGGGCATGCTACAAGACCTCCGGCCGTCGCGACATGGGCAAGCCGATCGGCACGATCTCGTTGACAGCGGAGGGCGGTTCGCTGACGCTTGAATCGCTCAAGGCTTACGAAATGAAGTCGGCCTGGAAGAAGAACTGAGAGTTGCCGGGAGGCAATGACCCGCCCCCAACTCGGATGCCACTCGTAGAGTGGTAAGTCAATGCAGCACAGCCGGGGCCGTCGGCTCAGCAGGCGACGACCGGTTCATGGGTCAGCCCGGAGCACGGTTTCGATCGAGGCGCGGAAGACCCAGGCCGTGTCGAGCGCCGGAAAGAAGTTCGCGTCGAACCCGGCGAAGTAGACGTGCCCGCCGGCGTCATCCGGGAAGGGCGAGACCACGAAGGTTCGCGGAGCCACCAGTTTGGGTTTGCCGGGCGTCCACCGTCCGTTGACTTCCTTCAGCCGATAGCCTTGATCGGATTCCCGGATCAGGTACGAACCGCCGGCATACCAGCCGAAAAACGTGTCGGGGCGATACGTCCTGTCCCTTCCGCCCCGTTCGATCCGGCCCTGCACGCCCATGATGTGCACGGTGTGTCCCGTTGCGGGATCTCTGAGCGGCAACATGTCGCTGTAGGCGGCGATGATGCTGCCCGTGACGGCGGTCCCCCAGTTCTTCTCCAGCAGTTGCCTGATCTGCAATTCGACGGTCGCCTTGTGATCATCCTTCGGGTCGATGCGGATGATGCGGTCCGTATGCGAAAACAGAATCGACTCGCCGGATCCGTTCGGTGACGGCACGGCGGTCAGGCCGCGGATTCCGCCAAGTTCCCAGTGCTCGCGGGTGTCGTCGGAGTAGACCTTTTCCCAGACGGGAGACGCTCCGTCCTTGCGGCGGTAGACCGAGACGCCGGCCGAGGCGTAGAGGCTGCCGTTGGCCTCGACGAACGCCATCGGCCGGATGCTCACCGGCCCGAGTTCCGCTTTCTTGCCCCAGCGGACCTTGCCGGGCTGCTTGGCGTCGAAGACGCCGCTGTAGATGCCCAAGGCGCCGGCGGCGATGACGATGCGGTCCACGCCGGTCTGCCGATCGCGATGGACGACCAGGGCGCGCGTCGAGCGTCGGTACTTCGGGTCGCCCTCCAGCGTCGTCTTCACCCAGGTGTTACGGGCGTCGTCGCGCGTCCAGATGTTGGTCTGACGGTCACCGCCCTGGATATCGGATGCCGCCATCAGCAGATTCACCGGTGCCGCGAGTGCCTTGCCGTCACCGTCCGTCGTGAACGTGACGGACTCCAGCACCGTCACGCGCAGATACGGCGGCCCGAGGACGAGGTCCACCTTCCAACTCCCCTCCGGCGAATCCAGCACGAGCACCTGCGACCAGGCGGTGTTCCCGTGCCCCCGCGTGTCCATCCAGTAGCCATTGCCGGCATACAATCGGCCCTTGTGCGCGGCCAGATGCACGATCTCGGTGCCCCGGATCGGCTTGCCGGTGGACGCATCGATCATGCCCGCCTTGAAGGATTGTTGCCACCCGCCGGCGGCTTGCGATTGCGCAAGGGCCGTTGCAGCAACGCAGATGAGCGTAAGCGGCAGAATCGGAAGAACCCTCTTCACTTTGCTGCGCCCCCCTTTGCCTTCCCTTCGCCCGCGACCTGTCCGGCCACGCCCGCAAACAAGGCAGCCGCCATGATGAGTGCGCACGTTCTCTTCGCAGGAAAACGGCGGCTGTCGATGTGCTTCGCGGACAGGAGAATCTGCCCTCGGCTGCCTTGCATGATGGGGAGCCTTTCCATCACCTTGAGGGATGAGAACGTCGACAGGGCGCCTGACCTCATCGCAACGGACCCCGACCTGTCAATCCACAAGAGCCTCGTACACCAGCGGCTTCACCGCGTTCTGCAACTGCGGCGAAAACGGCATCAACTGCGACAACGCCACGACGGCCAGGTCGTCTTTCGGCGAGATCCAGAAATGGGTGCTGGCCGCGCCGCCCCAGCCGTATTCACCCGCGTGGGCGCTAGAGCCCCCGTCCTGAATCTGCACGGAAAAGCCCAGGCCGAACCCGTTCTTGCCGCCCCAATAAACCTTCTCGGGCAGTTGGTTCTTCGTCATTATGTCAACCGTTTCGGCTTTCAAGATCCGCGCGCCGAACAGTTCCCCTTTATGGATCAGCATCTGGCAGAACCGCATGTAGTCCCGTGCCGTCGAAACCAGCCCGCCTCCACCGGACAGGAAACTCGGCGGCATCAGGTAGCGGCTGGCGTTGAGTTTTTCTGTTACTTTCAAGCCTTCCGGCCCGGGCGAATAACAGGATGAGAAACGATCCACTTTCGTCTTGGGGACAAAGAACGCCGTATCCTTCATGTCCAGCGGCTTGAAGATCCGCTCCTGGAAGAACACGTCCAGTTTCCCGCCCGATACTTTTTCCACCAGGCACCCGAGGACGTCCGTCGAGACGCTGTAATGCCATCGGCTACCCGGCTGATGCATCAACGGTATCCTGCCCAGCTTTTCAACCATCGACCGCAAATCCCGACTGCCGATGATCCGCTCCTTTTTATAGATCTGATCGACCGGTGAATTCCCGAAGATCCCGTACGTCAATCCCGACGTATGGCGCATCAGATCCCGGATGGTGACCTTGCGATCCGGCTCCACCGGTTGGGTGTCATGATAGACCTTCAGTCCCTTCAGTTCCGGAACGTATTGTTCAACCGGATCATCCAGTTCAAGTTTACCCTCGTCATACAGCATCATCGCCGCCACGGTCGTGATGGGTTTGGTCATCGAATACAACCGCATGATCGTGTCTTCTGCGACGGGTTTCTTCTCGTCGATCTCCCGCAGTCCGTACGTCTCGAAATGCACGATCTTGCCCCTTCGAGCCACCATCGTGATCGCCCCGGCGATCTTCCGGTCATCGACCATCTTCTGAACTTTGGATGTGACCTCCGCCAGCCTTTCGCCGGACATGCCCACCGCTTCCGGCTTCGCCTGGGGAATCTCCCCCGCCCATCCTGGCAAAGCCAGCACGCACGCGACGGCAATGGCCGCCGCCCAGTTTCTCAATACATTCATGACGACCTCCACAGGATCTCTGTTGCAATAACAAGATCGCTGATGCCGGCGTTGCCGCCGAGAATACCTCGACGGGCTTGCCTTCCAAGGTGGCCGCGAACGCCGCGGGCGTCTGCCAATCGATCCCGCTGTGCGGCCGACGGTGGTTGTACTCCAGTCGCCATTCGTCCAGCACGTACCGTGCCTCAGCAAGGCTCAGGAACAACTCCCGCTTGAGCAGTTCATCCCGCAGTCTGCCGTTGAACGACTTCACGCACCCGTTCACCCAAGGGCTCGCCTTCTGGATGGTCAGCGTACCCAGACTGGCCCGATTCAGCCAGCGCCGAATCTCCTCCCTCCTCCCCGCGTCCGCCCGGCCTCCTCCTTCACATTCACACGTCCTTCCCTTCGCCCTGTCAAGCCCCAATAGAAATGTCCGGGGTTGGGCCCCATTAGGAATGTCCGGTTGGCGTGGGGGTCTTGAAAGGTTTTCGCCAGGGGTGATCGGGGGCTGGACGGTAGGGTGGCTTGGCGGTAGGATGAGGCAAGCCATGGGGAGGACAGGGCTCCGCAGGAGTGCGACCCGAGCGCCC
>DATKXP010000058.1:0-20533 GCA_035529015.1 Phycisphaerae bacterium | reverse complement strand
GCCCGCCGGCTAAATAACCAGGCGCGCGGCGGGCAAGCCCGCCGACTAAATAACCAGGCGCGCGGCGGGCAAGCCCGCCGACTAAATAACCAGGCGCGCGGCGGGCAAGCCCGCCGGCTAAATAACCAGGCGCGCGGCGGGCAAGCCCGCCGACTAAATAACCAGGCGCGCGGCGGGCAAGCCCGCCGGCTAAATGTAGCGGCGCCCGCTTACCAGGCCAGCGGCGCCTTCCACGCACTGCGCATAGCCTCGCACGGTGCGTCGATGACGGTGCCGCCGGCGATGCCCGTCACAACGAGGCGGGCCGTGTCGGTGACCTCGCCGATGCGGGCGCACGGCAGGCCGTCGAAACGTTTCTCGAAGTCGGCAGCGCGGTCGGCGGCCACTTCGACGAGGAACCGCGTCTGCGACTCGCTGAAGAGGGCGCGGCCATCGTCGTCGAGACCATCCTCGCGCGGCACGTCGGCAAGCGAGAGGGCCAGCCCGAGGTCGGCCGCAAAGGCCATCTCGCCCGCCGCCACCGCCAGGCCGCCTTCCGAGAGGTCGTGGCACGCCCGGACACAGCCGTCGGTAATGGCCGCGTGCACCGCCTCAAAGATCTTCGGTGCCGATTCGAGGTCCACGCGCGGGACCTTGTTCCCGATGGCTCCATGTTCAGCGTACCAGTGCGACCCGCCGCACTCGTCCTTCGTCAGGCCGACGAGGTAGACGGGGTTGCCGGCGTCCTTGAGATCCATCGTGACGGCCTGGCCGACGTCGTCCACAATGGTCATGGCGCTGATGAGGAGGGTTGGCGGAATGACGATGGTGCCTTCGTCGGTGGCGTATTCGTTGTTCAGGCTGTCCTTGCCGCTGATGAACGGCGTGCCGAAGGCCATCGCCACGTCGTAACACGCCTTGGCCGCCAGGACGAGCGACGCCAGCCGGTCGGGCTTGTCGCAGTTGCCCCAGCAGAAGTTGTCGAGCAGGGCGATGCGGTCGGGCCGGCCGCCGACGGCCACGACGTTCCGGACGGCCTCGTCGATGCCGGCGGCGGCCATCCAATACGGGTCCACGTCGCCGTACTTCGGATTCAAGCCGCAGCCGACGGCCAGGCCCTTCGCCGATCCGAGGATGGGCGTGATGACACAGGCGTCGCCGGGCCCGTCGTCGCGTACGCCGACGAGCGGCTTGATGACCGTCTGCCCCTGCACCTCGTGGTCGTACTGGCGAATGACCCATTCCTTGGAGCAGACGTTCCAGGCCCCGAGGATCTTGAGCAGGTCGTCGGTGTAGTCGTCTTTCGGCGCAACGTCGGGTTCGGGATGGTCGGGCGGCTGCCAGGCGGCTTCGAGTTCCCGCCGCGGGACGCCGTGGTGCAGGAAGTCCATGTCGAGGTCGCAGATGAGGTTGCCCTTGTACCGGATGCGGAGGCGCCCCGTATCGGTGAACGTGCCGATGACAGTGGCCTGGACGTCTTCGGAGGCGAACAGGTCCAGGAGTTCGTCCACGTTCTCGGGCGGCACGGCCAGGGTCATGCGTTCCTGGGCCTCGGAGATCCAGATCTCGGTGTACGTGAGGCCGTCGTACTTGAGGGGGACCTTCTCGAGGCTGACCTCGGCCCCAAGTTCGGCGCCCATCTCGCCGACGCTGGAGGAGAGTCCCCCGGCGCCGCAGTCGGTAATCGCCGAGTATAAACCGCGGTCGCGGGCGACGATGAGCGTATCGACCATCTTCTTTTCGACGATGGGGTTGCCGATCTGAACGGCGTGGCTGAACTCGTCGCCGGTGGTGTGGGTGAGTTCGCCGCTGGAGAACGTGGCGCCGTGGATGCCGTCGCGTCCGGTCCCGCCGCCGACCACCACGATGACGTCGCCGGCCTTCTGGTGCTTGAAGCATTGATCGCGCGGCAAAAGGCCCAGGTTGCCGCAGTAGACGAGCGGGTTGCCCAGATAGCGGTCGTCGAAGTAGAGTGCGCCGTTGGCCGTGGGGATGCCCATGCGGTTTCCGTAATCTCGGACTCCGCTGACGACGCCGCGCATGATCCGCCGCGGGTGCAGGACGCTCGGCGGGAGTTTGTCGGCCGGGTAATCGGGCGGCGCAAAGCAGAAGATGTCGGTGTTCAGGATCGGCTTCGCCCCCATCCCGGTGCCCATCGGGTCGCGAATGACGCCGCCGATGCCCGTGGCAGCGCCGCCGTACGGTTCCAGGGCGCTCGGGTGGTTGTGCGTCTCGACCTTGAAGCACACGCACCACTGGCCGTCGAACTCGATGACGCCGGCGTTGTCCTCAAAGACCGAGACGCACCAGGGCCTGGCGAGTTCCTTGGTGGCCCGGGCGATGGTGCTCGCCAGGAGGTTGTCGATCGTCTCATCGCCGAAGGTGATGAGGCCTTTGAGCGTCTTGTGGACACAGTGCTCGGACCAGGTCTGGGCGAGCGTTTCGAGTTCCACGTCGGTTGGGTCGGCGTCGGCCGTGCGGTAATGCGCCTGGATGGCCTTCATCTCGCGGAGGTTCAGGAACAGGCCGCCGCGCTTGCTGATCGCCAGCAACTCCTTGTCGCTCGCCTCGCGAAGCGGCACGCGGATGAGGTTGAACTCGTAGGGCGGGGCGTCGCGGAAGACCGACTCGCCCGTTTCCTCGAACGTCACGTCTTCGATGACGGCGTTCGCCAGAATCCCGCGGGCGATGGTCTCAATCTCCTCTCGCGA
Source organism: Phycisphaerae bacterium (assembly GCA_035529015.1). Lineage (GTDB taxonomy): Bacteria > Planctomycetota > Phycisphaerae > FEN-1346 > FEN-1346 > JAUVZF01. The sequence continues at coordinate 17,843 of DATKXP010000058.1, read as the reverse complement.
CGCGCCGCCCCGGAAGTAGTACTTGCGCGCGGTGGCGCAGCGGTGGACGTCGATTCCCATGTCCGCCGCCGCCTGGAGCGTGCTGTTGGCCACCGGGTCCATGACGCCGGGCTTGCGCCGGACGATCACGGCCGGCCTCGCGTCGGACGGAGCCGGGTCGCCGTCCGAGAGGACGTACTGCTCGACGATGGGGTCGGTCACCAGGTCGCGGGCAATGCGTTCGACGTCCGCCTTCGGCGCGGCGGTGTCGAGGTAAAACAGGCGCGACGATTCGACGGCCTCGACGCTCGTGATCCCTAAGTCGCGAACCTGGTTGAGGACGTCCTGGCCGTGGGCGTCGTAGGTCCCGGGCCGGTGTTGGACTTCGATTTGCCAGTCCATGGTTGAACGCTTTCGCTTTGTGGGTGAATGCGCGGCCGGCACGTTGCCGAGAGCGCGCCGGGCAAGCCCGCCGGCCAACGCCAGGCTACTCCTGCGAACTTGCCGCGCAAGCGGGGCGGCTAACGTGCCTGCTCGTTGTTCGGGCGCGGCGACTCGATCAGGCGGTCGCGGCGGTCTTTGGCCTCGGCCAGGAGCGATTCGATTCGGTCGCTGTCACGTTGGCTTACGGCGTCGCACAGGTCGGCCAGGGTGTCCTGGAACCGGCCGATGGCCGCTGCGATCTCGTCGGCATTGCTCAGCAGAATGTCGCGCCACAGGACGGCGTCGCCGCTGGCGACGCGCGTCGTATCGGCCCAGCCTGGACCGACGAGCGGCTTCGCCTCCTCCGAAATGGCACGGACCAGGACCGACGCAACCACGTGGGGCAGGTGGCTCACCTCGGCCAGGAGACGGTCGTGCACCTCGGGGGCCATCTGCCGGACCATCATCCCCAAATCCTGCCACGTGGAGACGACGCGGACCAGGACGTCGGCCGGCGTGCGGTCGGTCGGCGTGACGACGCACGTCGCCCCTTCGAACAGGTCCGGCCGGGCGTACGCGATGCCGCGCTTCTCGCTGCCGGCGATCGGATGGCACCCGACGAACGTGCGGCCCTTGGGCATGAGGGGCTCGAGCGTCCGGACGACCCGGGCCTTGGTGCTGCCGACGTCAATGACAACGGCGCCGGGTTCGAGGTTGCCCCCGATCCTCTCGGCGGTTTCCTCGAACAGGCCGACGGCGGTGCCGAGGACCACGAGGTCACTGCCGCGCACCCCCTCGCACGCGTCGAGCGTGACCTCGTCGGCCGCGCCGCGGAAGAGCACGTCATCGAGTGTGCTCTGGCGATGCCCCACGCCGACGACGCGCTTGGCCAGGCGGCGTTGCTTCAGCGCGAGGCCGAGACTGCCACCGATGAGGCCGGTGCCGATGATGGTGACTTGGTTCCAACGCGTCATAAGCGGCGAGAAGGCTGGAGTCCGCATCCTACGGGTCAACGTCAGCGGACGTACTGTAGGAGGCGCCGGGGGGCGGGTCAACTGATTTTCTGCCACCGCGCCGGAGGGGTGCGGTCGGGATGGCGCCTCGGGCCGTACGGCGGCGTCTGGGGTACGCGGCTTCGCGCCGGCGGGATTTTGGGATTGATGAACCGGCCCCCTGTGGCTAGAATTCCCCGTTCTTACCCGCTGGGGCGATTAAGGTGCGTCTGCCGGCAGGTCCGGCTGCGGCGGGCGTGAGGGGTGCGCGGGGGAGGAGCCACCCACCGACGTCAAGGCTTCCAGATTGAAGACCATCGACGGTTTCCAGATTTTGCGCAAAATGGCCGAGTCGAACACGGCCGAGATCTATCACGTCGTGCGCCTCGTGGGGCGAACGCACGGCAACGAGTACGCTTGCAAGGCGCTGCGGGACGAGTATGCCCGAAACCGCGTGGAACGGGGCCACCTGGAACGCGAGTACCGCATCTGTTCGGCCTTGGAACACCCGAACCTGATTCACGCCCACGAACTGCAGTTGAGTGCGGCCCGGCCGTTTCTGCTGCTGGATATGGTTGCGGGGCCGAGTCTGCGGCAGCGTCTGGACAGGGGCATGCCGCCGCTCGCGTCGGCGCTGCGATGGCTGGCCAAAGTGGCCGATGGCCTGGCGTATTTCCACGAGGCGGGGTACGTTCACCGCGACGTGAAGCCCCAGAACACGGTCGTCGGCGAGGACGGCCAGGTCAAGGTCATCGATTTCGCCCTGGCCGTCCGGCAAGATGACTCGCTCGGTAAACACCTGATGCGCCGGCTGGCCGAACGCCGCCGACCCGGCACGTGGTCGTACATGTCGCCGGAGCAGATCCGGAACGAGCGTCTGACGGGCCTGGCCGACGTCTACAGCCTCGGCGTCACGCTGTTCGAAGTGGTGACCGGCCGGCTGCCGTACTCGGCCGAGTCGTCGCAGGAACTCCTGGAGCAGCACCTCTACGCGCCGATTCCGTCGCTTCGTTCGGCCGCGCCCGACGCGCCGGCCGAACTCGACGACCTGATCCGCGCCATGCTGGCCAAGGACCCTCTTGACCGGCCCACGGGGATGCAGTATGTCAGTGTTAAACTGCGGTCCATCGTGGCGGCTGAGGACGTTGAGGACGCCGGTCAGTAGACCCGCAGAAGGTACTTGGTCTCGCGTCAGAGGAACTCGGCAGGCGAATCCCATGGCTCGCGCGTGCCTTGAATTCGAGAAGCCCTTCGCCAGGCTCGAAGAGCAAATCCGCGAACTCGAAGACGACCAGCGCAGCCGCAACGTGGACCACAGCGCCGAGATCCGCAGCATCCGCCGCAACCTCGTCGCCATAATCCGCAAGACCTACGACGCCCTGACGCCGTGGGAGATCGTCCAGGTGGCGCGGCACTCCGACCGTCCTCTGACGGCCGACTACATCCGGGCCTTCGTCAAGGACTTCAAGGAGTTGCACGGCGACCGGCTCTTTCGCGACGACCGGGCCGTGATGTGCGGGTTCGGACGCATCGGCGGCGAGAAGGTCGCCGTCGTCGGCCACCAGAAGGGACGCGACACGCGCGAGAAGGTGGCCTGTTTCTTCGGCTGCGCCCATCCGGAAGGGTACCGCAAGGCGCTGCGCGTGATGCGGCTGGCCGAGAAGTTCGGCCTGCCGGTGGTGACCTTCATCGACACGCAGGGCGCGTACCCCGGCATCGGCGCCGAGGAGCGCGGCATCGCCGACTCGATTGCCGTGAACATGCGCGAGATGACGCTCCTGCGGGTGCCCATCGTGGGAGCCGTCATCGGCGAGGGCGCCTCCGGCGGGTACCTGGGCATCGGTGTGGCCGACCGTCTGCTGATGCTTCAGTACGCGTACTGCAGCGTCATTACGCCGGAAGGGTGCGCGGCCATCCTGTGGCGGACGGCCGAGAAGGCGCCCGAGGCGGCCGCTGCCCTGCGACTGACGGCCGGGAACCTGATGGAGTTCGGCGTCATCGACGAGATCGTGCCGGAGCCGCTGGGCGCCGCCCATCGCAATGCGCGCGAGATGGCCACCACGCTGGAGCGACGCATCGGCCGGCACCTGCGGGAACTCAAGCAGATTCCGACCGACGACCTCCTCGAACAGCGGTACCAGAAACTCCGCCGCGTCGGTGTGGTGGTCGAGGCCGCCGCCGGACTGCCGACGTCGGACGCCTGAACCGACAAAGACCAGCCCCCTGTGGCCGACAAAGACCAGCCCCGACTAGCCCCCTGTGGTAACAGGGGGTCGACAGGGGGTCCGACGCCGATGCCCGACGACCATCGGGGGCGCCTCAAAGGCATGGCGATGCGACTAGCGGCGGCCGTGGTGCTGAGCCTTGCGATATCCGTTGCCGGGGCACAGGCCGCCCCGGCGCCGGGCCGCGCCCGGGAACCGATTGAAGTCGAAATCATCAAGCCTCGGCCGTTCTCCACCAAGAAGACGCCGCCGATCCCCGTTGCGTGGCGCAGCGACCTGGCTGCCGCCAAGGATGAGGCCGCCCGCGCCGGCCGCTGTGTCCTGGTCTTCTTTCACGCCGACTGGTCGCAGCCGTGCCGGTGGATGCGTGACGGCACCTTTGCCAGCCCCGTGGTCGCGCAGACGGTGAACCGCCGCTTTCTTCCCGTCAAGGTCGATGACTCCCAGGGCACGAGCCCGATCACGAAAGAGTACGAGGTGCGGGTGTATCCGACGGTCCTGTTTCTGGACCCCGGCGGGAAGCCTCTGCACATGGTGCTCGGCCCGCGTCCGCCGGACAAGTTTGCCCCTCTCCTGGACCAGGTGGCCGAGTTGCCCACGTTGATGGTCGCCCGGAAGCACAAGCCGAACGACCTGGAGGCGAACTTCGCCCTCGGCAACGCCTTCGCCATGCTCAACCAACTCAAACGCGCCGCCCCCTACCTGGAGCGTGCGGCGGAACTCGCGCCGAAGAACGAGAACGGGCGGCTGAGCCAGGCGCGGCTGATCCTGGCCGTCGTCCCGCTGGAGGACGGCAAGTCGGCCGAGGCGCTCGAGAACATCGAGGCGTATCTGAAGCAGTTCAAGCAGACGCCCGAGGTGCCCGTCGCCATCTGGTACCAGGGGACGATCCTCTTTCAGGACGGCCACCTGGAGGAGGCCCGCGCGTACTTCGCCAAGATCCTCCGCCAGTTCCCCACCCACCGCAAAGCCTACGAGGCCGACAAGGCCATCGAGGCCATCGACGCACGCCTCAAGGCCAAGAAGGCGCTGGAGAAGAAGCCGTCGTCGCCGGCACTCCCACCGGCCGAGCCCTCGCCCCCCACGCGCCCGCCCGCGGCACCCCGGGCCCCCAAGCCCGTCGGCTGACCACGGTTACCGGCCAGGTCTCGACCCCGACGGGCTCGGAGTCGCCAGCCCAGGCCAACGGCCCGGGTGGCGGATAGTTCCCTGCAGCCTCATGCCCAGAAAGGCGCTACAGGCTGGGAGCGGTGCCCACATTCCCGCCCGGTACCACCGCGCGAAATGCCGTTGTAGTGTTGTAGGATTAGGCCAGGTGCCGCGCCAGGTACTGGCCCGTGTAACTTGCCGGGATAGCGGCGACCTGTTCGGGTGTGCCTTCGGCGACGATGCGGCCGCCGGCGTCGCCGCCTTCGGGGCCGAGGTCGATGATCCAGTCGGCGCTCTTGATGACCTCGAAGTTGTGCTCGACCACCAGGACGGTGTTGCCCATGTCCACGAGGCGCGCCAGGACGTCGAGCAGCCGCTGGATGTCGGCGAAGTGCAGGCCGGTCGTGGGTTCGTCGAGCACGTAGATGGTGCGGCCGGTCGAGCGTTTGCCGAGTTCGGCCGAGAGTTTCACGCGCTGGGCCTCGCCGCCCGAGAGGGTTGTTGAATTCTGGCCGAGCGTGATGTACCCGAGGCCGACCGCGTCGAGCGTGCCCAGTTGCTCGACGATGCGGGGAAAGTTCTCGAAGAATCGCAGCGCCTCGCTCACGCGCATCTCCAGGACGTCGGCGATGGTCTTGGCGCGGTAGGCGATTTCGAGGGTCTCGCGGCCGAAGCGCGTGCCGTTGCACTCGCGGCAGGTCACGTACACGTCGGGCAGAAAGTGCATCTCGACCTTGCGGACGCCTTGGCCCTGGCACACTTCGCACCGTCCGCCCTTGACGTTGAAACTGAACCGCCCCGGGCCGTACCCGCGGACCTTGGCCTCGCGGGTCTGGGCGAAGACGCGGCGGATCTGGTCGAAGACCTTGGTATACGTGGCCGCGTTGGACCGTGGCGTGCGGCCGATGGGGCTCTGGTCGATCTCGATGACGCGGTCGATCTGGTCGGCCCCCGTCAGGCGGCGATGGGCGCCGGGCTTGACGCGGCTGCCGTACAGTTTCCGCCGCAGCGCGGGCACCAGCGTCTGGGCCACCAGCGTGCTCTTGCCCGACCCGCTGACGCCGGTTACGCAGACCAGGCATCCGAGCGGGACCGTGATATTGAGGCCCTGCAGGTTGTTCTCCTGGGCGCCGAGGATGCGGATGCTGCGGCGTTTTCTGACGCGGCGGCGTTCTGCCGGGACGGGAATGGTCGTGGCCCCCGCAAGGTACTTGCCGGTCAGCGATGCGGGCGACGCCGTGATCTCGTCCAACGTGCCCTGGGCCACCACCTCGCCGCCGTGTTCGCCGGCACCGGGGCCCATGTCCAGGACGTGGTCGGCCGTGCGGATCGTGTCCTCGTCGTGCTCGACCACGAGGACGGTGTTTCCGAGGTCGCGAAGGCGGACCAGGGTGCCGAGCAGGCGGCGGTTGTCGCGGGCGTGCAGGCCGATCGTCGGCTCGTCCAGGACGTAGCAGACGCCGACCAGACCGCTGCCCACCTGGGTGGCAAGGCGGATGCGCTGGGCCTCGCCGCCCGAAAGGGAGTCGCTCGAACGGTCGAGCGTCAGGTAGGCGATGCCGACGTCCTGCATGAACTTCAGGCGCGCGCGGATCTCGGCCAGCACTTGCCGCGCGATGGTCTGTTTCTCGCCCTTGAGTTGGAGCGACTCGAAGAAGGCGGCGGCCTCGTCGATGCTCATGGCCGTGATCTCGTGGATTGGCTTGCCGCTGACATGGACGGCCCGCGCCTCGGGCCGCAGGCGCGCTCCGTTGCACTCGGGGCAGGGCTGGCCCGTCATGAATTCCTGGAGCCACCGCTTGGCGTACGCGCTGCGGGTGGTCTCGGCCATCTGCCGCAGGCTTGGCACGACGCCTTCCCATTCGGCGTCGGGGGCGGCCGCGGTGCCCTTCGCGCGGCGGAGCGTGCCGCCGTGCAGCAGGACCTCGCGCGTGCGTTTGGGCAACTTGCGGAACGGCACCGTCTCGTCGACGCCGAAGTCGCGAACGAACCGCGCAAGGGCCTCGGAGTAGAACGAGCGGTACCGGCGCGGGCCGTCGCGCCACGGCGCTACGGCCCCCTGGGCGAGCGAGCGGTCGGCGTCCGGCACAACCAGATCGTCGTCAAACGCCAGGTACGTCCCGAGGCCGTGGCAGTGCGGGCAGGCGCCGTACGGGCTGTTGAAACTGAAGAGGCGGGGCGTGAGTTCCTCGAGGCTGACGTTGCACTTCGTGCAGGCGTAGCGTTCGCTGTAGAGGACGTTCTTCCAGTTGCCGGGGCCGGCCTCGTGGCAGACGACGACCAGGCCGTCGCTCATCCGCAAGGCCTGCTCGACCGAATCGCTCAGCCTCGACCGGGCCGCCTCCTTGGCGACGAGGCGGTCCACAACGACGTCGATGGTATGGCGCCGGGTCTTGGCGAGGTCGGGCACGTCGCGGACCTCGTACATCCGTTTGTCGATCCGGACGCGGACGAACCCGTCGGCCACGATGCTGCGGAGGATATCGCGGTGCTCGCCGCGCTGACCGCGGACGATCGGCGCGAGGACGATCAGCCGGGCCCCCCGCTCCAGCGAGAGGACGCTCTCGACGATCTGCTCGGCCCGCTGCGGCCGAATCTCCCGGCCGCACTTCGGGCAGTACGCCGTGCCGACCCGTGCAAACAGCAGCCGCAGGTAATCGTGAATCTCGGTGGCGGTGGCGACGGTCGAGCGCGGGCTGAATCCGCCGCGACGCTGGTGGATGGCGATCGTCGGCGGCAGGCCCTCGATGGCGTCTACGTCGGGCTTCTCCATCTGTTCGAGGAACTGGCGGGCGTAGGCGCTGAGCGACTCGACGTAGCGGCGCTGGCCCTCGGCGTAGATCGTGTCGAACGCCAGGCTCGACTTGCCGCTGCCCGACAGGCCCGTAATGACCACCAGTTTGTCGCGCGGAACGCGGACGTCGATGTTCTTCAGGTTATGCTGCCGCGCGCCCTGGATGAGGATGAACTCATCGCCGTTAGCCGGGGCGGACGCAGCGTCCTCGGCCTGCACGGCTTGCGGGGGCTTGCGAGCAAGGTGCGATGCGGTATGGCCGGTCTCTTTCGGCAACGAACGCTCCCGGAGACGTTTACCTGCCACAGCGAACCCTCGATGGTAGCATCGCGCAGGACGGTTGGCAAGGGTCGTCAGGGAAGAAAACTCGGGGGCAGTACGGCCGCGCGAGACTTACCTGATCCCGCTTACGAAGTTTCCGGGGGGACAATCTGTTCGAGGGTTTCTATCAGCGGGGGCAAGTCTTTCTTGACGGCGTCCCAGACGATCGTCAGGTCCACGTTGTCGCACTCGTGGATGACGATGTTTCGCAGCGCGATCATTTCTCGCCAAGGCAGGTGTGAGTGCATCAGCCGGGCGGGTTCCGACACTCGCCGTGCCGCCTCGCCGACGATCTCGAGCCGACGAATGACGGAGTCCTGAAGCCGAACATCGTCCAGGAATGCCTCAAGCGTTGCCTGGTGAAGGTACTGCACCGCAAGCCTTGCCGCCTGGAGGATATCCAGCAGGTAGACGTTATCTCTCGACATGATAAATAGGCTCCGCGGACGACAGGATCGCCCGTCGCCTGAGGTAGTTGCGACTCTGTTCGACGCCGCGGCGGCTGACCAAATCCACGCTGTGCCCGAGGATGGCCTCCAGTTGCTCTTTCATGTGGACCATGTCGAAGAGGGTGGGGCGTGCGTCGGCGGCGAAGGTCACCAGCACGTCCACGTCGCTGTCCGGGCCGAAATCATCCCGGAGGGCCGAGCCGAACAACGACAGTTCCGTCACGTTCCAGCGGCGGCAGAACTCGCCGATGGCATCGGTGTCGATGAACGCCTTGAGCGGTGGCATTGGAGCCGTCCTCTCGTTGCCCGGACCATGATGGCTGAATTGGGGCCGAACGTCAAGGCGGTTTCGCGGCGCGCGGTCAGAGGACGCGCCCGTCAGGCACCCGCCTCGGCCAACGCCGTCCGGTACTCGTCCCACAACGTCTCCTGTGGGGCACCGGTGACGATGCGGGACCAGGGCAGGCACTCGTCGCGGCCGCGCTCGCGATGGGCGTAGAAGCCCAAGTCGAGACGAGCGACCTCAAACGCCTTCTGCCACGCCTCGGGGCGGAACTCTTCGTCCCAGGCGTCGAACCGGGCACCGGCGCGCCACGCCTCCCAGACGCCCATCCCCACGCGTCGGTCGCCGCGCGCCAGCACGCCTTCGAGAAGGCTGCGGTCCACGCGGTGGACGCGCACACTCAGGCGTTTGGCAGGCAGCGCCTTGTAGAGCGTCTGCCGCGCCTGCTCCAGATAGGCCTGGTCGGCCATCCGCGCGAACTGGAACGGCGTATGCGCTTTGGGGACGAAGTTCGAGACCGCCACGTTGACCTTGCCGGGCCCTTTGCCGGTCTCGCGCCGCAGGTCGCTGACCTTGCGGGCCAGCGTGCCGATGGCCTGGAGGTCCTCGTCGGTTTCGGTCGGCAGGCCGATCATGAAGTAGAGTTTGATGACGTTCCATCCGCGCGACCAGGCTTCCCGGGCGCCTGCAAAGAGGTGCTCGTCCTGAACGGGCTTGCCGATGACCCGGCGCAGGCGGGGCAGGGCGGCCTCGGGAACCATCGTGAGGCCGCTCTTTCGGACGCTGCCCAGGAGGCGCGGCACGAGTTCCAGTTGGTCGTTCGTGCGCAGGCTCGGCAGGCTGAGGCTTACGCCGCGCGGCGCAAACTCGGCGTCGAGCGTCGTCAGGATGGCCTTCAGTTGCGGGTGGTCGCTCGGCGACAGGCTCGTGAGCGAGATCTCGTCGTGGCCGGTGTTGGCAATCGTCTGGCGCGCCAGGTCCAGAATCGTCTCGGGGCTGCGGTGGCGGACGGGCCCCTTCGTGCGGCCGGCTTCGCAGAAACGGCACCGGCGCGGGCAGCCGCGCATGATCTCGACCGTCACGCGGTCGTGGATGACCTCGCTGTTCCCGACCACGGGGGCCGTTGGGAAGGGGGCCGCTTCGAGATCGTTTACGCAGGCGGCGACGGTCGCGTCCGGAAGGCCCTCAACGGTCGGCGTGAGGGCGGCAAGCGTTCCGTCGGCGTTCCAGGACGGCTCGATCAGGCCGGGCGGATAGAGAAAATCGAACTCGCGCGCCAGCGCAAGGATGATCTCGGACCGCGCCGTGCCGGCGGCGTTGAGGTCGCCGAAGCGGTCGATGAAGGACGGCAAGGCGGCTTCGGCGTCGCCGACGACCATGAGGTCGATGAAGGGGGCCATCGGCTCGGGGTTGTTCACCCCCGGTCCGCCGGCGATGATGATCGGATCGGCCCGGCCCCGCTCGGCCGCCAGGACGGGGATGCCCGCAAGATCGAGCATCGCCAGGACGTTCGTGTAGAGCATCTCGTACTGGAGGGAGAATCCGACCAGGTGGAAGTCGCGGACCGGTCGCCGCGATTCCCACGAGAACAGCGGGATGCCCACCTCGCGCATGCGGTCCTGGGCGTCGGGCCAGGGGGTGTAGGTCCGTTCGCAGAGCGTGTCCTGACGCTCGTTCAGCATGGCGTAGATGATGGCCGACCCCAGGTGGCTCATGCCGATGGCGTAGGTGTCGGGGAAGGCGAGGCAGAAGCGTACGGCGGCGTCGTCCCAGTCTTTGCGCACGGCGCCCACCTCGCCGCCCACGTACTGGGCGGGATGCGTGACGAACGGCAAGAGGTCGCGCGAGACGGCCTGCGCCAGCGTTCCTGTTTCCCCGGCCATAGTCGCGCCACGGTACTCGTTTAGAGCGGGAGCGTCAAGGGAAGTGGTCGTGGGGACCCCGCTTCGCCAAGGCTTCCGTCTCCGCCAAGGCTACGCGGACAGGACGCCGAACAGGACGCCGGGCAGGTCGGATTCGAACGGCCGCCTACCGGAGGGCGTCGATGACGACTTGGCGCATCGTTTCGACGGGGGCGGCGTGGTTCGTCCATAACTCGAACTGTTCGACGGCCTGGCGGACGAAATGGTCGAGGCCGCTGACGGTGCGGCAGCCGGCGTCGCGGGCTTCCCTCAAGAGCCGCGTCTCGGCCGGGTTGTAGACCGCGTCGTACACGACCACTCCGGCGCGGAGCATCTCGCGCGGGACGGCTGTGGCGTCCGTCTTGGGGTGCATCCCGATGGGCGTGCAGTTGAGCAGGACGTCGCACGTCCGGCCGGCCATGTCGGCGTGCGAAACGTGCGAGACACCGACTTCAGCGGCAAGGGCCTCGGCGCGGGGCTCGTCCACGTCGGTCAACGTGACGGCGGCGCCGCGCTGGTTCAGGCCGAAGGCCATAGCGCGGCCGACGCCGCCCGCGCCGATGACCAGGGCGTGCTTGCCCCGGAGCCATTCCTCTCCGACGACGGCCTCGATTGCCGCCACTCCCGCCGTCCAGTCGGTGTTTGTTGCGAACAGGCTCCCGTCGCCGCGCCGTTGGAGCGTGTTGACGGCGCCGATGCGGGCGGCGAGCGGCTCCATCTGGTCGGCGGCCGCCATGACCGTCTGCTTGTGGGGGATCGTGACGCTGTAACCGTTGAAGTCGAACTCGCGCATCGCCCGCACGAAGGCGGCGGCGTCGCCCTCGACCCAGAGCGGCAGGTAGACGGCATCGTAATCGATCTCGGCGAACGCCGCGTTGTGGATGCGCGGACTCATGCTGTGCCCTACCGGATCGGCGATCACGCCGTACACCTCGGTCTGGGGCCCGATGCGACCGACACGGTACAGGTCGCGCATCTGGCGTGCCGAGACCTGGCCGGGGGCGGCCTCCGGCCCCGTCTCGGGGGCGGCATAGGTCAGAAGCGCGCCGAACTTCGGCGCGAGGACCCGCGTGAGCACGCCCCGCTCGCCCATCGACAGGGCGATCGTCGGCACCGTGGCGTCGCGCAGAATCCTGAGCACGGGGACCGTGTCGAGGATGTGATTGGCCATGGCGGCGACTTTGACGACGGCCGCGCCCGTCTCGGCCAGCCGCGCGTGGATCTGCGCGAGGTCGGCCGGCGTCTCCTCGTGGTTATGGTAACTGAGGATGATCTTTTCGGGCGGCACGTCGCCGAGGGCGTCGATGGCGTCGTGTTCGACGTCGATGTAGCGTGCCCCCAGGCGGGCCGCGTCGCGCAGCACCGCGAGCCGGCCTGCTTCGGGACCGTCGTAGAGTCCGCCCTCGCGCCTGGGCCGGTAGGTGACAATGACGGGGCAGGGCGGGGAGGCCAGGATGCGCCGCAGGTCGAACTCGGCCATGGCGTCGAGCCGCAGTTCGGCCGCGTCGGCCATGGCGGCGGCCTCAGACAGGCCCGCCAGGGCCTCGTCAGTGGTCTGCGGCATCAGGCTGACGCACAGCATGGCGGTTCCTGGAGCGTCCACCCTGGCACGGGTACGGCTCGTGCCGTGGCCGGCAGACGCACCCGGACGAGGGAAAGGGCCGGCACGGCGACATCCGGTCCGGCCGTGAGCGTGCGTTGCGGTTACTTCAGCGCCGCGGCGGCGTTGAGTCGTTGCTGCAAGCGGCCGATCTCGCGGGCTGCCAGGTTCCGATGGATCGGCCCGTTGTTGGCGGCACGATGGAGCAGACGCTCGGCCGCGCGCAGGCGCTGGCCGGCGGCGTCGAGGTCGCCGGCATCGACGGCGTTGAGAAACGCGCGGCGTGCCGTGCGGATGCGGCTCTTGATGGCGCGGTTTCGCTCGTGGCATCGCGTGTTCTGGCGCACGCGTTTTCGGGCGGACAGCGAATGCGGCATACGTCTAGTCTCCTTCCTCTGAAGGTGTTTCGAGTCCCGCGTCGCCTCCTACGTCGCCTTCGGTTTCTTGCCGCAGGGCTTCGAGGCGTTTCGCGACGTCGCGGTACTGGTAATCCTGCTGGACGATCACACTGTACCATTCGATGGCCTGTGGCGCTTTGCCCTGGACTTCGAAGGTCTTGGCGAGGTTGTAGCGGAGTTCCTTGCCGAGGGGGTCGCTTGCCAACTCGTACTGCTGGAGGGCGGTCTCGAACTGGCCCTGGGCTTCGAGGTAGAGTTTCTTGGTGTAGAAGCACTTGCCGAGCATGTTGAAGGCGTGGATTCGCCGCTTCGGGTCGCGTGTGGTCGTCTGGAACGAGACGATGGCATCGTCGTACTGCCCCGCGCGGAACTGCCGCGTGCCCAATTCGAACCGGATGCCCATGTCGGTGGGGTACTGCCTCTGGCGTTCTTGATAGACCGCCAGTTCGAATTCGTTGCGTTTTTCGCTGATTTGCCGGCGGTTGCTCTTGAGATCGGTCCGGTCGGGTTCGGCTTCGATCTGCTCATTGAGTTCGCGGAGAACGCGGCGGAACTCGGCCATGCGGATGTCGTCCATGCGCGACTTGTAGCGGTACTCGCCCGTCTTGTCGAGCGCGGTCTGAAGCAACTCCAGGGCCTCGTCGAGGTGGCCGCGCCGGGCCTGGCAGACGGCCAGGGCCTGCATCTTGACGGCGTTCTCGGGGTCGGCGTCGAGGGCGGCCTTGAGTTCCTCGTATTGGGCGTCCAACTGCTCGCGGGTCCGGACCACCTGCTGGGTGGCCGACGATGCCGCCTGGGCCCGGTCGCGGATCATGTCGTGGAAGTCGCCGACCTCTTCGAGTCTGCCTTTTTCGATGCTGGCGCGGGCGGAGAGGTCTCGAGCCCGCTTGTCGAGCGTGCGGTCCGACGGATCGATCCGGACGGCCTGCGAGAGGGCATTGACGGCGTCCTGATAGCGTTCCCGGCCCTCGTACAGGTCGGCCAGCGTGGTAAAGACCTGCTTCTGCGGCTTCTTTGAGCGAAGGGTCTCTTCGGCGGCGATTTCGCCGAACCAGAGGGCCACGTCGGTGTACTCCAGCCGCCGGGCCGTCTGCATCAGTTGCATCATCAACGTCACGTTTTGGGGGTCGCGTGCCCAGGCGGCCTCGAGCGCCAGCAGCGTGTCCTTGTGCCGTCCGAGCATCTGCGAGGCAGCGCCTTTGACCTGTCCGAACAGCGACCCCAGACCGCCGCCCTTTCCCTGGTTGCGTCGCCGCAGCGCACAGTCCCTGAGTCCCTGATGGCCGTTCTCGATATCGAGCGGGTTGTACCGCAACCCATCCAGGTACAAGCGGATGGCATAGTCAAAGTTGTTGTGGACGGTGGCCTCCTTGGCTCGCTCGAAACAGCCGTCGGCCATCGCGCGGACCTCGGGGGGAAGGTCAACCGCGCCGTCGCTCTCGTCGGCCGATGCCGCCGCGGGCGCAGCAACGCCGGGCTCGGGACTCTCGGGCTCTTGTTTCTCGGGTTCCGGCACCGCCTCTGCCTCCCTGGCCATCTTGCCTGGCGTATCCGCGCCTGGGGGTGCAAACCCCTTTCCCGGAACCCTCCAGTCTACGTGTTGTGCAGCACCTGTCAATCAAAAAGGCAAAGCGGCCTTGTAGCGGGACGCATGCGGCCCTATAATGACGGGCGGTCTGGGGGGCTGGTGGGTCGGGAGCGGGTTGGGGAGGCCGGCGATGGAAGTCCGCTGTTATCCGGATCCGGTGCTTCGGGAACAGACTCGCCCGGTCGAGGAGTTTGACGACCCCCTGGTGGACCTCGCCCGGGACATGGTCAAGACGATGAACGAGGCCGACGGTCTCGGTCTGGCCGGGCCGCAGGTCGCGGTTTCGCTGAGCATTGTGGCGGTGTCACCCGACACGCAGCCGGGCAACGCGATCGTGCTCGTGAACCCCGAGATTGTCGAGACCGACGGCTGGGAGGTGGGCGAAGAGGGCTGTTTGAGTTTCCCGGGCATCTACGTCAAGATTGGGCGGTTTCACCGCGTCCGTGTCCGGTACAGCGACCCGAAGGGCGAGCCGCACGAATTGGAGGCGGAGGGGCTGCTGGCCCGGGCGATTCAACACGAACTGGACCACCTCGATGGCCGGCTTCTTGTGGACCGCATGTCGGCGGTTCAGCGGATGGCGCAGCGGCGGCGGCTCCGCGAACTCAAGGACCGTTACGAGCGCCGACTGAGCGAGACCCGCACCGGCTCCGAAGCGGCGCGATAGACGTTGCCGACGCGTAGGATACACCCATGCGAATCGTCTTTGCGGGTTCCGGCAGTTTCGGTCTTCCGTCGCTCGAAGCGCTGGTGGCGGGCGGCCAGGAGGTGCCGCTGATCCTGACGCAGCCCGACCGCCCGTCGGGCCGCGGGCGGCACGTGCGCATGGGGCCCGTCAAACGGTTTGCCCGCGAGCGCGACATCCCCATCCTCCAGTCCGAGAACATCAACACGGCGTCGGCGGTCCGCCGGGTCCGAAGCGTGCAGCCGGACCTGCTGCTCGTGGTCGCGTTCGGCCAGAAGATCGGACCCAAACTGATTGAGATGCCCACCTACGGGGCCGTCAACCTGCACGGGTCGCTCTTGCCCAAGTACCGCGGGCCGGCGCCCGTCAACTGGGCCATCATCAATGGCGAGACCGAGACCGGATTGACGGTCATTGCCATGACGAGCCAGATCGATGCCGGTGACAGCCTCGGCCAGCGGGCCACGCCCATCGATCCGAACGAGACGGCCGGCCAGTTGCACGACCGCCTTGCGGAGTTGGGCGCCAGGCTCGTGACGGAAATGGTCCGTGAAATCCCCCTCGATGAAGTGGAACGCCGCCGCCAGGACGAGAACCGGGCCACCCCGGCGCCGCGGCTCAAGAAGGCCGACGGGCGCATCAACTGGAACCGACCGGCCCGCGACGTCCACAACCACATCCGCGGCATGACGCCCTGGCCGGGCGCCTTCGCCCAGTTGACGTTGGCCGACAAGAAGAAGACGAGCCTGCGCCTTGGCATCGACCGCGCGGTCATCTCGCCGGTCGTGGCCAGCGGAGCGGCGCCCGGAACCATCGTGGACGCCGCCGCGCAGGGTATCGACGTTGCCGTCGCACGCGGCGCGGTGCGCATTCTGGAAGTGACGCCTGCGGGCAAGCGGACGATGACGGCGGCCGACTTCCTGAACGGCCATGCTGTCGAGCCCGGTCTGCGTTTCGCGGCCGTTCAGGAGAGAGCGAGTGCCCGCCGTCGTTGACAAAGCCGTTGTGGCGCTGAACAACCTCTCGGTCCGGCTTCGCCGCACCCGATGCCGGTCGGACCGGATCCTCATCCTCTTTGCGGGCTGTCTTCAGCGGAGCGAATGTGATCGGCGCCTGGATGAGAACCTCTCGAACTGCGGACGCTGCGGGAAGTGTGCCGTCTCGGGGTTCCTCGGCCTGGCCGACCGGTACGGCGTCCAGGTGATGCGCGCCACCGGCGGGCGGCAAGCCGCGGCGCGGGCGCGCGACCCGAACGTCAAGGCCATCGTGGCCGTCGCGTGCGAGAAGGAACTGCGGGCCGGCGTCTTCGCCTGCCTGCCCAAGGCCGTCCTGGCCCGGACCATCGCCTGGCCGTGCGGGCCATGCAAAGACACGACCATCGAGATGGGCGAGGTCGAGGCGGCCGTGCGGTGGTTCCTCCGATGAGCGGGGGGACGTCGGCCCGCGGAGCGGCGCTGGAGGCTCTTCGGCGTACCGGCCGGGGGCCGACCTTCCTTCGCGATGACCTCCATGCCATCTTCGACCGTACCGGCCTTGCGCCGCGCGACCGTGCCCTGGCCACGCAACTGGCGACCGGGACGGTTCGGCATCGGCGGACGCTCCGCCGCGTGCTGAGCCACGTGCGCGGCGATGCGGGCGGGGCGGCGGCGATTCAGCCGGACCTGCGCCTGATCCTCGAACTCGGGACCTTTCAACTCCTGTTCCTCGACCGCGTGCCCGCCTACGCCGCCGTCAACGAGGCGGTGGACGAGGCCGGACGCGCAGCCGGGGTGAAGGCCGCCGGGTTCGTCAACGCCATGCTCCGCGGCGTCGGTCGATTGATCGTCGGACGGGATCCCGATGGCGACCCCGCGTGCGACGCCTTGCCGCACCCCGAGGGCGGCGTGGTCCGCCTGGCCGCAGGCGTGTTCGCGGACCCGGCGGAGAACCGCGTCGCGTTCCTCGGCGCGGCGTATTCGTACCCCGACTGGCTGGTCGGACGATGGCTCGACGCCTTTGGCGACGAGGCTGAGGCCGTCTGCCGATGGGGAAACCGGCGGCCGCGCACCTTCGCGCGGGTCAACCCGATGCGGCACGAAGCCGCCGACCTGTTGCGCACGCTCCAGGCCGAGGCGCCCGGCGTGGTGGAGGGGCCGCGGCCGGGGTCGCTCGACGTCTCGGCCCTGGGGGCCGACCGTCTCGAAACGCTCATCCGCGACGGGGACCTCACGGTGCAGGACCCGTCGGCGATGGCCGCGGTCGAGGCGCTGGCGCCGCAGGCGGGCGAAACGGTGCTCGACTTGTGTGCGTCGCCCGGCACGAAGACCACCCAGATCGTCGAAGCGATGGGTGACGGAGGGGTGGTGGTGGCGGCCGACCGCAGCGACGAGAAACTGCGGCCGCTGCGCAGGACGGTGGCGGCGCGCGGTATGCGGAGCGTGACCGTGTGCCTCTCGGCCGAGGTGGGTGCCGCGGCGCCTGTGGCTGGTTTCGATGCGGCCGTGGTGGACGTGCCGTGCTCGAACACGGGAGTCCTGGCCCGGCGGGTCGAGGCGCGGTGGCGGCTCAGGCCGAAGGACGTGCCGGAACTGGTTCGGTTGCAGACCGACCTTCTGTGCGCGGCTGCGGCGTGCGTGGGCACGGGCGGGCGGCTCGTCTACTCGACGTGCAGCCTCCTTCGCGACGAGAACGAGGGTGTCGTCGAGGCGTTCCTCAGCGGCCACCGTGACTGGGCCCTTGACGAGCAGGACCTCATCCTGCCCGGCGCCGACCACGACGGCGCCTTCTGGGCGCTCATTCGGCGAGTGTAGAAAAAAAAGGGTCCAGGACCCTTTTTGTCGTTTTGCGCGTTCTTGGTGTCGAAAAGGGTGCTTTTCCGAAAAAGGGTCCTGGACCAATCCTGTTCGGCACGGCATTTGCTCCTTGACGGATGCCCCGCACAGACTGCCGACGGCCCGGCGGCTCGGCCTCTCTTGCGACAGGTTTGGGCAAAGGCCATGTCCCCACAAGCGTCAGAAATCCGTGAGGATGAACTCCAGGGGTTCAAGTATTTCAAGAAGATCGCCCGCCTCCTGGAT
>DATKXP010000057.1:0-6870 GCA_035529015.1 Phycisphaerae bacterium | reverse complement strand
CACCCTCAGTGTTGGTATCATGTGCAATGGGCCAACACATCCCATTACCTTGATGTCACCGAAGCCGAGTTCGCCAAGATCAAGACCATTCCAGGCGTAAGGCGTTCACGGATAACCCGCGCCGACCTGTGCCCATGCTGGAGGTAGCCATGAGCATCGACCGCGCCAAATGGTTCGACGCCGACACGCAGACCAAAGACGCCACAACCATACTGGAGGATGGCAATGTATGACACCGACGGCACCTATACATGGCTAGTCTGCGCATGCGGCCGAGTTCGGCGCGGTCCCTGACTTCTCTGGCGGCAAGGTGAGGATTGCCCTGCTCAAAAAGAAAGGGGAGTAGCCGTGTCCATCGACCGCACTAAATGGCTTGACGCTGCCGAAGCCCTGCGGTTGCGCACCGTCGCCGAGGCTTGGGCGGTCCTAGACCTCGCGGCAGGACGCACGCGCGGGCCGGTGGTGTGGGCCGTGGTCGATACGGCGCTGTTGACTGGCTTGCGAGTGAGCGAACTCGCGCGGTTGACGGTGGGCGACCTGGACGCCAAGCGCGGGGCGCTTCGGGTCTGGCGGCACAAGCGACGGCCGCGCGCCCAAGAGACGTTGGCCTTGCCGCCTGAATTGGTCGAGCACCTGGGTCGGTTCGTGGCATGGAAATTATCGGCGGGACAGGCTGTTGATCCTGGCGCCGCCTTGTTCGTGGGCAAGCGCGGGCCACTGACGGCGCAGGGTCTGGCACAGTTGTGGAAAGTGGCGGTCAAACGCGCGGGGTTGCCGCGTGAACTGAGCATTCACTGCGCCCGGCACACGTTGGCCGTGGCGCTGCTGGGGGCGACGCACAATCTGAGGCAGGTTCAGGTTCAACTAGGGCACAGAAGCCCCGTCGTCACTGCGAACTTATACGCTGCAATCCCCTTCGACGAGATGAAGAAGGGTCTGGAAGGACTTTATGAGAAGCCGTAAGATTTTCCTTGCGTAGAAAATCGGATTTTTTCAAGCGCAGGGGGTTGACAAGACGATAAGCCCATGCGATACTTGCGAATAGAGGCTCGGACATGAAACTCAGAAAGCAAATCCGGGGCAGACACCCGCCGGGCGCCGAGCCTCTGCTTACCTGCCCGCGTCTGTCCCGGACTTTTTCTTTGCGACCCACAGCCGATGCACAAGGCCCCTCGGCGTCGCCGCCGGTGTCCCCCCGCCGTGCGTGCGCGCCAGGGGCCTTGCGTTGAACCCCCGTGCGCGCGGGCTGGGCGGGGGCTAATGGAGGCTGACAATGGATACCGTTGAGGTTCCGGGCGTGGACGGCGGGACGTTTGTGGGTGGCGGAACTGCCCACGAGCCAGTTGAGAGCGTGATTGCGGCGGCCGCTGCCGACCTCCTAGTGTTCGACAGGACCGGGAGCGAGTTCGCCCAATGGACCCGCCGGCACGGAGGCAAACTGCTCGATGCGGCAAGGCTATTGCTGTCGCGTGCAGGGCAGGCCGAGTCCGCCCTTGCCGCCGAGGTCGTGGCGCACGCGGACGCGCAGGCCGAACTCGCGCGCCTCCGGGCCATCGTTGGGCGCCTTCCGCTGACGGCGGACGGGGTGCCGATTATGCCGGAGATGGTTCTGTGCTGTCCGCACGGGCACGACTGCGTTGAGTGGGATTACGAGGATGACACGGCGTGCTGTCTCGAATGCGACTTGCAGGGCGACCCTGGCGTTTCGTGCGTTGGCCCGGCGGAGTACAAGTTGTCCGCTTGTTTCTCGACCCCCGCAGCCGCAGCCGCAGCGAAGGAGACCCGCGATGGCAACGGTACGACTGACCAAGCATGAGCAGGTCCAGAATCTGATTGCCGACCTGTTCGCGGCGGCGAAACAGAGCGCGAGGAAGGGCACGCTCGGAACCGTGCTGCTTTACGACGACGACGGCGAAGTGGTGGAAATCGAGGTCAAGATCGAGGTGGGGGAGCAGACATGACCCTTGGCACCCATTTCGGTTCCGCGCTCCGAAACTCTTGTAGATTCGCGTGGTTTCGTCGGCGTGGGGCAAACCAGAGGGGTGCGGGAGACGCGAAATGGCACGCGAAATGACGGCAGAACACAAGGCAGCGATGTTGGCAGGCCGGAAAGCGGCCAAGAAGGGCGGCGGGAAGCGCGTTTCGACCCCCTTGGCGGCTATCCGGGCACACTGCTTATCGTGTTGCGAGACCCGCAACGCGGTCAAGTTCTGTACCTGCGATGGCGTGAACTCGACGCGGTGCCACCTCTGGCCGTTCCGGTTCGGGAAGCGTCCCGCGACGATCCTGAAAGGCCCTGACGCTTGTTTGCTGGACCCGGAGCAGATGCCCGACGCGGGCGTGGCTCAAGAGGACTGCAAGGAGGCGAGCGATGCCGAAGGTTAGCCGAGAAGGGTGGGTGTCCAAGTCTGGCGCGATAGAGTGGAGGCGCAGCGGGATTTTCCCGTACCTATGCTCCGAGGCACACCGGCGCCGCTGCGTGGAGGCGAACCGTAACGACAAGGTAGTAACCTGCATCGGTTGCCACCGCGTGCGAGTGACGGTCGAGGACTTCAAGGAGGACGAGTGATGAAACTGATTATGAATGGCTTTGGGGATTACACGGTTGATGGCTTGGTCCGCCTCTTGGACCCAAGGCCGTGCGAGAAACACCCAACGTGTTTCTGTTTTGCTGGCGCGTGCGACGACTGCCGCCCAATCACCATCACCATCAACACGGGTCGAAAACTCAAACGAAAGGCCAAGCCACGACCGACTCCGACCGGAGCATGACCTTTGCGGCTCTCGCTGGCGGCCTGGGCCTAGCGGCCATCGCGGTCCTGACTGTCGCGACGGTGTGTTCGGGCGCCGAAATCCCCGACGTGCTCCGGGCCATCCATCAGGTCGAGGCGAGCGGCAGACTGCACCCGCCGGACGGTGACGACGGGAAGGCCATCGGGCCAATGCAGATTTGGCGTGACTACTGGACCGACTCGCGCGTGCCAGGCAAGTACCAGCAGTGCCGCGACCTGGCGTATGCCGAGCGTGTGGTGCGGGCGTACTGGAAACGGTACTGCCCGAAGGCGCTGGCGTCGGGCGATGCTCGACGGCTGGCTGTGATTCACCACCTGGGGCCGCACCCGGAGCGCGCCCCGAAGGAAGCGGAGCGATATTGGAACAAAGTCAAGGCTGCGATGAAAGGGGAGAAGTGATGAAATCCGGCGAAGGCTGGTCGTTCCCGTGCCAGAGGCGTTTGTGGCAGTTCTTGTCGCCGCGAGACCGCGCGCTGCTACAGGGCTGGTTCCAGTACGGCCTCTCGTGGCGAACCCTTTCCGCCCTGAGCGGGATATCGAGGCGGGTCTTGCGACGGCGAGTCCAGCGGCTGCTCAAGGTTCTCCGCAACCCCAAGATCGCCAGCGCGTGTCGTCGGGCGAAGGGCCAAGACCTCTATCTTCTCAAACTTCACTACGGCATGGGCCTGTCGGTCCGCCGAATCGCACGCTACTCGGGGCTGTCGGGGTATCGCGGCGGCCGGACTCCTCGCGCGATAGCACGGCGGATTAGCCAGATTATGAACCCCGCGATAAAAGGGGAGTCCGATGGCTGAGCCAACGCCGAAGTGGTGCCCAGGGTGCGGGGCAGACGCGGAACACGCGACGCCCGGGCGCGATGGCCAGGTCGTTCAAATGGAACCACGAACCCCTAACCAAGGAGAACCCATGACTGAGGAAATGCCGTGCCAAGTGATTGCCCCGAAGAACCTGCCCGACCGGCGCGAACCCGACCCGCCCGAAGTCCGAGCCTGCGTCGAGTTCGTCTTTGGCCTGGTGCTGAACCACCAAGCGCCGCCGGAATGGCTGCAGCGCGCCCACGGCCTCGCGTTCGACGCCGTGACCGAGACGCTGCGGCAATTCCTCTACCGCGCGCTCAACAAGCACAAGAAGGTGCTGGATGGCGAATCGGCGATTCGCCAGGCGGTCCACAAAGCGGTTGAGGACTACCTGGAACCGCTGGGCGACCTGGAAGACATCTTCACTGAGACTCACGACGCGATGGCCAGCATCGATACCGAATACTGGCCTGATTTGAGGGCCACGCACATCTGAGTTCTAAGGAGACTGACCGTGTCCGTAAAGCGTAGCCGGAAGACCTACAAAGCGCTGTGGTGCCTACGGGCAGCGGACTGGGTTCCTGAGAACGGGCCTACGTGTTCGTGCAAGCCGTGTTCGGATGGCCTGCATGTGTGGAGACAGGTTGGAAAGAAGGAGTTTGTGATTCTGCAAGATAGCGGGGTTGCTGCTATCCGGTCGAGCGACCGGGTGATAACCAAACGAAAGCGGGATAGCCAGACTGCGGGGTGGATTGATGTCATACGCAGGATGGGGCAGGAAGGAGAGCCGCAGAAATGACCACATTCAACCCGAACACTGACTTGACAGTCGAGCAGATGTTGCAGACCTGCTATTGGGCCGGGCGCAGGCTGGGGCGGCTCGCCGTCCAGCAAGCCCTAGACGGCTGGTGCCCCGAAAGGCCGCGAGTCGATGCGCGTGTGGCGGCGTTTGAGAGCCTGCCCGCCAAACGCCAAGAGTCCCTGTTGCGGATAAACGCGACCATCGATGACGTGCGCGACCACCTGAAAGGCGAGCCGCCCGCCGTGGCCCGCTCGCGCGAGGACGCGGAGGATGACGGGCGGGGTGACACGCCATGAAGACCGTGGACGCGAAACAGGGGTCCGACGAGTGGCTGCAGGCCCGCGCCGGAATACCGACCGCTTCGGAATGGTCGAACATTATCACGCCGGCCGGCAAGGTGCGGCGTGGCGAGATGGTGGAAACATATCTCGCAAAAAAGTTGGCCGAACGCTGGTACGGCGGGCCGTTGCCATCGACTTACGGGGGCGGGGCGCTGGAACAGGGGTCGCTCTTGGAATCGCGGGCCATCGGGCACTACGCCCTGCGCGAGAACATCGACATCTTGCCGGGCAAGTTCATCACGACCGACGACGGGCGTGTCGGGTGTTCCCCGGACGGGATGCTGGCGGACGGGACGGGTATCGAGTGCAAGTGCCCGGCGATTCACACGCAGGTCAAGCGGCTGCTCGACGGCGAGTTGCCGGGCGAGTATGTCGCCCAAGTCCAGGGGTGCATGTTTGTGACGGGGGCGAAGTCGTGGACGTTCCTGTCGTTCTGCACGGTGCTTCCGAACCTGGTGCTGACGGTGCTGAGGGATGATGCCTACCAGGAATCGCTCCAGGACGCTCTAAAATCGTTTCTAGCGCGTCTGGACGCGGGATACGACCGACTGCTCGAAATCAACGGCGGGCCGCCTGTGCGCGAGCCTGCGAGGTCTGCGGACGATTCCGAAGAGCCGTGGCCGTTCGACTTCATTTGAGCCCAAAGGAGATGTCATGGCAAAGGCCAAACAGGAAATGCTGGATGTCGAGAGCCGGGAGTTGGTGCTGGCGGAGCGGGGCGACTTGGTGCCCTCGGCGCAGGAGAATCCCGCCTGGGACATACTGCGCGCCATGAACGAGAAGGGCCTCACGGCGGAGAGCGCGGCGGCGTTCGACAAGATGTGCGACACGGCCCTCAAGATGGACGCCGTGCAAGCCAAGAAAGCGTACACGGCGGCGCGGGCAGCGCTCCAAGCCGACCTGCCGCACGTCATCGCCACCAAGATGATCCCCGGAAACGATGGCACCACCCGCAGCGTGTATGCCCCCTTCGAAGATGTCATGCGAACCATCAAGCCGCATCTGGTGAAGCACGGCTTCTCGGTATCCTTCAACGGCCGCGTAGAACCCGACGGCAAGAGGTTGACGGCCATCTGCACCGTGGCCCACGTCGGCGGACACAGCGAGAGCAACGAGTTCTCTGTGCGGGTCTCTGCCCCGCCCAAGTGTTCCGACGCCCAGGCGGACGGGTCCACGATGTCCTACGCCCAACGGTACGTCCTTCTGGCGGCCCTCGCAATCGCCGTGGACAAGGACACCGACGCCCGGCTCGACGGTGCCGCCATCACGCCCGCGCAGGCCATCGAACTCGAACTGTACGTCAAGAACATCGGGGCGAACCCCGAGAAGGTTCTGGCCGCTGTCGGTGTCACGTCGTTCGCCGAAATCCCGGCGGGTGAAGTCCCCCGCCTCAAGGACTCGCTGACCAAGTGGGTGTTGGCCAAGGAGAAGAAGGACGGCAAGGCGAAGCCGGTGGCGGGCTCGTCCGAGCCGCTGCCTATCGACCCGATGTTTCCGCCAGAGGAATCCGGTGCATGATGCCTTGTCCCCCTCGGCAGACTGCACCTAGGCCGTGGCCGGGCGGCTGGCTCGTAGCCGGTCGCCCGACGCGGCGATAACGCAAAGGGGCGCCGCCCGCCGCGACGGGCTATGCCCGTGGGCGGCGCCCAATCAGGAGCGTAGCGTGTGGCTGATTCTTGGAACATCCTGTCACTCTGCACCGGCGGCGGAGGTCTCGACCGCGCAGTTGGACTCGTGGTCGAAACGGCTCGAACCGTCTGTGTGGTGGAGAGGGAAGCCTTCGCCCTCGAAGTCCTGGCGTCTGAGGCTGAAGCACTGGGCGTGGCTATGCCGCCTGTGTGGACGGACCTCACCACCTTCGACGGCCGACCGTGGCGTGGAGTCGTGGATTGCGTCGTTGCGGGCATCCCGTGCCAGCCTCATTCGCTCGCCGGAAAGCGACTGGGCGCGGCTGACGAGCGGAATCTATGGCCCGCTGCGGAGCGCGTTATCCGCGAGGTCGAACCGCCCTGGGTGTTCCTTGAGAACGTCGGCGGAGCGGTCGCTTTTTTCGGAGAGCATGTCCTCCCTGGACTGGAACGCCTGGGCTACCGGGTTGAGGCGGGACTGTTCACGGCGTCGGAGGTTGGCGCGCCGCA
>DATKXP010000056.1:0-26966 GCA_035529015.1 Phycisphaerae bacterium | reverse complement strand
GGGCCCGGAGTGGATGTAGTTGCAGTTCAGACACTGCCACCGCCCGGCCGGCGCCTTGGCGGCCTGCGGTGCGGGCTCGACATACGGTTCGAAGTCGGCCCGCGCTGCCCCGCAGACGGGGCACCATTCGGGCGGCTCGGCGCCCTGATGAATGTAGCCGCAGACGGTACATCGCCAGGCCGTGGCGGCTTGGTCGGTCATCGCCGGGACCTCCCCCCTCGCTGGATGGGTGTGCGGGAAGCGGGCCGATCGCGACGGCTGACCGGCCCGCCGACGGCCGCCCCTACTGGACCTCGAAGAAGTGGTCCTTCGACGCGCCGCATACGGGGCACTTGTCCGGCGCCTCGCCGATCACGGTGTTGCCGCAGACGTCGCACACGTGGATAGGCGCGGCGTCGAGGTCGCTGCCGGCGTCCAGCGTCTCCAGGGCCTTCGAGTACAGGCCGTGATGGATTTCCTCGACGGCCAGGGCGTTCTTGAAGGAGATGGCGGCGGCCCGGTTGCCTTCGGCCTCGGCCTCGGAGACGAACTTCGGGTACATCTGCTGGAACTCGAGTCCCTCGCCGTCGATGGCGGCCTGAAGGTTCTCGGCCGTGGCTTGGACGCCGCCCATGACACGCAGGTGCGCGTGGGCGTGGACCGTCTCGGCGGCCGCGGCGGCGCGGAACAGTCTGGCGATCTGCGTGAACCCTTCGCCGTCGGCCTTCTTCGCGAAGGCGAGGTACTTGCGATTCGCCTGGCTCTCGCCGGCAAACGCCTCTTGCAGGTTGTCGGCCGTTGCCATTCCGTTGCTCCTTTCAAGTTGTTTTCAACTGCCCCTTGGGACGTCTGGAGGGAGGCACCGCCTGCCGAGCCGCATCGGCTCCCTCCGCGATCTTGTAAGCCTCCCGGCGTAGAGCGAATTATAGGCAGCCACGCCGGCGGAGACAACTCCCCCGGGCGCAGGACTTGTGGCTAACGCCGTGAAAGGTGGGAGAGGCCAGCGTCGGACCGGCCTATCCGGACAGATCCACGCCGCGGTCCTTCAGGAACCGGATGACGTCTTCGCAACCGGGGATGCCGGCGCGGCCGCCGAGACGGCAACACTTCAGCGCCGCCGCCGCCGAGGCAAACGCCAGGTTCTCGTCCATCGCGAAGCCCTGAGTCAGACCGTAACAGAACGCCCCGTGGAACACGTCGCCGGCGCCGGTGGTATCGACGGCCTCGACGTCGAAGGCATCCATCCGGCCGAAGCGCTCGCCGTCGAGGAACACCAGGCCCCCCTCCCCCAGGGTAATCACCACCTGGGCGGGCCCCATGGCACGGATCGCCTCGCAGGCCTTGCGAGGGTCGGCGCCGGCGTTCAGGTTGCGCAGGCAACCTTCGTCGGCGATGGCGTAATCGGTGTGGGCGAGGACCGGCCGAGCGCGCTCGCTCATCCCTTCGACGTCGGCCACGACCGGCACGCCCAGCCGCCTGGCCTCCCGTGCGGCCGCGAGGTCGGTCTCCGGCCGCGTGAGGTCGGTGAGCAGACAGCCGGCGTCCTGGAGGCGCTCGAGCGACCCCAGGGGCGAGCCCGCGTCGCACAATCCCGTCCAGTGGAAGAAGTGCCGCCGGGCCGTTCGCCGGTCGATGCAGACGACCATGAACGGCCCCGTCTTGCCGTCGATGCGCCGGACGTGGCTCGTATCGACGCGCTCGTCTTCGAGGCCTTTGAGGATGCGGTCAGCGACCCAATCGTCGCCCACGGCGCCCCAGAATTCCGCCTCGCCCCCCAACCGCGCTACGGTGACCATGGCGGTGGCCGCCATGCCGCCGCCCTGCATGTCGCAGGCGATGATCTTGGCCTCGCGGACCGGGGCCGCCATGTCCTCCCACAGGATGAGTTGGTCGAGGCAGGCTACGCCGATGCCGATGACCCTGCCGCCCGAAGCCGCTTGTGACATGAGACGAGTTCCTCAGGTCGCGCCCGCAACATGGTCGCCCTTGGGGCTGACCATGCCATCCGCCGCTCATGGCGGTGAGGGCCCGCGCCTTCGCCGTAAGCGCCAGAGTCGAATGTACGCTCGGGCGGCAACACCGAGAACCACGGCGCACCCCCATTCTACCGCCAGGATGTTCCACCAGATACTGGCCGCGTGGAGGGAGAATGTTCTCCTAACCACAATGCTCCCGTCCGCGCGCTCAAAAGGTTGACTCTGGGTTCGCGGGGGACACGCCAGGAACCTCCATCCAGCAAAGCGCCTGCCTTGCAGCCAGGGCGGAAAGAGGCCCATTAACAACACGACCAGCAGGGTGGCCCACACAGCCATGTTCTCTGTGCGGCGCATGTCGTGCCCCTTTCCCACAAGGATCGTATCGAAGTCGCAAGGATGGTTCAATGGGCCGTTCGGCTGACGCGTCCCAGTTTGGCTAGACGAACAAGAGGTCTGAGCGCCCCTGAGCCCGCAACATGGCCACGTAAGCGTGGTGATGCCACCCAACCCCGCCGGCGTGCTCCTTGCTTCCGGTGCATCCGCCCGGCTTGATTTCCCCGAGAGGGGCCGATAGGATGGCCAACTTGGTTGGGAGCGGCACGGCCAATGTCCGACGAACCGGAACGCGATTCGCAGCAGCGCTCCGCGCGGCTGCTTCTCTCGGCCCTGGTGGCGTTGGGGCTTCTGGCCCGCCTGACGCTGGCCTTCGTGATGGGCGGCAGCCATGCGGCCCGGCCGGCGGAGTCGGCCGAGTACCTGGCCATCGCCCGGTCCGTGGCGGAGGGTGGCGGCTTGGTCTTGCCTGCGGCGTCCACCGCGGGGCCGGCGGACGGGGGCGCAGGGGCCGATGCCGCCCGGCATATGCCGGGCTATCCGCTCATTCTGGCGGCGGCCAAGGCTGCGTTCGACGCCCCCGATCGGGCTGTGCTGATCTTTCAGTCGCTGTGCGGCGGGGCCACGCTCATCGTCGTCATCGCGATGGCCGGGCGCCTGGCCGGACTGTGGGCGGCGGTGGCGGCGGGGGCGCTGCTGACGTTCGACCCGTACCAGGTGTACGTCTCGGCCCAGATGGTCCCGGTGGTTCCGATGGGCCTGGCGCTTGCGGCCGTGACGGCCTTGATCGTGAAGTTTTTCGAGAGCGTCTCGAAGGGCGCGCGGCAAGGATGGGTGTGGGCGGCGCTCGCAGGGCTGGCGTTGGCGGCCGCGACGTACCTGGAAGCGTGGGCGGCGGGCTTCGTGCTGCCGGCCGGCCTGGCGGCCCTTGCCTCGAAGCAGCGCAGGCGGCTTCTGACGGGATGGGCCGTCGCCGTGGCGGCCCTTCTGGTCGCGCTGGCGCCGTGGCTCATCCGGAATGCGGTCGAGGTGGGTGCGCCGGTCCTCACGACGGACACCGGGTTGCGCCTGTACGAAGGGACAATCCCGGCGGGCGACCGTCCCGACGTCGCCGCACCGCCGCAAGGGGTTGACGAGGTCGGCCGGTGCGTGTTCTATCTCAGGCACGCCGCGGCGGCCATCGCCGAAGCACCGGCCTCGTGGCTCGGGCGAGCCCCGCATCGCGTCGGGCGGCTGTGGGCGCCCGGGTCGATCACGGGAGCCGCCGGCGGGCCGCTGCATCCTGCGGCCGGCTACACGAGCCTGCTGCCGACGGCAGCGCTGGCACTGGTGGGGCTGGCGGTGTATCGGCGGCGCGGCGTGACGCTCTGGCTGCTTCTGGCGCCGGTTTACGTGACGCTCGTTCACGGTATACTGGCGGGACCGGCCAGTGATCGGCTCGCGGTGATGCCGAGCCTGGCCGTACTCGGCGGCATAGGAGTCGCCACGCTGTTGGGCCGGGGCAAGCAGGCGATTCCCAATAACGGATCAGAACATTGACCAACGAACCGCAACCACCTGACCGTCCGAACGGTCGGCCGACCCACTGGGCCCATCCGGTGGACGAACGCCGCCGCGCTGCCCGCGTGCGCCGGCAGCGTCGCCGACGGGCCGCGCTGGTGGTGCTCGTCCTGGTCGCCTTGGTTGGCGCCCCCACCTACTACTACCTGACGAGCGACGAGCGGGTCGAGCAGTTCGCGGAATCCTATCTGGAGGGCCTGCTGGGAACGCACGTCGGCATCCGGCACGCCAGTTTCAGCCTGGGCGAGGGGCTTGTGCTCGAGGACCTCGTCGTCAGTGCCCCGCCGCCGTTCAAGGAGGCGATCCTGACGGCCGCACGCGTTGACCTGAAGGTTGACGTCATGTCGTTGCTGCGCTTGGCGCCGGGTGTGACCGAGATCGTCGTCCACCGTCCGACGATCAACCTGGTGCTGTGGGACGAGAAGGTGTGGAACTTCCAGTCGCTGGTGCGTGCCCGTCCGGCGGGGGCGGCGGCGCCGCGCGTCAGGCCCGTGGTCGCGCTGGACGCGGGGACGCTTCGCATCATGCGCAAGATCGCCGGTGAAACGGTCTACGAGCACGGGATGCAGGTCTCGGGGTTGCTGCTTCCGAGCGAGGCCGACGCGAACACGTTCCGGTTCCAGACGGACGTGACGAGCCGGGAGGTCCACCTGGCTGTGGCATCGGGCGTGCTCGACGCGCGGACGGCGGCGCTGCGGTTCGAGGGCCACGCCTCGAACGTCGCGCTGTCACAGGAACTGTACCGCAGCCTGCCGGCTGAGGTGCGGCAGATCTGGGACCGGTTCGAGCCCACCGGCAGTGTCAACGTCAAGGTGCTCTTCGATGAGACGCAGGGGTTCCACCTCGAGGCGGAACTGACGGGTGTCGGGTTTGCCTACGAGTACGGCGGGCTGACACACACGTTCGAGAACCTGACCGGACGGTGTGCTTTCTCGCGGAAGTCGCTGCGGCTGACGGGCGTGCAGGGGCTCATGAACGGGTGGCCGGTCGGCCTGGACGGCGAGGTGACCGGCCTCGACCGCGAGCGCCTGTCGATGGACCTTCTGGTCTCGGCCGACCGCGTCGATGTCGAGAAGTGCAAGCCGTTGCTGCTGGGTGTGGCGCCGCACATGGAGGTGGTCTACTACGCCTACTCGCCCAAAGGCGAGGCCGACGTAAACCTGCAAGTCCACCGCGGCCCCGAAGAGGGGGCCAAACTTGAGGTCTCGGGCGACCTCTTCTGCCGCGGCGCGGAGATGACGTACCGGCTGTTCCCGTACCGGTTGGAGCGGCTTCGAGGGAAGGTCCACTTCACGCCGCAGGGCTACGAGACCGAGGGCGTCGAAGGCTATCACGGCGACGCCCGGGTGCGCCTGGTGGGTTGGGCGAAGAACCCGGGCTCGCTGTGCGAGTCACGTGTGAACGTCTACGGCCGCGGCGTGCCGCTGGATGAGGACTTGCGGCTGGCGCTGGCCAAGCCCCAGCGCGACGTGTACGACCTGTACACACCAAGCGGCATAGCCGACATAGACGTCGAGGTGTACCGCCCGCCCGTCCGCGACGCCCGCCGCCAGGTTGTCGTGGACATGAACCTGCTGGACTGCGGTTTTCTGCACAAGAACTTCCCGTACCAACTCACGAACGCGACGGGCAAGGTCGTCATCGCGCCGGGGCTGACGAAGATCGTCGAGGTCCGGGGGCGCCACGGCCAGGCCGATGTCGTGCTGTCGGGCGAACTGGTTTCGCAGAAAGACGGGCCGCCCATACTCAACCTGACGGTGACCGGAGAGGACGTCCCTCTCGACGAGGACCTCGGGAAGGCCCTCCCCGAGCGCGAACGCAACATCCTGAAGGTGTTTCACCTGTCGGGCCTGGCCGACATCAACGGGACGGTGACCCGCGGTCCGGACACGGGGGACCGCCTGGAGTACGACCTGGCCATCCGCCTGAAGCAGGCGCGGATGATCTACGAGCCGTTTCCGTTCCTGGCCGAAGAGGTGACGGGCGACCTTCGGCTGAGGCGCGGCGCTTGCCGCATCGAATCGCTCACCGGATTCAACAGCGGGGCCCGGGTCGAGGCCACGGGGTGGATCGAGCAGCGACCGGACGACTACGCGTTGGACCTGGTCCTGGCCGGCAAGGAGGTGGCGCTCGGCGAGTCGCTGCGGGGGGCACTGGGTCCCGAGATGCGGTCTGTGTGGAGTCACCTGCAGCCGCGCGGCCGCGTGGACGTCGAAGCCCACCTGACCAAGGCGTTCGGCGCCCAGGAGAGCCTCAAGCACCACGTCTGGGTGACGATGCGCGACGCGCAGGCCACGCTGGACATCTTCCCGTATCCGCTGGAGCACGTGACCGGCCAGATGGAGTTCGAGGGTGGCGAAGTCCGTCTGCACAACGTCCGGGCTCGCGGCGGCCTGACGGTGTTCGTCCTTGGCGGCCGCATCGCCTACGACGAGCAAGGTCCGACGCTCAACCTGTCGATCGAAACGAAGGGCCTGCGCCTTGAGGGGCCCCTGAGCAACGCCCTGCCCGAACCGCTGAGGCGGGCGTTCGCGATCATCAAACCGACCGGCCGCGTGGACCTGGATCTCTCGCGGCTGACCTTCCGTCGAACCGACGAGGGGAAGGGCCTGGCCGAATGGTACGGCACGGCCGTCCTCGACGAGGTGGGGCTTGAGCCGGGCATCAAAGTGTCGGGCCTTGTCGGTACGGCCGAGATGATGGGCCGATGGATCGACGGGAAGGTAGCCTTCCACGGCGAGATGCGCATCCAGCAGGGACAGGTTGCCGACAAGGACATCGTTGACACGCGGCTTCGAATCGAGAAATCCGAACAGACGAATGCCGTCAGCATCAAGAGTTTCGAGGGCGGGTTCTACGGCGGTCGGGTTGAGGGGTTTGCCTCGATCGGGCTCGGAGCCGGCCGCGCGTATGCCTTTGACCTGTCGGCCGCCGATGTGGACTTCGAGCGGTTGTTGCGCGAGGGGTTCCGCGTGGAGCACAACATCACGGGCGGCCTGCTGCGCGGGACGATGGGACTGCGGGCCAGAGGGCCCGACGCCAAAACCGTCGAGGCATCGGGGTACGTCTACGTGACCGAGGCCAAACTCTATGAACTGCCGCTCGTCGTCCGCCTGATCAATGTGCTGAGACTGGCGCCAGCGGACCAGACGGCGTTTCAGAAGGCGCGCGTCCTGTACTTCCTGAAGGGCAAGCGGCTCATCCTGGGCGACATCCGCCTGGAAGGCCGCGCCATGAACCTGTACGGCGCCGGAACGATGGACCCGGGCGGCCGCCTGAACCTCACCTTCATGACCGGCAAGAAGAACGACGATCCGCTCATTCCCGCCCTCTCGGAACTCGCGGAAGGCATCCGCAAGCAGATCGTGGTGGTCCTGGTAACGGGCACGCTGGCCGAGCCACAGGTCCAGATGCGGACCCTCTCGGCGATCACCGCGCCCCTGCGCGAACTCATCGCGCTGGTGCGCGAGCAGCGCGGGCGCGAAGGCCAGGCGGGCGCACAATGACCGGCGTCCAAGGAGCGGACGTCCACCGGCGGCGGGAGCGGCTCGGGGGGGTTGGCGGGGTACAACCGGAGTGACCATGCGGCGAGTGTTCGTGTCCGACGTGCACCTGAGCCCGCGCCGGCCGGAGCGTACGGCGCGGTTCCTGCGTTTCCTCGAGCGCGAGGCGCCGCGAACGGACGAACTGTACATCCTCGGCGATCTGTTTGACTACTGGATCGGCCCGAAGCATCTCAGGCTGGGGGAGTACCGCGAGGCCATTGACGCGCTGCGAGGCGTTGTCGGCCGCGGCGTGCGGGTGGTCTTTCTTTGCGGCAACCGCGACTTCTACATGGAAGGCTTTTCCGAGGCCACCGGCATCGAGGTTGCCCCACACAAGAGGTACCATCGGATCACGGTCGGGTCAAAACGGGTCTACCTATGCCACGGCGACGATATGGAGGACCGCAGCGGCCTGGCCTCCAACCTTCAGACGTTCATCCAGTCGCCTGCCGTCGAGCGCTTATATACGGGGCTGCCCGCACCCATCGGGCAAGCGGGGGCCAAGTTCTACCGGTGGTTCTCCGACCGCACCAAGCGCCCACCGGATGCCCAGGCGACGGGCCTCGCCCCTTACGGGCTGAGCGCCGAACGGGTGGCGGCGGAACTGGCACGCGGGACCGATATTATCGTCTGCGGCCACATCCACCGGGCGCAGGAGCTGCCCAACCCCGTGGAAGGCATGCACGGAACGCTGTACACACTTGGCGACTGGGAGAACACGGGCCATCACCTGGTCGAGGAGGACGGTTGCTGGCGCCTGCGCAGCGGGAAGGGCGACGGATGAGTCCCGATCTGGCCGAAAAAAAGACAGTGGCCGAACGGGGGGACATTCGACCACTGTTTAATTCATGCGGGACCGCCCCGCATGGCATAGCCAACATTAACGTGCCCATTCCAGCACTGCATATACGAGGTGCAAAGCTCGTGCCAAACGATTTCTCGCCACGGCACCGCCGATTATTGCCCAGAAACGCAGATTCCGTTCCCGCAGGACTAAAGAGTCATCAGGAGGCGTGGGGAATTATCCGCAGCACTGTGTAAAATTACGCAGTTAGCGGCCCTGTGCGGCTGGACCCGCGTGGCGCAAGCCGGAGGGGTTTGCTGCGGAAGTTGGTCGAGGGCCGCCGCCAGGCCACTTGGAGACGAGATGGCACGTTCTGAACCCGCATCGTCGCGTCCGGGCGGTTTGGGCCCGCCGTTTCCCATGTTCGACGTTCATACCCACGCGTTCCCCGACGACGTGGCCAAGAAGGCCATCCCCAAACTGGAGCAGGCTGCTCTGTGGTTTCCGTGCCCGGCGACGCATGACGGTACCGTGAGGGGGCTTCTGACAAGCATGGACCGAGCCGGCATCCGCCGCGCTGTCGTCTGCGGCGTGGCCACCAGGCCGGAGCAGACCACGAAGATTACGGATTGGTCGGCCTCGGTGGCGTGCGAGCGGCTGGTGCCGTTCGCGTCGGTCCATCCGGATTTCCCCGATCCGGAGGCCGAGATCGGACGGATTGCACGCCTCGGGCTCAAGGGGCTCAAGTTCCACTCGTACTACATGGAATGCCCGGTGGACGATCCCCGGTGCATCCGCATCGCCCGCGCGGCCGCAGCGGCAAACCTGGCCATGGTCTTTCACACGGGGTACGACCTGGCGTTCGAGAAGGCCGACGTGGCCAGCCCCCAGCGTGTGCGGCGGCTGCACGAGGCCGTGCCGGCCCTGCGTATGGCGGCGGCGCACCTTGGAGGCTGGGAGGACTGGGACGAGTCGCGGCGGCACGTCGTGGGATTGCCGATCTACCTCGAAACCAGTTACTCCCTCGGCCGATGTCGGCGCGACCTGCTGCTCGACATCCTGACGAGCCACCCGCCCGAGTATCTCCTGTTCGGCACCGACGCGCCGTGGACAGACCAGGCCGAGGCTGTGGCCAGGCTGCTATCCCTGCCGGTCGCGGACGACCTGAAGCGACGGATGTGGGACAACGCGCACCGTTTCACCGGCCTGCCGCTGCCGGGCGGGCAATAAGAGTTGTAGTACCCTACAACGCCACTTCGCCATGTCGCGCGGCGGGTCCGGAGACCCGCCGCGCGGGAAGTCTCATTGTCGTATTACTTGGCCTTCTCTTGCTCGGCTTTCTTCTCCGCCTTTTCCTTCACGGGCTCGCTCTTCTCGGGCCCGAGGGTGGAGGCGGCCTCGATGAGCGTCTTCACCTTTTCGCCCGCCACGATGGCGATACGCTTGCCGCCCTCGACCATGGCGTACCGCAGCGGCTCCTCGTCGAAGAGGGCGGCCACCTTGGCGTCCACCTCGTTGTCGGAGATGAGTAAGGCGGCCTTCTTCTCCTTGCCGGACACGGCGATACGGACGGCCGGTTTGTCGAGACCGAATCGCGCGACATCCTTCGCGTCGTAGGCGGCCCAGCGGACGGCATCGACGTCAACGGCGGCCTTGACCACGTCGTCGGCCTTCGTCTTCTCCACTTCGACCTCGGGCCGACCGGCGGCGTCGGCGCGGAACCACTTGTCGTCCTGTTTCGAGAGTCCGACCTTCGTCTTGCCGGCCTGAACGTCGAGACGCTCGACGTCGCCGGAGAACAGGTCCACCAGTTCCTTGCCGAGCGGCTCGCCGGCCATGTCCTTGAAGAGCGACCTGGGAACCTCGAAGACGAGGCTGCTGCCGGCGATGCGGCCGACGACCTTGGCGTCCTTGGTGTGCGCGAGGTGAAGCGTCTTCTCGACGGGCTTCCCCCCCTCCTTCCCGGGTTCGAGCGTCACGGTGACGGCCAGTTCGCCCTGCTCCAGGCCGTACGGTTTGAAATCCTCGGTCGCGGCGAGGAACTTCTCGGCCTTCAGTTCCTTCAGGTCGCCGAGGCGGTCGGTGGCGAAGAAGCCGCGCTCGTCTTCGGCGACGGGGCCGGTCATCGACCACTTATCATCGGTCTTCTCGAAGACGACCGTCCGGTCCGCCGCCTGGATGGCGAGACGCGTGGCCTTCTTCGGATCGAGCGACAGGACCTCTTTGTCGAGCATCTCGAGCCAGTCTTTGCGCAGGTGCTTCAGGTCCTTCGGGTTGATGCGGCCGATCCAGTCCTCGCGGATATTCTTGACGAGGGCGGGAACATCCTGGCCGGCGCCGCCGATCTCGAACCCCGACGCCGCCGACTCCTTCTCCACCTGGACGCGGACCGAGCCGGCGGGCTTGAACCCCTTGGCGACGTCGGCGCGGGAGCCCTCGGCGAAGTAGAGGACCTTCAGGTCCGCCAGTTCCTTCAGCAAATCATCCACGGCCGTGGAGTCGGCTCCCGTGTCGGCACGACCTTCCGTCTTGACCTTCCACTTGCCGTCGGCCTTCGCGAGGTCGTACGTGATGTCGGTGTCGGTCCCGGCCAGTTTGGCCGGCACCTTGAGGCTGACCGCGGCGGCGCGGTCCTTATCGAGCGCCATCACGTGCTTGTCCCGAAGATCCGTCAGCCCCTTGTCAAGCGCCTTGAAGTCGTCGTCCTCGACGCCGGCAACCGACGTCGAATCGCCGAGCGCCAGGTACACGGATTCCTTCTTCAGGTCGGCCCAGGCGCCGAACTTCAGGACGACGGCCTTGACGGGCTCGGTCTTGGGCTTCTCCTCGTCTTTCTTCTCAACCGTCTTCTCTTTGTCCTTCGTCTCATCTTCGGTCGTCGGCTTCTCGACCTCCTCGCCCGCCTTGTACAACGTGACCACGAGGCGCGGTTCGGCGAGACCGTAGCGGGCCAGGTCCTCGGCATGGTCGGCCACGAAGTCGGCGGCCATGATGCCGAGGGCCTTGCGCAGGATCTCCGAGACGGTGTCGGGGTCGGCGCGGGCGACCATCGGTTTCGACAGGACCCACCGGTCCTTGTTCTCGTCGGAGCGGTCGATGCACAGCGCGCCCTTCTCGCCCTCGATCTCGATGCGCACGACGTCGTCGCGGACCATATCCACGAGGTTGCGGCTGCGGAACTTGCTGACCCGCTCGCGGGCGCGATCCAGCAGGTCGGCGCTCTTGAGAAGAACGACCTGCCCGGCGTCGGCCAGGCGGACGTACAGGCCCTCGCCGACGGCGGCCTTGCGGCCGACCTCGACCGTCACCGTTCGCTCGGGCTTGGTGTCCTTGGCCTTCGTCTTGAGGGTCAGCCGGTATGCCGGCGGGTCGAGACCGAGGTCGCCGAGACTCGGCTGCCCCTTCTTGCCCGGGTCGATCGTCTGGCGGTACTTGCCCTCGACGGCGGCGCGAAGCAGGCGGCGGACCTCGTAGTCGTCGCCGGGCCCGTCCACGGGCACCGAGAGGCGCCACTTGCCGTCCTCACAGGCGAAGGCCGCCTTCGCGGTCATCGCGCCGTCCTTGCCGGCCTCTTCGAGCGTGGCATCCACGAGGTCGTCCATCGCCACGTCTTCGATGAGCGCGAGTTCGTCGGGCGGCTTCTCGGGCGGTTTCCACTCGCCGGTCAGTTCATCCTTGTAGATCACGATGATGACGACGGCCGCCAGAGCGACGACCGCCAGAATGAGCGTGGTGGTGTAACGCATCGTTTATCCCCTGCGAACCACGTAAACGAGAATCCCCGCGAGGAGCACAATCGCCGGCAACCCACCGACGATCAGGATCTGGAGCGGCAGTTGCCACCCGCCCAGATCGCCGACGCGCCGGGCTTCCATGGCCTCGGGGCTGACCGTAATCAGGTGGTCCGTGCCGGATACCCAGAGGCACGCGTTGACGAACAGTTCGGCGTTGCCGGGGAACCGGTCCCGCGTGATGATTCCGTTGGGCGATAGCACCGTCTCGCGGTAAAACGCGACGCGGTCCTGGGCCATGTCGGCGTCGCCGAAGAGGACCACCTTCTGGGTTTCGTCGCCCACCTTCCGCTCGACGGCCACGCCGAGCGGCAGGGGACCTGCCAGGTCCTCCGTGTCGTCTCGCGTGGCCCGGTCCTGGACCGCCTCGAAGACGACCGTGTCGGCCCAGTAGTCGCGGCCGCCCGGCATGTTGACGACCGGCGAGACCTTCAGATCGTCGCCGAGGTCCTCCTTGACAATCAGCGGCGAGGCGCTCAGGAACATGGCGGGCAGCGCGCCCAACGGCTTGGTGATGTCGTGTGGCTCGTAGGCAGTCAGTTCGACCTGCGCGAACGCCTTCTCTCTGCCGGCCGCATCGACGACGACGTTGTGCACGGCCACGGCGTTGAACTTCGCCTCGACGCCGAACGTCTCGAACAGCCCCCCGTACGGGACGGGCTGCTGGAACATGGTGGCGGGTTCGCCCAGGATGATGGCCGGCACGCCGCCCTTGATGGCGTCGATGGCCGCGCGGTAAGCCTCTTCGGTGGGCGGCGGCATCCGCATCTGGGGATTGGTCGGCGGCGGCGGCACGAGCACCAGGATCCGCTTCGAGGCGTTCTCGGGATCGGGCATCTCGGAATCCGGCCCGATGTTCCAGTCCTCGACGATGAAGTTGGCTTTGCGGAGGCGGTCGGCGATCTCCATGTAGGCCCCCCGCGCCCCGCCGCCCATCATGCCCGGCATCGGCGGCATGCCGGTCGTGGCCGGCCCGCCGGAGGTGACGAACAGGATCGCCGGCTTCTTCGCGTACACCATGCCGAGCAACGCGCTCGAGACGGCCGTCTCGCCCGCGAACAACCGGTCCGGCACGTTCTCCAGCCCCCCGGGGTTCGGGTTGTGCACCCACACGTCGTCGAACGCGATGACCTTGATCTGGTCGGGGAGCGTCTTGACCTCGTCGCCGGTGACGGGGATCGTCGCGTCGGCCATGGCCTTCTTGACGGCGTCGGCCTTCTCGGGCGGGGCGATGACCTCGTAACCTTCGGCGCCCTCTTCGAGCGGTTCGATGACCTTCTCGGCCCCGGCGCCGGTGGCGACCTCTTCCAGTTTCTCCTGCTCTTTGAACGACGTGCGAATCACGGCCTTTTCGGCGAACGTTTCGATGAGCACGACGTCGCCGCGGTCGATCTCGCGCCGGACGTTGTCGAGTTCGGTGTCCTCGACGTCGGCCTCCTTCTCGAACTCTTCGATCCGCTTGCTCAAGGGCTCGTAGGTCTGCTTGGCGGAATCCAGGATGTCCTTGACGGCGGCGGGGGGCGGCGTGTCCTTCGTCTGCTCCAGGATCTGCTCAAAGGCCTTGGGCGCGGCCGCGAACTGCTCGCGGACCTGCTTGAGTTGTTTCTTGGCCTGCCCGAGTGCCGACCCGTAGGCCGGCAGGGCCTGGTCGGTCAGGGCCTGGATGTTCTCGGCCGCAATGTCGCCGAAGAAGCGCAGTTGCCGCCAGACCTGGCTGACCATCAGGAGGGTTTCTCTGGCCTCCTGCGGCCCGTCTTTCCAGAGGTCGGCGGCCTCTTCGAGCCGTTTCGCCTCGCGGTCAAGGAGGCCGGCCACGTCCTTGGCCAGGGCCTCGTAGTCCTTCTTGATGAGCCGCTCGGGCTTCTTGAGTTCCCCGGCGTAGCGCTCCTTGAGCCGCTGGACGAGTTTCTCGACGCCGCCGGGGTCGAGGACCGGATTGACGTCCTCGACGGTCACGCGTCCCGAGGCCATATCGTACCCGTTCAGCAGGCCCTGGACGCGCTGGTACCGCTCCTCCGACGCGGGCGCCTCGGGCGCGTGCGAGTACAGATTGGTCATCCGCACGTCCGCGTCGAGGTCCTTGAGAAAGGCTTTCGATCGCGGGCTCAGGCTGAACCGTCCGGAGGCGGTCCAGTCGCTGCGCGCCCGGCCGCGAAGCAGCGCCACCGAGAACCACATGACGACGCCCACGAGGACCGTCGCCAGGACAACGGCTATGGCGACGTTCGAGCCGAAGCGCAGCCAGCGGCCCCGCTGCGTCATCCCGCCTTCGCCGCGGCTTCCGTCTTCGCCACGGCTACGCCGGACAGGTCGGCGGGCAGGCCCGCCTTCAGAGTCGGGGTTCGGATCGCTCTTCTCTATCGCCATCTGCGACTCTCCAGGACCTTAACCGTTAGGAACAGGGCGTAGGCGGTCAGGGCGACGAAGTAAATCACGTGCACCAGATCCACCACGCCCTGGCTGAAATCCAGGTAGTGCGTCCGCACCGTGGCCTGCTGGACGAGCGTGCGAAGGCCGATAATCCACACCCGCGACGGAACCACCGTCGCAATCCACGGCCCGAGCATCGCCAGCAGGATGAGGATGACAAAGCCCGTCACGGCCGCAATCACCTGGTTCTGTGTCAGCGACGACGCGAACAGGCCCACCGACACGTACAGCGCGCCCAGGAGCGCCAGCCCCAGGTATCCGCTTGCCACCGGTCCGTACTCGGGGTTGCCGAAGACGGCCAGGAGGACCACGTAGACCAGTGTCGGAGCAAGCATCGCCAGGTAGAAGATCCACGAGCCGAGGAACTTGGCCACCACGACCTCGATGTCCGTCACGGGGGCCGTCAGGAGCGTCTCGATGGTGCCGCTTCGCTGTTCCTCCGACAGGCTGCGCATGGTGACGATGGGGATGACGAAGATGAGGATGAACATCATGATGTCGAAGATCGACCGCATGGCCGCCGGCGCGCCGGGCCGGAAATCGGCCAAC
This sequence comes from Phycisphaerae bacterium, assembly GCA_035529015.1. Lineage (GTDB taxonomy): Bacteria > Planctomycetota > Phycisphaerae > FEN-1346 > FEN-1346 > JAUVZF01. Next base: position 12,019 of record DATKXP010000056.1, on the reverse strand, counting down.
GCGAAGAAGACCCCCGCGATGACCAGAAACAGCGCCATCGCCACGTACGCGATGGGCGACACGAAGTAGGCGCTGATCTCGCGTCGGGTCAGAAGCAGGACTTTTCCCATTCCTCAGACTCCTTGTGTGCTCCGGCCCATGGGCTCGGTGGGCGGTGCGGCGGCCGGTCACGCCTCAGGCGGCTTCTTTGCCGGCGTCCGCCTCACCTGCCACGATGCGGGCGTAGAGTTCCTCGATGGTCGGGGCCAGACGGCGGACCTCCCGCAGTTGCCAGCCGCGATGTGCCACCACCGCGCAGAGGGCCTCGCGCAGGTCGGCATCGGCGACAGGCGTGACGATGGTGCGGAGCCACCCGCCGCCCACCTCCTCGGTCCGGACGCCGGCCGCGCCCGTGACCTGGCCGAGGACCCGGCCGACTTCGGCCGGCCCGGCACCGGTGTCGGCCGTGCGGAGTTCCATGACAACCTGCTGGCGGTGGGCCAGGCGCCTCTTGAGTTCGTCGAGGCTGTCGGCGGCTTTGATCTGCCCGTCGGCGATGATCACGAGGTGCGAGCAGGCCTTTTCGACCTGCGGCAGGATGTGGCTCGACAGCAGGACCGTGTGTTTCTTGCCCAGCGAGACGATGAGTTTGTTGGTTTCCTCGATCTGCGTCGGGTCGAGGCCGATGGTCGGCTCGTCGAGGATGAGGACCGGCGGGTCGGCCACGAGCGCCTCAGCCAGCCCTACCCGCTGACGGAATCCCTTCGACAGTTGCCCGATCAGCCGCCGCCGCACCGTCTTCAGCCAGCATCGCTCCACCACACGGTCCACGGTAGCGCGGCGTTTGGCGGACGGCACGTCCTTGAGGCCCGCGCGAAACGCCAGATACTCCTCGACCCGCATCTCGGGGTATAGCGGCACGTTCTCGGGCATGTACCCGATCGAGGAGCGGACCGCGAGGCTTTCCATGAGCACGTCGTGGCCGTTGACGCGGGCATGCCCGCTGGTGGCGGGCAGGAAGCCGGTCAGGATACGCAACGTCGTGGACTTGCCGGCGCCGTTGGGCCCGAGGAAGCCCACGATCTGGCCCTCCTGGACCGAGAAGGTGGCCCGGTCCAGCGCCAGCGTGTTGCCGTACCACTTCGTGAGGTTCTCGACTTCGATCATCGCGCACACGGTGGTGGTCCTCCCCTGTCGCAAGGTCAACGCGTTCGTGGGGGAAGGAAACTACACAATCGCCGGGGGAGTGTCAAGAGGCTCCGGCCGTTTACGCGGCAAGGTTTGGGCGTCGGGGTCCGGACTTCAGCCGCCGTCCCAGGCTTTGCGCGGCAGGAGGGCCGCCAGTTCGCCCAGCCGCGTGATGGTGGCGCAGTCGGCGTGGACGTCCTCGCTATCGCGGTCGATCAGCACCGGATGGATGCCGATCTCGCGGGCGCCGACCACGTCGGCCCAGTAATCGTCGCCCACGTGGACGGCACAACTCGGGTGGCAGTCCAGGGCCGTCAGGCCGCGCAGAAAGATCTCCCGGTGCGGTTTCGCCGTCCCCACCGCCTCGCTGGCGATGACCGTGTCGAAGTACTTGGCCAGGCCGAAACTCCTCAGATAGTCCGCCAGGTCGGCCGACCAGTTGCTGATAATCCCCAGGCGATACCCGCGGTCCTGCAGCCCGGACAGCAGTTCGTGGGCATCGGTGTCCAGGATTTCGGGGCTGCGCGTCTCGATCTCGCGGATCGCGAGCGTCAGTTCCCGTTCCAGGTCGGCCCCCCGCAGATCCAGGTCCAGCGCCTCCGCCAGATGGTCGAGCCACATGCGGCTGGCCGCGCCCGTGTTCATGCGGGAGACGTGCCGGCGGCGGCGGCGCGCCACCGCCCGTCGTGCCAGGTCGTTCGCCGCCAGCACCTTGTCGCGAGTCAACTTGTAGCCGATCACGGCCAGCGCCTGGTGCAGCAGGTCCAGGTGCCCGAGTTCGCTGTAGACCAGCGTGCCCCCGACGTCGAAGAACACGACCTCGATGTAATCGAAGCGGTCCGGATTGGCTCGCTCAGTCCTGCGGATGGCCACGCGCTGCCCACTCCTTCTTGTAAGCGGTCACCGCCTGATGTGCCCGTCGCGACGGCTCCGGCAGCCGATAGCGCGTCGCCGTGGCCAGCACCCACCGCTCGGCGCTCGAGAGGTCAATCCGGTGACCCACCGACACGTACACGGGCCGAACGCCCGTCCGCGTCCGCAGGACCGTTCCGATCCGCTCGCGACCGTCCATGAGAGCCGCGCGGCCGCCGCGCTCGAGGCCCGGCTCTCGCCTTACTGTACCGATGAGACGGCTCTTTGCGCAGCCGATCGTCGGAATATCCAGCGCCAGTCCGACGTGGCACGCCAGCCCGAGCCGCCGCGGATGGGCCCGTCCCTGGCCGTCGCAGATGACCACATCCGGCCGCGAACGGATCTGGCCGAACGCTTTCAACACCACCGGCACTTCGCGGAAACTGAGGAGTCCCGGCACGTAGGGCCACGTTGCCCGCATCGCGGCGCAGCGGGTCTCGATGGCCTCGAGCGTCGCGGCGTCCATGACGACAACGGCTGCAGCGATCCACTCGCCCGCGCGCCCGCCGGAAACGTCTGCCGCCGCCACAATGCGGACACGATCCAGAGGCGGCCCTTCGACGACCTGGTCCGCCAGACGCTCCTGGATGGCGACGGCCTCATGATAATCCAGGGTCCACCGGTGGAGCCGCCGGACCTTCATCGCGACCCCTCCGGCATCTTGGCGCCGGCGGCTGGGCCCGGGTTCCCGCCGGTCTTCGGCGGGGCGTCGCGGACCTTCTTCAGCACCATGTCGTCCCAGAAGATCACGCCGGCAGGCCAGTAGGCGTACAGGTCCACCTTCAGAAACGCCGGTGTGTGCTCGGGCCGGGTGGCTTCGGGAATGAAGTCGGCCGTCACGCTGTTCCACTGGCCTTTCCCGCCGGACGGGTGAACCTGGCGGCGGTACGTCTCCCGCCGCTGGGCGGGGTAACCGCCGGACGCCTCGAACGGGTGGTATCCCTTGAGGAAGATCTTCGCCGTCGGCGCCAGCGTCTTGTACCGGCACGAGAAGCGGTAGGTCGCGCCGGCCTCTATGGGGATCCAGTCGCTGTAGAAATCCAGGCCGTACCCCCCGGCGGTGCCCGCGTTCATGTCGTATTTCAGGACCTTGCCCGGCCCGTCGGGATTGGGCACCCACGCCATCTGGTTCTCGAGCGCCTGCCAGTGAGCCGGGCCGTTGCCCGACGGGCCGGCCTGCTCGAACCCCGGGTTCTTCACGAGGTTGGGCCCTTCGCGCCAGCGCCGGTCAATCTCGGGGTCGGCACGCAGCATACGCAAGGGGTCTTTCGGACGCTCCATGCCGAGGATGTCGAACACCGCGTTCGCCATCTCGACCGGGATGAGATGATGATTCTCGCAGGCGTACCGCCTCTGGAAGACGTGCGGCTGCTGGGGATTGTCGGTGTAGACGGCCAGGAGCCGGACCTCGTACGGCTCGGTGCCCGCCACGTGACCGGTCACGACGACGTCGGCCTGGAAGGGCTTGCGTCCGAGGGCGGCCAGTTCCGCCGCAGGGGTGTCGGAGGAGACCTTGCGGCTGCCGAGCACCTCCTTGATGCTCAAGGAGTCGTACACGATGGCCCCCATGCGCTTGGCCTTGAACCGGAGCATCTGCTGCACCTTCTCGCCCAGGTCCTTCTCGTCGCTCGTGATGGTCAGGGGCAGGAAGGCGACGCCCTCGGCCCGTCCGGGTTTGCCGTCGGACGGTGCGGCGCGGGCCGCTGCACTTGCCGTCGTGACGGCAAGCATCGCGGCCAGACCGGCTCGAAGATAGCGTTGCACGCTCATAGAAATGCGGCCTACCGGGTGAACGTCACGCTCTGCCGAATCTGCTCGACCTCCCGTGCGGCCGTCTCGTCGGCATCGGCTGCAACCACGAGCACCAGCGACAGGACCCGCCCGCGGCGCTCGGCGTAGACGGCCTTGCACCGTGCCGGTTTGCCTGAGAGGATCGCCTGTCCTTCGTAGGCGATCTCGAGTCCCCCGAGCCCGCCGAACGCGGCGGGTCTCGGTTCGGGTTTCTCGACGCCCAGGTTCCTGGCGGCCGCCTCTGCCTGCTCCGCCACGAATTCCGCCAGCGACTGGCCTTCTTTGGGTGTCAGGACGCGGACCATCGCGACGGCCGCCTGATCCTCGCGCACCATCTCCATCGCCGTGGGCGGGCCGCCCACGTGATCGGGCACCTTCCACCGCGCGTTCGGCCGGTTGATCTGGAACCCGTAGAACGGGCTCTGGACCACCAGCCCCGCCGTCTGGATGGGCAGTCGCCCTTGGGGCGCCGCCGTCTTGATCGACCGGCTGACGTTCTCCAGGAGCACCGGCTTGGCCGTGACACGCCGGTCGGCGACCGCGAGCGACACGAACCACGTCAGCCCCTCGCCCGACAGGAGCAGGTTCCGAAAGTGGAACGTCGTGCATCCCAGCCGCGCCGTCCCGCCGAGCCCCAGCACGTCATGTGGGCCGGTGCCGCCGGGCACGAGGGCGGCCCGAGGCTCGGCCTTGACGGCATCGAACGCCTCGGCCCATTCCTGCTGGATCGGGTGGGATGGGAGTGCGGATTCGGCGACCTCCCCGTTCTCCCCCGTCTGCCCGGAGCCCCCGGCTGCCGCCTCCGGGCCGAAGTCGTAGGCCGGACGCAGCGACACGTGGGCCTCGTCCGTCAGGTCGGTCACCGTCACGCGGCCCGAGGCTTCCGCCACGTGAATGACGTAGGGGTATGGCGGCACCCAGAGACTGAGGCCGAAGCGAGGGTCGCGGTACCGCTCGTTCGTCAGGCCCGGGACGTTCGCGGCGGGCGGCGCTTCGGCGGGGGTGACGAGACGCCTGGCTTCCGACAGGCTCGTCGCCTCGGCGACCATCGGCGTCGATTGCCACACGCTTCGCAGAACACGGGCGTTGGAATCCACGAGGTGGAGCACGCGTTCCGTGCCGCACGACCAATCGACCGCGAGTCCGAGCAGGTTCTCGCCGTCGCCGGCGGCCGGCAGCCCTCGCGGCCCGAGCACGCGAACGCTGCACGGGTCGGGCAGCAGGGCGCCGAGCGATTCGTCGATGACGAGCCAGGTTCGTGCCGCGCCGGTCTTCGGGCCGCCGAGCAGCGTGGCGAGGAGCGCCCAGGACCGGAACGTCACGTTTCCGCCGAGGGGGAGGCGGGCCGTGGCGCTCGTCTCGCCAACGGTTCGTGTCAGGACCAGTGCCCCGTTCTGCTCGCGGCCCGCGACCTCCCACTGCCGCGTGCCGCCGACGACACGGCACGTCAGGGCCCGGGGCCGGAAGTTCGCATCGACGTCGGCCGTGATCATCTTGTAGTAGCCGAACCGGGCGTCCCCGCGGCTTCGGCGCAGGAACCGGTTCGTCTGGAGCCGTCGGCCCCCGTCGGGAAACGCATACAGGCTCTGGGTGATGTACCCGACCTTCGTGTCGGCCACGTAAAGCGAGAGCCACCGGCTGCGGAGGAACTTGGCCTTCGGCGCCGTAGAGGCGGGATCGTCGGCATCCGCGGCGAGCGCAGCGCAGGCTGCGGCGCCGAGGATTGCCAGCGCCGTCGCCGCCCAGCCGCCGTTCGTGCGAGATCGCATCATCGAAAGGTCCAACGAACCCGTGTCGGCCGCAACTATAGGCCGTGGCGATGGTGCAAGTCAATGCGATTCAGCCGACCGACCAGGGGGAGGCCGACCGACCGGTGCCGGCGGCGGCATTTTTCTTCCGCCTGGAGGATTCGACCGCTACAATTGGGGCAAGCCTCAAGTGCACGCTGGCCGAGTTGCAGCAGAAGGAGTCCACGTTGGCCGCGAAGATCGCCAAGTTTGTGAACAAGGTCATCTGTGGCGACGCGGCACACGCGATGAGCGAGTTGCCGGACGAGTCGGTGCATCTGGTGGTCACCAGCCCCCCCTATTGGAACCTTGTGGACTACGGCGTGGAAGGCCAGATTGGCCACTCTTCCTACCAGGACTATCTCGATGACCTGCTCAGCGTGTGGCGACAGGCCTACCGGGTCCTGATTCCCAACGGCAAGCTCTGCATCAACACGCCGATCGTGCCGATCCCCAAGAAGGCGATGAACACCACGCACACGCGCCACCTCAAGAACATCAACAATGACATCGAGGTCTCCATTCTGAGCGATGAGGAGTCCGACTTCCAGCGTTTCAGCCTCTACGTCTGGCAGAAGCAGACCACCGTCAAGATGTTCGGCAGTTACCCCTATCCGCCGAACATCTACGAGGACAACACGATTGAGTTCATCAACGTGTTCGTCAAGCCAGGGAAGCCTCGCAGGTTGCCAAAGGCCGTAAAAGAGCGCAGCAAGTTGTCGCAGGAGCAATGGCTGAATCTCACAATGCAACTCTGGCCGATGTACCCGGAGGACGTGTCGCGTACGGGAGGCCATCCCGCGCCGTTCCCCGTTGTCTTACCGCAGCGTCTTATCCTCATGTACACGTTCGCCAAGGTGCCGTCGGAAGGGTTCGCGGGAGATATTGTCTTGGATCCATTCAACGGCTCGGGGGCTACGTGTGTGGCTGCAAAGTCCACCGGCAGGCGCTTCATCGGAATTGATATCAGCGAGGACTACTGCGCGATAGCGCGACACCGGTTGGAGCCCCGGCGCTTTCCCGCGCCGCCTATCATGCTCCGCCGCCCCAAGATGCGCAGCGTCAAGGCCACGCCGCCGGAGCCGGCGCTCTTCGAGGACATGTGAGTGGACACGTACTGGCGGAAGTTCGCCGAGGCCTACGTCAACGACCCCTTCTACTGGTTCCAGCCGAAGGGAGCCGCTGTTTCGGCGGGAAGCCTGCCTACCATTCAGAGGAAGCTGAGGGAACTCAGGCGCTTCGAGGGCAGGTTGTGGTCCAAGGCCCAGAGGGCCTACACCAGTGCGCTACGGCGCGCGCGGTTGTACAAGCCGACGAAGGCCACGGCGACAAGCCGAGACTATGCCGCCATCGCGCGGATGAACAAGAGGGTGCTGGACACCCTTGGCCTTGCGTGGATCACCGACCAGAGCATTGTGCAGATAACGGATGCTGGACGGCAATTCCTTCGGCTCGGCAAGAAGGGCTTGCCTGAGTTCGTTAACGGGCAACTGCGCCGCTATCAGTTCCCCAACCCATCTGTCGGCACGATGGTAGAAGATGCAGGGCTGTTTCCATACCCCACATTGCTTGCAGTTCTGACGCATTTCCCTGACGGCATCCCGTCGGAGTGCTACGAGTTGTTCATCTCGCGCATCCGCTCGCCCGACGGCGTTGCAGAAGCCGTGCGCCATATCAAGCGGTACGTGGGCCTTGGCACGCGCGACAGACGGCAACTGCAAAAGGCACTCAGAGACTTGCCAGTGCTGCGAGAAGGGCGCATCCGCATCGGTACTCGCAGGAGCAGCCTGCTGAATACGATCCACCTGAACCGTTCGTACATGATGGCGCTGCTCAGGACACCCGGTCTCGTCGTGGAATCAGGTGGCCGCCTGTTCCTCGACGGCGGGCGCCACGACGAAGCCGAAGCCATCGTCCAAGAGCATCTCCACCAAGACTGCTACATCCGGTTCGCCAACCAGGAGGATTGGGTCGCCTTCTTCGGCCAGCCCGGGCGTAGCCCCACCTTCGAGGAAGCACTTCTCTACTACCGGCGCCGGGGAGAGGTCCAGCAGTCGGCCGAGGTGTTCCGGCGCGCCAAGGCACGCAAGGCGCTGCCGCGCGATCTCCAGAATCTCGACGAATCGGCCTTCCGCGAACTGCACGTCCTGGAGAAGACGCTGGAGGACTTCCTGGAATTCAACCTTGACCTGCTGGAACACGGCCTGAAATGCGTCGAGCGGCAGTACCCTACCGCAACGGGGCCGCTGGACATCCTGGCCAAGGACCGCCGCGGAGGATGGGTCGTCGTGGAGTTGAAGCGCGGTCGCGCCGCCGACAAAGTCATCGGCCAACTCCTGCGCTACCGCGCGTTCATTGTCTCCGAACGGGCCAACGGCAAGCAAAGCAGAGTGCGTGGCTTCATCGTCGCACCCGAGCCTGATAGGCGGCTGATCCTGGCCGCCGAGGGGGCACCGAGCGTTCCCCTTGAGATCTTCGCCTTCACGGTCAAGGGTGCTGCCCAGCGATTGTTTCCGAAGCGCAGGAAAAAGTAGGCGCTGCCAGTCTTCAGGCGGCGGCTACTTCTCGTCCTGCTTGCCCAACCGCAGGTCGTAGAAGGGCAGGTAGCGGTAGTACACTTCCAGCGTCAGCGTGGCGACGGCGGTGGAGTAGACGCGGCCGCCGAACTGGCCCCAGCGCGTGCGCGAGTCCCAACTGCCCGCGTAGGGTCCGTCCTGGCGTTGGGCCTTGACGAGCGTTTCGCGGATTTCGCGGTTCCACTCGTCCCACTTCGGCCCGCCCAGTTGGTGCATCGCCATCGTGGCGTAGTACCAGTAGTAGACGTTCGTGTCTTCCAGGTTCTGCGGCCGCCAGCGGGGCTTGTTCTTGAGGATGTAGTCCACCGACTCGGCCGTCCGCGGGCTGCCGGGGTTGTAGTCGATGAGCATCTCGGAGAACAGGCCCTCGGCCGTCATCGCAGGAGACGGGCCGCGGCCCGGCTGGTACTCGTAGAGCCCCTTCTGCTTGCCCTTGCGGACCTGGTCGAGCCAATTGGCCGCCCAGCGGTACGACTTCTGCGGGACCTGGAAGCCCGCGATCTCGGCGCTCTTCAGTGCCATCAGGGCCCACCCCAGAACGCTGGTGTCGTTGTCGGACCGCGGTTCATACCGCCAGCCCATATTCGGGTTCTGGGCCTTGAGGATGAAATCGACCGCCCGTTTGATGGGATCGACGAGACGGTCGTCGCCGGTCATGCTGAACGATTCGGCCAGCAGCATCGCCGCGAGGCAGTGGTCGTACATCTGTCCGCCCCGCCGCAGGTCGCCGTCCTCCTTCTGGCCGGCGAGAAGCCAGTCGATGGCTTTCTGCACGTTCCTGGCGTACTCGCTCGGCCCTTTGGCATCGCGGGCCGGCACGTGGGTGTGGCCGGCACCGATGAAGGCCAACCCCGCCAGAGCCGTCACGCCCACGTCCTGGCCGGTTCGATTTCCTCGCCCGTCGCTGGCGCGGCGGCCCTTGACGTCATAGTTCTTCATGAACTCGTCCACGTCCCAGCACCCGTCGTCGCTCTGATGTCGCGCGAACCAGATGAGCGCCTTGCGCACCGCCTCCTCGGTCTCGGGCGTGCCGCCGAGTTTCTCGATGGTTTCTTTACGGTCGGGATCGGTCCGGAGGCGGTAGATCTGTTTCGGCGGCAGCGGCGCCGGGGGCGGCGAGACGTCGGCGTCGATGGGAGCCGAGGGCGGCAGCGCAGTCGCAACCGTCGAGTCGCCGATAACCGGCGTGGCGATCGACTCGGCGGCAGGCACCGCAGAGGCCAGCAGCGTCTGCGCGTCGGGCTTTGCCGCGGCCGTTCCGAGCGGTTCGGCGTGGACGGGCTTCGGCTCCGCCCGCCCCACGCCGGCCGGCCGGTCCGACCGCTGCGCGGCGAGCCTCTCGCGCGGCCTGACGACGACGGGCGGACGCTCCGGCAGCACCGCACGCGGCGCCATGGACGCGACCGGCTCGGCCAGGTCGGCCGCCGCAGTCGCGGGCGGCGGCAGGGCAACCGGTCCCGGCTTGGCGACCGCGATGTCGATCATCGGCTGCGGTCCGGACGGCACCGCCGCCACGACGGCTGAGTCGAACGCTTTGGGCCCGAGCGCGTCCGGCCCCACGCGCAACTCGTCGGACGCCGCGGGGGCGGCCACCGACGGGGCCGGGGCCAGGGCGACCGGCCCGTTGGCCCGCTCGACCACCACGACCGCCCCGCCGCCGGCGGGCTCCGTCTCAGCCGTCCCGTTGGAGTGAGGCGCGGGCTGCTTCGGTCTGACCGGCCCCATCGCCGGGGGCAGAGCCTCCATCTGGGGCACGTCGGCCGGGGCGATGGCCGGGGTCGCCAGGGCGACCGTCTCGTCGAGAAGGACGGCGTCGGCGGCGGTCGGCGGCGCGACGGTTTGCGTCAGCAGCGTCGTGTCGATGGCGGGCTGCGCGCTCGGCGCCGTCGCTTCCGGCGCGACCGTGACGGCGGCGGGTCGCGGCGCCGGCGCCTCGGCCCGCACGGCGGCCAGCGGTTTGGTGCCGACGGCGGCCTCGGCCGGTTCCTTGGCGATGCGGACGGGGCGGACCGGCACCTCGCTCGTCAGGGGGGCGATGTCGAGGACGTCGGCCGGCTCGACCGGCACGGGGGCGGCTTGAACGATCTCGATCGGCGGGAGCGTCACCTCCTTCGGCTGGACGTCGGGCAGTGCCACGGGCACGATGTCCGGCGGGACGTCGGCCTGGCGGCGGGTCGGCGCCGGGACGCCTTGGGCGCCCACGGCCTTGACCGGCACCGGCTCGGCGCGAGCGAGGACCACGGGGCGCGCCTCGAACGGCTCGGCCTCCTGGACCGGGCGGACCGTCCTGGGCTGGATCTCCTGAAGCGGCTCGGGCGGAAGCAAATCGAGAGTCGGCGGCAGTTCGGCCTGGGCCGGCAAGGGATCGGCGAGTTCCTGCTGCCGCTCCGGCAGGGGGGCGATCCGGATCTCCTGCGGAGCCGCTTCGGCCTTGACCAGGGCCACAATGGGCTCGGTGACCTTCGGCGGTTCGGGGGCGGTCATCTGGTCGGACTTCTCGACGGCCAACTCCGCCGTATCGAGCCGCGCCAGGTCCGCCAGTGCCGCCCGCATCTGGCTCGAGAGTTCGCTTTCGGCGAGGCCGGGGATGCTGACGGCCACCTCGAAGCGCTCTTCCTGTTTCACGAGTTCCGCCACGCGGTACGAGATCTGCCAGATCGTAAACAGGCTGAGGGCCACGAGGTGAAGAATCAGCGAGACCATCACGGCGCTCGCCAGAAGCCCCGGCCGCCGCCGCAGCCGCGCCAGGGCCAGCAGCGTCAGGGCCAGCCCGACAAGGGCCAGGATCAGGCCGAGGAGCGGCCACGAGAGTTCGCCGAGAATGGGGCCGATGGCCAATCGCCGCGTCCGGACCACCTGAAAGACCTCGTGGCTCCGGGCGTAGTAGATGGCGTAAGTCTCTTCGGTGGCGCGGTTGCTCGAGAAATAGAGGCCGAAGCCTTCGAGACTGACGGCGGGGTCCAGTTCGTGGGCGCCCGTGTTGACGGGCGCGCCGAGGTTCTCGGGCGGCATGAGGCCGGCGAGCGGCTGGACGGTGACGCGCGACCGCCAGAGGTCGTACCCTCCCTGTCCGCCGGCCCGGTCGGAGGCGAAGTACAGCCACTTGCCGTCGGGCGAGACGGTCGGCTGGCCGTCGTTGGCCCGGCTGCACACGACGTCGAGACGGCGCGGCGCCGCGGCGTCGTCCTCAAGGTCCAACGCGTAGACGTCGTAGTCGTTCTCGTAAGGCTCTTCGCGGAGCGTCGCCCGCCAGGTCTTGGGGTCGAGCGCGTCCTCCCCCTCGACGGGCCGGTTCGAGGAGAAGAGCAGGTACAGGCCGTCGGGCGTGACGGCGGGGTCGTACTCGTTGAAGGGGCCGTTGACGCGCGGTCCGAGGTTCGTCGCTTCGGACCAGCCGGCATCGGTATGGCGTGAGACGTAGAGGTCGTACCCGCCTTCGCCGCCGGCGCGGTTCGAGTAGAAGTAGAGCGTGGCGCCGTCGCGCGCCAGCGCCGGTCCGATCTCGTCGGCCGCCGTGTTCACCGGCTCCAGCGGTTTGGGCTCGGTCCACCCGTCGAGCGTGCGGTAAGCGACATAGATGTCGGCGTCGCCGCCGGCCTTGCCGCGCGTGAAGTACAGTTCCTGCCCATCGCCCGACAGGCAGGGGTCGTAGTCCTGGTCGGGTTCGCCGAGTCCGGCAAGCAGACGGCCGGCGTCCCAGAGGACCGACCGTACGCCCTGGCCGGGCCGCGCGGGCCATGACCGCTCGCCGTCGGAGTAGAAGATCTCGGTTCGCGGCCAGAGGAT
>DATKXP010000055.1:0-5074 GCA_035529015.1 Phycisphaerae bacterium | reverse complement strand
GTTGGCTCCCACGCTGCCGGCGCGGAGGGCACTGAGGTACTCGCGCGGCGGCTCGACGGCTGCCTCGCGCCGTGGGTCGATCAGCCACCGCGCGCCGGGCGCCGCAAACGGCACGGTGTAGTACAACGTGACGGCGCGGTCGCGGCCGGTCGTGTCGGTCAGCGTCGCCGCCAGGGATGCAGCGCCACGACCCATGGCCTTGCGGAGGCCGAGTGTCAGACCAAGTGTCTCCCCGTTCTCGAATGCAGCGAAGTCGGACCCCGCCGCCACGTCGCGGACGAGGAAGCGCTCGGCGGGCTTGCCGCGCATCCGCACCGGCACGCCGTCGAACAGCGCCGCCCCTTCCGGCGTCTTGAGGACGGCGAGTTTCGCGTCCTTGAACCACGCCTTCCCCGTGTGCCGCCTCAGAAGCATATGAAACGAGAGGCTGCGGACGGGTTTGGCCGGGAAGACGGTCACCTGGGCCCGCTGCCAGTCGTGTGTGCCCGTCTTGAAGGGGCTGACCTGACCCCAGAGCGGCGTGCCGTCGGCGTAGACGAGGTCGAGGTAGAGGGAGTAGTCGGAGTCCGCCGACCCGCCGACGCCCTCGGCCTTGCTCCAGCACGTGGCGACGATGGGTTCGGGGGCGGTCTGGTTGAGGACGACGGTCTGGCTGGCGCCGCGCTGGACGCTTCGGTCGGTGCCGTTGTCGCAGACGAAGCGGTCGCCTTCGCGCGTAAAGCCCTCTTGCCACGGCCGCCAGGCGTCGGCCTTGAGGAGGTTCTCGCCGTCGGGCTTGAGGAGTTCCAAGACGGCGTTGTCGGCGGAGGCGCCGGCGGCGAGAGAAAGGATCAGCACGAGCGTCGGGACAGTTCGCACGGGCATGGAGCGCCCCCCACTTTGGTTCGCGACAGGCGGCTGCGGCCGTCGTGTATGTTATACGGGAGAGGCCGAGGTTACAACGCCGCTTCGGTCGGCGCGCCGCTTGGTGGCCTTCCCAGGCCACCAGGAACTCGTTCGCGGCGGCCTGGGAAGGCCGCCGCGCGGAGAGCGATTGCCGGCTCGCGCCGGCGCGGTATTTCCATGACACGCGCTGCCGGCGGACGTAGAATGAAGGATGGTCAGAGGACCCGGGCCGGGAGAGTCACCCGTATGACACGCTTCCTATGCATCCTGCTGGCGCTGGCGACGGCGCCTGATGCGGTGGCGGCCGAGAAACGGCCGGCCGGGCGCGAGGAGGCCCTCGCGAGCCTCGATTTCCGCGAGGTCATCCGCTCGGCCAAGGACAGGGTCTTCCCGGCGGTCGTCTACATCAAGGTCCTCCAGGAGAGCCACGAGTCGGGCAGGAAGATCAGCCGCGAGGTGGCCGGCAGCGGCGTCATCATCTCCCCCGAGGGCGAGGTCCTGACGAACTGGCACGTGGTGAACAAGGCGGTCGAGGTCCGGTGCCTGCTGTACGACGGCCGGGCCTTCAGCGCCAAGGTGGTCGGGGCCGACAAGGACACCGACCTGGCGCTCGTGAAACTGGAACTGGCCGCCGACGCCGAGACCATCCCCCACGCCGACCTGGGCCGTTCGACGGTCCTGAAAGAGGGCGACTTCGTCATGGCGATGGGCGCCCCGTGGGGCCTGTCGCGGAGCGTCTCGATCGGCATTGTCTCGTGCACGCGGCGGTTCCTGCCGGACAACAGCGAGTACAGCCTGTGGATTCAGACGGACGCGGCCATCAGCCCGGGCAATTCGGGCGGCCCGCTCGTCAACACCGACGGGCAGGTGGTGGGCATCAACACGCGGGGCGTGATGTTCGGCGGCGACATGGGGTTCGCCGTACCGTCCGACACGATCCGGCACCTGGTGGATCAGATCCGCAAGTCGGGCCGGGTGAACTGGTCGTGGACGGGGCTGCAACTGCAGGCGCTTCGGGATTTCGGCCGCAACATCTACTTCGAGGGCACCGACGGCGTCATCGTGGCCGAAACCGACCCCGAGAGCCCGGCGCGGCAGGCGGGCCTGCTGGCGCGCGACCGTATCCTGAAGATCGGGGGCCAGGCCGTGGCGGCGGTGACCGAGGAGGACCTGCCGGCCGTGCGGCGGCTGATCGGCCTGTTGCCGAAGAACCAGCCCGTCCGGATCGACTTACTCCGCGGCGAGAAGGCCATGAACGTCCGCCTGGTGCCGCGCGAGAAAGGGAAGGTTGAGGGCGACCAACTCGATTGCCCGCGGTGGGACTTCACGGTCCGAGAGATCAACCAGTTCGACACGCCGGACCTGCATTTCCACCGCCAGCGCGGGGTCTTCGTCTACGGCGTCAAGCAACCGGGCAATGCCGAGAACGCGGGGCTGAGACGCCTGGACATCCTCCTGAAGATCGACGGCAAAGAGGTCACGACGCTCGACGACGTGAAACGGCTGCACACGGCTGCACTCGAGGCCATCGACACGCAGCACCGGGTCATCGTGACGGTCCTCAGGAGCGGGCTGGTGCGGCAGGCGGTGCTGGATTATCTGAGGGATTTTGAGAAAGAGTGACAGCCGTCACGTGTCACGGGTCACGTGTCACTGGTCAGGGGAGGAAGATGCGGGCTTGGCTTTCGATTCCGCTTGCGGTCCTTCTGACGGTCGCCGGATGCGGGCCGACGAGGACGGCGGTCGAGAAGCAGGCGGCGGTGGCGAAGGCGCTTCAGCCGTCGCTGGTGCAGGTCGAGTACACCCTGCGCTACGACAGGGGCGACGAGCCGGACAGCGGCAGGGCGGAACTCGAAGAGGAGCGGCCGTGGACGGCGGGCGGCTTTCTCGTCTCGCCGGAGGACGTGATCGCGCCCGATCCGCAGATGCATCCGCGGTTCATCGAGCGTGTGGCCGTGCGGCTGGGCGACGACGTGGTGCCTGCGCGGGTCGTGGCCTATGGCAAGAGGCACCTGGCGGTCCGGATTCGCCTCGAGGAGCCGCTTGAGGGAGCCGTGCCGCTGGTGTTCGACGCGGCCAGGAAGCCGCCGTATCTGGGCGTCACGTACCAGGAGACCGGCGCCACGTGGCGGACGTCGGTCGAGCCGTTCACGCCGGGTCTCTCGTTGGACGGCGCCGGCAGGCAGTATCGGCCTACCCTGCGCAACGTCCTGATTGTGGATGCGGAGGGCGGGCCGGTCGGCCTGTCGTCCAACGGCGAGATCCCGGCGGACGATTCGTGGAAGGGATCGCCGCTCCAGTGGCCGTTCTACACGGCCGACGAGCGGGCCCGCATGCTCGAGGACCTGAAGCAGCGCTGCGCGCAGGTGTTGCCGCGCGTGACGCTTTACCTCCGGAGCCCCAAACGCGTGGTCGGCGAGCGGTTCGGGGGGCGCGACGAGATCGACACGGCCACCGAGGTTCATGCCACCGGCGTCCTGCTGGAGGGCAACCGTGTGCTCGTGTACGCGGAACTCAAGCCCAAGGTGACGGGGCGCCTGGAGCGGATCGCCGTCTGGACGGCCGACACAGAGACGGTCCCCGCGACGTTCGTCGGCTCGCTGGCCACGTACGGATGTCTGGTGGCCGAACTCGAACGGCCCGTCGCGGGTGCGGTGGCGCTGTCGGCCGTGCCGATCCGCGACCTGCGGCAGGTGCTGTTGCCGATGGTCGATATCCGCCAGCACGGCGAGAACCGGACGGCGTACTACAATCACGGGCGTTTCGACCGGTTGCACCTGGGGTGGCGGGGCGAGTTGTATTTCGACTCGATGGAGCGTAACCAATACCCGTTCGCCTTCGACGTGGACGGTTTGCTGGTGGCGATGCCGCTGCCGAGGCGACAGAAGGTGGCGGTGGAGCGGCGGTGGCCGTCGATCCGGCCGCGCCTGGTGCCGGTGGCGCGGGTCGAGGCGATCCTGGCGAACCTGGCGGAACACACCGACGCGAGCAACGTGCCGCTCTCCGAGGCGACCGAGCAGCGGCTGGCGTGGATGGGGGTCATCCTTCAACCGCTCGGCCGCGACCTCGCCCGGGCCAACGGTGTGGCCCAGTGGACGAACGACGGGGAGAGCGGGGCGATCGTCTCGTACGTGTACCCGGATTCGCCGGCCGCGAAGGCGGGGTTGGCGGCGGGGATCATCCTGCTCAGGCTGCGGGCCGAGGGCCAGGTCGAGCCGCTGGAGGTCCAACTGGAAGACCACTACGATCGCGGCCCGTTTCCGTGGGACCGGATGGACGAGATGCCCGAGGTGTATTACGACCGCATTCCGCCCCCGTGGCAATCGGCCGAGAACAGTTTCACGCGGGCGCTGACCGACCTGGGATTCGGCAGGCGCTACGAGGCGGAGTTCTTCATCGACGGCCGCATCGTCACCAGACGGTTCGAGGTGACGCCCATGCCGACGCATTACGAGTCGGCCGCGATGCACAAGGCGCCGGCGCTCGGGCTGACGGTGCGGGACCTGACGTACGAGGTGCGGCGGTACTTCCAGAAGGCCGAGGGGGAACCGGGCGTCATCGTCTCGAAGGTGGAGCCGGGCAGCAAGGCGTCGGTGGCGGGCATCAAGCCGTACGAAATCGTCACGCACGTCAACGGCCGGCCGGTGGCCGACGTGGAGGCGTTTGCCACGGCCGTCGCCGCCGCCGGCGATGAACTGCGCCTGAGCGTCAAACGGATGACGCGCGGACGGGTCGTGAAGATGAGCGCGGCCGGCCGGTGACGTGCTGCGTCGTTTAGCCGTCGGCGCCCGCGCCGACGGGACCGGGCGCCGGTTCGCCAACGGCAACGACCGTCGCCGTGCCGGCGACGGCTAAACATGGCGTGTTGCCGTTTCGTTTAGCCGTCGGCGCCCGCGCCGACGGGAACGGGTACCGGTTCGCCAACGGCAACGACCGTCGCCGTGCCGGCGACGGCTCAACGTGGCCGGCCTACGCGTTGCCGCCCGATGCGCACCCCTTGGGCTGGTAGATGCAGAAGGGCTCTTCGGCGAGGTAGTCGCCGGTCATGGCGAAGGCTCGTGCGCGGCAGCCGCCGCAGATGCGCCGGTACTCGCAGAGGCCGCACTTGCCGCCGTAGGAGTCCACGTCGCGCACCCGCAGGAAGACCTCGGAGGTTTCCCAGATTCTCTTGAAGTTGAAGTCCTCCTGC
>DATKXP010000054.1:0-2092 GCA_035529015.1 Phycisphaerae bacterium | reverse complement strand
GGCGTGGGCGGCCAGGGTCTTTGACTGGGGATTGTCCTTGGCCTGCCAGGTCGGCTTGCCGGTCTTCGAGTCGAACGCAAGAAGGCCGCCCTTGCCCGCGTGGACCAGGAGGACGCCGTCGAGGCACCGCAGTTCCTGCGCGCCGTCGGTTCCCTCGCACGTGGCCAGGACCTTGCCCGTCGCTGCGTCGAGGATTGAAATAGGCGCGCCGAGGGTCAGCGGAAAGAAGACGCGGTCGCCCTCGGCGACCAGGAGCCTGGGCACCGACGGCGGCGCGCCCCGCAGCGAGGTGTTCTTCCACTGGCCGGCCCGCCAGTTGTCGATCGGCCGCTTCCATAGCAGCACGCCGTTGAAGGCATCGCGCGCGATCAGCGTCCATCGCTCCGGCAGCGACGCGGGCGTCACGCCGGTCAGGCCCTCGTCGAAGAGGTAGAAGACGCGTCCGGCGGCCGAGACCATCGCCGCCAGGCTCGACGTGAACTCGTGGCTGCGCGCCCACAGCGGGCCGCAGACCCACTTCATCCGCCGCGGCGGGCCCACCTGCGTGTCGCGCGCCACGGCGTTGTTCGTGGCGTCGTGGAGGTAGTGCGTCCACTGGTCGATGGTCTTCGGCCACGGCTTGACCGTCGTGGCCCAGCCGCCGTTCGTCTTGATGCAGGCCACGCCGCCCGGCGCGAGGACGCGCAGGATTTCGTCCATGCCGACGCGACCGACGTCTTCGGAGACGACCAGGTTGACGAGATCGTCGGCGTACGGCAGCGACGTGCCGTCGAACTGTTCGACCGACACGGGGCCGTACGCGCCTTTGGCGTGAATGAACGCCCGTGCCTTGGCCACGTTCTCGCCGGCGGCATCCAGGCCGTGGACCAGGTAGCGGTCACCCGCGCGGAGGGCGGCGGTCAGTTTCCCGTCGCCGCACCCGAGGTGGACGATGAGGCCGCCCTTGACGCCGGTTGCGTCGAGGATCTTCCCGGCCTCGTCGGCGGGCGTGGCGCCGGCGGCTTCGGCGCCGGACAGCACGAGCAGTGCCAGCGAGACGGCTGCCACGGCCCGACCAGGTTGTGGCCTCTCACGGACCATTGCTCTCCTCCTTCTTTGAGCGTGTGGGACGGCACCTGCAAGAGGATGGACTCTCCTGGCCGGCTGATTATGCGCCGCCGGACAGCGGTTGGCAACCGCCACCTGAGCGCGCTTGGGGAAGAACGCTGGAAAACCAGGGCGGTTTCCGGTTATCTCTAGTGGTGGGTCAACATTGATTCTGCGGGTGCCATGCCTTCCCGCCGTTGGGAAAGCATGCCATTCCGGGGCGGGGCGCATGCTTTCGCAAGCGAAAGCATGGCACCCGCACTCGCACGTTCAATGTTGACGCGCCACTAGCAGCCCGCGATGGCTCGGAGAAAGCGATGAACGCGAACGCACGTCTGTGGATTTGCCTGCTTGGCCTCGCCCTGTGCCTGCTGCCCGCCGCCCGCGCCCGCGCCGTCACCGTCCACGTCGCGCCCGACGGCAGCGACGCGTGGTCGGGCCGCCTGGCCCGTCCCAACGCCGACCGGACCGACGGTCCGCTGGCGTCGCTGGCCGGCGCGCGCGATGCCGTCCGGAAACTCATGAGCGCGACGCAACTGGTCGAACCCGTCCGCGTCGTCATCGCCGACGGCACCTACACGCTGGACGAGCCGGTGACGTTCACGCCGGGCGACAGCGGGACGAAGGACGCCCCCATCATCTACGAGGCCGCCGAGGGCGCGCGGCCCGTCTTCACCGCCGGGCGCGAGATCACCGGGTTTGCGGTCGGAGAGGACGGCACCTGGTCCGTCAAACTCCCCGACGTGGCGTCCGGCAAGTGGACCTTCGACCAACTCTTCGTCGGCGACCGCTGGGCAACGCGGGCCCGGTCGCCGAACACGCTCTATCATTACATGCTGCGGCGAGTCGGGCACGGCATCGACCCGCTGACGGGCAAGGCCGGGAACCTCGAGAGCCGCGCGTTTATCGCCCGCGCCGCCGACGTCAAGCCGCTGCTCCAGATACCGAAAGACCGCCTCTCGGACGTGGTGATCGTGACGTACCACTCGTGGGCGGTGGGCGTGCT
>DATKXP010000053.1:0-5376 GCA_035529015.1 Phycisphaerae bacterium | reverse complement strand
CCTTGACCGTCTGCCAGGCTGCACAGCACGCCAGGCGGCGTCCGGGGCCATTGGTTCCGCCCGGCTCGAATGTGACGGCCTCAAATTGCTCAGCGAGAGTTCGGCTTGCGCGAGCGTCTACTTCGGCATCAGTTTCGCCAGCCCGGCCGCCAGTGCCTTCATTTTGGCCTTGTCCGCCCCGTAGTCAACGGACCTGCCCTGGCGCTGGCTGTTGACCAAGCGGCCCATTCGCAGTAGGCCGAGGTGGTGGCTCACGGCGGGTTGTTTCTTCTTCAGGGCCTTGCACATCGCTGTGACGTTCTTCGGCCCCTTCACCAGCAGCGCCAGGATGCCCAGGCGGGTGGGGTCGGACAGCAGGGCAAACCCCCGAGCCAGTTCACGCAGATCTGCCTTCGCCATTTCGTGTTCCTTTCAAATGGTGCAAGAAGCACTATGCCGCGCTATGGCAGGTGAATACAAGTGGAATCTCTGATTCATGCCCTGAGGCAGGCTCAGCCTTTTTCCGAGCTGAGCCTGCCCGGAAGAGGCAGGTTCATGAGGTGGCAGAATGAGATTGTGTCCATTGTGTGGAATGAAGAAGAACGAGGAGCAGTTCGACGGCATCTATTGCGGCAGGTGCGACAAGATTTGTGGTGATGTTCAGGCAGATCTGGCGGCTGACTATCAGGAGCGCGGCAGCGCTGTCTGAAGAGGTGGTCAAGGTGAGAGCAGCAGAAGTAAAGAGGATGGCTTCACAAGCCATCGAGGAGCTGTCGATGGCGCTGGATGACGGTCAGAGCGAGAGCCTGAAGAAGTACCTGGCGATGCTTGGGCGCTTCCATAGATATAGCCTCGGCAATGTGATCTTGATCGCGTTGCAGCGGAGTGACGCTACCAGAGTGGCGGGATACCGGACGTTCCAGCAACTCGGCAGGCAAGTCAGGCAAGGCGAGCGGGCCATCCGGATTCTCGCGCCGATAGCCTACCGCAAGAGGAAGAGGCGAGAAGTGCGAGAGGACGAAACAGTACAGAGAGATGATGAGACCGACGAGGTGTTGGCGTTCAAGCCGGCGGCGGTCTTCGACGTCAGTCAGACGGACGGGGAGCCGCTGGCTGAGTTCGCAAGAGTAAACGGTGACCCAGCGGAGCATTTGTCGCGACTGAAAGACCTGGTTTTGAGTCGCGGCATCATGCTTGAGTACACCAACCGGATCGGTTCTGCTCGCGGTTGCGCAGGCCCATCTCCGCGAACAGGGCGTTGCTGCTGGCCTTGATGGGGCCGCTGGCGGTCATCGACGTGACCCAGCCCCGCTCGCCGACGAACAGGCCCCCGAACAGCCCCGCCAGGCGTGCGGTCGGCGGCACGGCGCGGTAGACCTGCGACGCCTGCGACCAGCGGTCCAGGTGGTGCAGCAGCGTGCCGTCGGCGTAGCGGCAGGTGAGCGTGGGGAACTGCCCGTCCGCGGGGTGGTGGATCTCCACCGGGCCGGAGGTCTCCTTGCCGATGGCGTACTGGATGACGTCGGCGGCGTGCGAGTGGAACCACGTCACCGACGCGGCCCCGAAGTCTTCGCAGATCGACCACGGCACCACGCCGGGGATCGGGTTGGTGTGGTAGACGGGGTTGTAGTCGTGCCACATGGCCGGGCCCACCCACAGGTCCCAGTCCAGCCCGTCGGGGACGGGCTCGGCCGGCAGGGGGAAGTCCAGCGGCACGGGCGAGGCGCCGAATTTCGCGGGGTCCAGTTCGCGGGCGTAGGGCCGGCATCGCCGCTGGGTGAGCCACTTCGCCAGCGGCTCCCACAGGGTGAAGACCTGCTTGATCCGCCCCAGCCCCCCGGCGCGGACGAAGTCGCAGACGGTGCGGATCGTGGGGATGGACCGGTACTGCGTGCCGGTCTGGAACACCCGCCCGCCGCGGCGGACGGCGGCGACCAGCTCGCGCCCCTCGCGGATGGTCAGCGAGACGGGCTTTTCGCAGTAGACGTCCTTGCCGGCCCGCACGGCGTCGATGCTCTGGAGCGTGTGCCAGTGGTCTGGCGTGGCGACGACCACGCCGTCGATGTCGCCCCGGGCGAGCAGGTCGCGGTAGTCGTTGAAGGCCTCACAGCCGCGATAGCTGCCGGCGGGGCTGCGGGCGGCGTAGTATTCCTCGACCCGCCGCCTGGCCGCGTCGCGCCGCACGCTGTCCACGTCGCAGACGGCCAGGAGCTGGATATCCGCATCGCCCGCCAGCCGCCTGAGGTGCCCGCTGCCCATGCACCCCACGCCGATGAGGCCCATGGTGAGCCGATCGCTCGGCGGCGGGGTCCCGTCGGCGCCGAGGGCGGAGGCCGGCACGATCCACGGCGCAGCCGCGGCCGCAGCCGCACCTCGAAGGAACTCGCGGCGGCTGGTGCGTACGACGTTTCGGCGGCGTTGCGGCATGGTTGACCTCACCTGGCGGCCTCGATGGCCGCGCGGTTGACTTGCTCGACTCCCTTGGCGTCCTTGACCGAGAGCATGACGGGCTTGACACGGAGGCGGACGATCTCCTTCAGTGATTCCGCCGAGTCGGCGGGCGCCACGCCGCCGAGGGCGACGTCGTACTCCCGGCAGAGCCTGGCGACGGCGCCCGCGTCCGCCTCGGCCGGCGGGGGCGTGACGATCGCCTCGATACCCATCTTGCGGGCGAACTCCAGGACGGCGCGCCAGCCCGCCGGGTCGGCGGGCAACTGCGGCACGGTGCACGCCAACAGGCGCACGCCGACGGCATCCAGCTTCAGGCGAACCTGGCGACGCTGGTCGTCCGTCAGGCCCGGGCCGAACGGCGCCTGCACATCCTGGCCGACCGGCCGGCCCAGCACGCCGCCGAAGTACAGCAGGCCCATCCGGGCGGCCCGCTCGGCAGAGTCCAGCAGCGAAGCCTCGCCGTCGCCGGCGCCCGCCTCCAGGCCCACGCGCCAGCCGAGCTTCTCCTGTGCCCGCACCGCCGGCATGAGCATCGCGCTCGGCGCGGCCGGGGCGGCCAGGTCGCCCAGGGCGAACTGTGCGGCGCCCAGGTAGAACTCCAGCATCCGCCGGTCCCAGAACACGGACGGTGCGTGTGCGATGGTGCACTGGAAGACGCGTCCGCGGCCGTAGGAGCGGACCCACGCCAGCGCGTAGTCGCCGTCGGCCCGCACGAGCTTGCCGTAGGCGGGGCCCTGGTTCATGTCGGTTTTGGTGGTGTCGATGCTGAACAGGACGCGAACGCGCCGGCGCGAGTACGGGTCGTGCACGCGGAAGAACTCGCTGCGATAGTCGAAGCCCTCCCCGCCGAACGGGCGGTTCACGGGGTGGTGCGGGTCGTCCAGCTTGATGAAGACGTGCTCGTCGGACGCCCGGTGGTTTGCCCCGCGGGCGCCGAGCATGACGCCGAACTCGGGCCAGTCCTCGCGGGCCCTCTCGGTCCACCGCGTGAAGGCGACGGTCGTGCCGTGCACGCCCATCAGCCCGCCGCCGTAGACGAAGTCCACCAGGCTGCCGCGCAGATCAGCGTCCTGGAAGAGATTGCCCACCGTGTTGTTGAAGAAGACCGCGTCGAACTGGCGCAGGCTCTCCGGGCGGAAGACCTGCGGGTCTTTGCTGACGGTCGTTTCAAAGGCCCCGGTCTTGCGGCCCATGAGCGTGAAGGCAAGGTTGGCCGTGCGCGCGGAGGGGTGCCCGCCGTAGCCGACGTTGAGGTCGAATATCAGAAGCTTGCGGGGCTTTGCCGGCGAGGCGGGGGCCCGGTCCGGCAGAGCGGCCTCGACCTTCTCCCGCTCCTGGGCCTCGGACAAAGCAGTGGGCCGGGTCGATGCGGCCGGGGCGGCCTGTGCGGCCCGCGCCGCCAATGCGCCACCGGCGGCTGCCACGCCCGCCAGAAAACCACGCCGCGTCATTTCACGCCGAATGCCCATCCTCTCGCTCCCTGTCATGCTGCGTTGTTCTCCATGGGTTGTTGTCGGTCTTTACCTGGCCGGGATTTGACCGTTCTCGCGCAACGAGATGGCGAGAATAAGGGCCACAAAAGACTTGTTCATGTTCTCGCCCGGGTTGTTTGTCCGATCCGCCGGCGGCAGGGGCAAGCGTATTGCCGTCCCTGCCGCCGCGATGCGTGGCGTCCGTTGACTACTTGTTCTTCAACAGTTCGACCATGGCCTTGCCCATGGCCTCGCCGACGTTCATGTACGTCTCGGCGTTGCCGCCGTAATGGCTGTTGGAGGCGCCGCCCATGCTGAGGGGGTTGGAGTAGACCGTGGCCACCGTGCCCTTGAACTCGGGATGCTTCTGGGGATCGGCGACGGCCATCTGGGCCTCGAGGATCTTGCCCTCATTGCCTCCCGCGCCCTTCTTGGTCTGGCCGAGCGTGGCGCAGACGAACTTGGCGTTGGGGGCGTTGAAGTCCTTGCGCAGCGCCTTGATGAAGTTGGCGAGGTTCTGCTCGTAGCGGGCGGCGTGGGCGGCGTTGTAGCGGTCCTTGTCGCCCTGCCAGAAGAAGAAGCCCGCGACCTCGTAGCTCTTGGCGCCGGGGTAGTACTTGTCGAGCTCCGCCAGCACCTTCTTGGCGCCGGCGACGTCGCCTGTGTACTGGCAGCCGGCGGTCCAGCCGATCTTCTTCGGCTCAGTGCCCTTTTCCCACTTGTCCGGGGAATCCCCGAAGCCGGCGTAGACCATGGTCTTGCCGTTCTCTTCGACCTCGTAGCGCTCGCTGCCCGGCGGGAGCAGGTCCCAGCCCAGGCTGCGGTTGCCGATGCAACTCTTGAGGATCATCACCGGCGCATCCGTGACCTCACCCACGTAGTGGCCGATTCCGAGCTCGGGGCCGATATTCCCGCCCGGGACAGTCATCCATTCGTTGTTGCACAGACTGACAGGCCCCGCGCCGTTTACCCTGACGCGCACATATCGCACGTCCTTGCGGACGGTCCAGGCGCCGGCGTCATCCACGAGGTAGGGGTATTTCTTCTTGTTCTTGACCGCGTTCTCCAGCGAACCATTCCCGCCGACGACCTTGCCGGCGCCCAGCATGTTGGACTGGCCCATCAGGATGTAAACCTGTACGGGCTTGCTCATGTCCGCTTCCTTGCCGTCCGGACGCGGGAGTTCCTTCGGGACCTCGGCGGCCGGGACCACCAGGGCGGACGCCAACAGGACGGCCAGCGCCAGCGCTGCTTTCGCGTACACTCTCTTCATCTCTTCGTTCCTTTCCTTTCGTAACCAAATCGTTGTAGCCGAGATTTCCTGGATGGCTTGTCGCCGACGACCGCCATCAGCCTTTCTGAAGATTCTAACCACGAGTCCAACATCGTGTTTCGCCTCTTGTGCTGGATGACGGGACAATCGGGCCGATCCCGGGCCATGATGGCCGCCAGGCCACCCCTTGCACAGGCGTTC
>DATKXP010000052.1:0-2559 GCA_035529015.1 Phycisphaerae bacterium | reverse complement strand
ACGGTATTCACGCCGCTGGCCGACCAGTACGTCGTGTGTTTCACTGAAGAGCCTGCCGCTGATGCGCCGGGCAAGCTGGGACTCCAAGGGCCCGACTGGAAGGCGATCAAGGGGAGGGGCCACGAGGGGATGAAGGTGGTGCGCGCGCCCACCGGAATGAAGAACGTCGCCGACTCGTTGAAGGCCGTGGGCAAGACGCGCTACCTTGCCCCGCTCTACTCGCTGAATGGCGAGACCGTGGCAATCATCCCCGAAATAGGCGTTCGCCTGAAGAACGGGCACGACCGTCAGGCGTTCGACGCCTTCTGCCAAGCCAATGGCTTCACCATCATCAGGCGGCTCGAGTTCACCGAACAGGAGTACCTGCTCGATCCGGGCGCACCGGACGCCGACGGTGTGTTTGACGCCGTCGAAAAACTGTCGACCGCACCGGGCGTGGAGTGGGCCGAACCGAACTTCGGCTTCCAGTTGCGTTTCCACGGGCCAATCACGCCCAACGATCCATATTACCCCAGCCAATGGCACCTCAACAATACCGGTCAGAGCGGCGGCATCGCCAATGCGGACATCGATGCCCCGGAAGCGTGGGAGATCAGCACCGGCTCATCCAACGTGATCGTGGCCGTGCTGGATCAGGGCGTTGATATTGACCACCCCGATCTGATCCCGAACCTCGTGCCCGGGTATGATTTCTACGATGACGACACCATTCCTGATCCGATGGGTGTCGACGAGGGCCATGGCACCGCCTGTGCGGGGCTCATCGCTGCCAAGGGCAACAACAACATCGGCGTGACCGGCGTGGCGTGGCACTGCAAGATCATGCCTATCCGGATCTGCGGCCCAGCCGGGGATGCATTTGTCACTAATGCCGAGATCGCCGATGCGTTCCGCTGGGCAGCCCAGCAGGGCGCCCACATCATGAGTAACAGTTGGGGGGGAGGGTCGCCATCGTCAATACTGTACTCCGCGATCAAGGAGGTGACGGCGATCGGCGGAATGGGACGCGGCGGCAAGGGCTGCGTAGTATTCTTTTCCTCCGGCAACGAGAATACCGGCGTCGTCTACCCCGCAAAGTACCCCGAAGTCATCGCCGTCGGGGCCGTCGACAAGCGCAACCAGCGGTGCTCCTACAGCAATTACGGATCCGAGTTGGATCTCGTTGCCCCCAGCGGTTACGGCGACCTCTGGACGACCGACGTGCTCGGCCAGGCAGGGTACAACAACAGCAACACGAGCATTCTCGACTACACTGACAAGATGGACGGGACGTCCGGAGCCTGCCCCATCGCGGCAGGCGTGGCAGCGCTTGTGCTGTCGGTGTCCCCTCAACTGAACCGCACCGAGGTGCAGGATCTGTTGCAGAGCACGGCCCAGGATCTGGGCGCTACCGGCCGCGACAACTACTACGGCTACGGCCGCGTGAACGCCTATGCTGCTCTGAGCGGCCAGGCCGGCAGGTTCATCATCGTGCAGACACCCAACGGCGGCGAAGCCTTCGAAGCAGGCACAATCGTCACCATCAACTGGACGGCACGCGGCGGCTCGTGGGTTGCCACCGATACTGTGAGGATCGAATACTCGTCCAACAACGGGGCCGTCTGGACGCCCATCCCGGGGGCGATGTCGATCTCCTATGCCGCCCGGACGTTCGATTGGATCACGGGAGGCATGCTGCCATCCGACCGCTACCTGATCAGGATCACGGCGCTGGCCGACACGTCGGCGACTGATCGCTCCGACGCCGCGTTCACCATCACCGGGCCGCTGCACCATTTCGACTTTGTAATGGATCCGTGGCAAACGAATACCTGGCCGATCCAGGGTGTCTGCAAGGTTACCGCCAAGGATTCCGCCGGACTGACCATTACTACGTTCGAAACGGCGAACACCGCCGGCCGGTTCCCCGTAACCATCAGCGCCCCCGGCGTGACCGTCACCGGGCTGCCGGGTCCCGGCGGATGCCGGCTGCCTGCAACGTGCTTCGTCAAGGGCGTGGCCGATCTTGTTGCCCTGGGCATGAAGATAGCGACCGCCACGCCCCCCGTCACCGTGCCGTTCACCGCCACGTCGGCCGATGGCAAGTCGGGCACGTCGGGCGACGTTGCGATCACGCCCATCGGGCCGCCGGGGCCGCCGATGCTGCCGAACCCGGCAGACGCCGCCACCGGTGTGCCCGTGGATACCAACCTCTCCTGGGTGCCGGCTATCTCGATTGCCGTCGAGACCTACGACGTATATTTCGCCGGGAACAACCCGCCCGCCACGCTGATCTACAAGGACCTGCCCGCGCTCACCTGCGATCCCACCAAGATCGCCGGGCAATCGCTCGACTACAGCACCACCTATTACTGGAAAGTCATCGCCAGGAACCCCGAGGGCGAAACGGAAGGCCCTGTCTGGTCGTTCACCACCGGGCCGCCCGACGTTCTGCACCATTTCAAGTGGGATCCCATCCCATCGCCGCAGCAGACAGGCGTTCGGTTCCCGGTGACGATAACCGCCCAAGACGCCGCCAACAACCTTGTATCAACCTTCGACGGCAAAGTAGCCATCACT
>DATKXP010000051.1:0-8435 GCA_035529015.1 Phycisphaerae bacterium | reverse complement strand
TGGTTCTCCGACCGAATCGGCCGCCGCAAGCCCCTGGTGGCTCTCGGTTACGGCATCTCGACGGTCGCGAAGCCCCTGCTGGCCCTGGCGGCCGGGCCGTGGCACGTGCTGGGGCTGCTGGGCATCGAGCGTGTGGGCAAGGGTGTGCGGACGGCCCCGCGCGACGCCCTCATCGCGGGCGTCATCGACGAGAAGCACCGCGGCAAGGCCTTCTCGTTCCACCGCATGATGGACCACGGCGGGGCGGTCGTCGGCCTGCTGGCCGGGACGGCGCTGGTGGCGCACCTCTTTGAGCATTTCCGCCAGGAAGCCGAGACGACGGGCTACGAGCCGATCGACGTTTTCCGGTTCATGTACCTTCTGGCGGCGATCCCGGCGGCGCTGGCGGTGGTGGCCGTCATCGTGCTGGTCCGCGAGAAGGCCGGCGAGGGGAACAAAGGGGTCACCCTCGATCTCCGGGCGGGTTACGACCGCCGGTTCTGGTACTTCCTTGCGGCGCTGCTGGTGTTTGCCCTCGGCAACTCGTCGGACATGTTCCTCTTGGTCCGGGCGGGCGAGATCCTGGGGTACAAGGTCGTCCTGTCGGAGGCCGAGCGGGCCCAGATGGCGGCCAACTGGTCGTTCCCGTGGCAGTTGCCGGTCATGTTCCTCGTGCTGTCGCTTGCGAAGATGATCTTCAGCCTGCCGGGCGGCATCGTGGCCGACAGAATAGGCCGCACGAAGACCCTCGCCATGGGGTGGGCCGTCTACGCCGCCGTGTACGTCCTCTTCGGTTTCGCCACCGACGCCTGGCAGGCGTGGACGCTGTTCGTCGCGTACGGCCTCTTCTACGGCTTCACCGAAGGGGTCGAGAAGGCGGTGGTGGCGGACCTGGTGCGGCCGGAGGTTCGCGGCGCGGCGTACGGCCTGTACGCCTTCGCCGACGGCATCGCCAAACTGCCGGCCAGTCTGCTGCTGGGCCTGCTGTACCAGTACGTCGGCCCTGCGGTAGCCTTTGGCGTCGGAGGCGCGTGCGCGGCCCTGGCGTGCGTGATGTTGGTCATCCTGCTGGGAAGCGGCCCGAAACACGCAGCGCACGGGGCCTCGGCCTGAGAACCCCCTTCTCGCGACCGCCGATTCTTTTGCTGGGCTTTGGGCGCTCTTCCCGGTATAATGCTCCCGGAGCCGGAAGATGATCCAGTGCAAGGACTGTGAACTCGGCGAGGTGGACGAGAAGGGCAACGTCCAACTCAAGTGCAGCCCGTTCATCAACGTCAAGGAGCCGGAGTGCCTGCTCAAGTGGCAACTCTTGCGGCTCGACCTGATGACGCGGGCCTACATGGCCACCATCGCTGAGTACAAGAAGATTGCCCCGCTCCAGGAGAAACTCTATCGCCGCATGAGCCGCGAGATAGACGAAATGGACGACGCCGACAGTTGGAAACACGGCGAGGGAGACGACAAGGACGACTCCCCGCCGCTCGACGACAGGCTCTGAGAGCCAAAGGAGACGACTATGTGCGAGGAATGTGGTTGCGAAAAACCAGATGAGCCGGTTGAGGAGCCCGAAGAGTGCACGCCCGATCAGATCGAGGAGTGCCACGGCGACACCGGCAAGCATCCCTGCTGCGAAGAAGAGTAGGCCAACATGCCGTAGCCGTGCAGAACAAAGCGCGGTGGGCCGCAAGACCCACCGCGCTTTCCTTTGTCACCGTTTCCACACGCCGAACGTCTACTCGATGGCCTGAATATCGGCGGTGCCGCGGATGACCTCCGGCTCGTCGGTCCGCTGCCAGATCATCCGCTTGACGAGTTTCATGAGTTCCGCCAGGTTCACGGCCTTCTTGGCCTTCTCGACGCGTTCCTTCCCGGCAAGTTTCTCGGCCCACGCCAGGACGATGTCGGCCCCCGATGCGGGACGAATGACCCCCCACCGCGTCACCGGCTCGACGGGCACCTTCTCGCCCGCCTGCGTCAAGTCGGCCGCAAGGCTCGCGCCGTTGCCGGACGCGGTGTCGATGGTCTTCTTCACGCCCGCGGGCGTGGTGCCGAGGATCAGCCAGTCGTTCGTCACGGCCACCGTCAGGCCGATGTCGTTGGCCCAATTCCCCAGGACCTTCTCGAGGACCTGGGGCGCCTCGATGATGAGCAGCGACGCGTCGCCGTACGCCTCTTCGCGGACGTTCAGGTTCACGCGTTTCTCGGGGTCCTGCTGGTTCTGACTGAGGGCCCCCAGGATCATGGCCTTGGCGGCCAGACCGTTCTTGAACGCGTGGGCCACGGGCACGCCGCTCGGCTTCAAGCGGACCAGGCCCACCAGCCCCGGCGCGCCGCCGGCATCGCCCTTGACGAGCGCTGCCGCCGCCTCCGGCCCGAACCCGCCGGTGATCGACGCCATCGAATGCCCCGGGAACCAGCCGCGGATGAACATCTCGGCCTTGCGGATCTTCTCCGGGCCGTCGGCCGCGTCGGCGACCTTGGCCTGTACCTTCTCCCAGATGGCCCCGGGGTGGAACGCCGAGGCAACGGCGGCCACGGCGGTGTCGGGCAGCGACTTCGGCCCGGTCAGCACGGTCGGGCGGTTCAGGCTGATGTCCTCGGAACCGCCGACGATCCGCCACTCGAAGTGGACCCGGCTGTCGCTCTCGGGGTACATGGCCACGGCGCCGGGACTCCTGCGGGGCCTGGCCTCGGCCGCATACACCCGCGTCCGCCAACCCCTGGGCAGGCCCTCGGTGGCCTGGTGGAACTCGCCCTGGGCGCCGAGCGAGGCGCCGTTACCGGCCACCACGTCAAGGACCTGTTCGAGTTCGTCGCCGCGTGTCCCGGAGATCATGAGCACGCCGCCCGCCCAGGCCATCCGGTCCACACGGTTGTCCTTGACGACCTCCCAGATGGCCACGTCCCGATGGCGGCCCACCTTCTGTCCGCCGACGGCCTCGGCCAGTTTCTCGGCCATCTCGTTGGTGGTCTCGGTCAGGAAGACGCCGTAGGGCTTCTTCTCGCCCGAGGGCAGAAGCACCAGCGCGCTTCGGCCGCCGAGGTACGTCTTGAGGGCCGTCTCGCGGTCCATTTCCAGTTCCGCCAGCAGCAGGTCGATCCGCTTCTCGGCTTCGGCGTAGTGCTCGCTGGCGCGCCACCGGCAGAAGGCCTCGGTCTCCTCCAGGGCCGCCCAGAACTTCGATTCGAGCAGCATCTGCCTCAGGCCCGCCGCATCGACCATCTCGACGAGCACCTTGGCATCGGCGGGGGCGAGGTTGGCCATCTCCAGGCTCTCGGCCGCCACAGAGGAGGCCAGCGCGGCCAGGAGGGTGATGGCTGTCGCAAGGGTTCGCAGCGTCTTCATTCTACTTCTCCTTTCTGGTGGTAGGATGGTTGGCGGATGTTCCCTGGCCGGCCGGTTCCGCGGGAACCAGCGCCCGCGGCGCTTCGAGGGCGTCCCTGCCGATGGCCAGGGGGCCTTCCAGGTCCGACCAGAACGCCGCGACCACGGCGTCCGTCGGCAAGCCGGTTTCCTGGACCGGCACGCCGGTGAGGGTACTGGTAGCCGTCATCTCGGTCAGCGGCCCCAGCAGGTACGCAAAGATCTCGGTCGGGGGGATCGAGACGCGCTGCCCGGGCCACAGGACGATGACCGCCAGGACGGCGGCGGCCGCCGCTGCCAAGGCGCCCCCCGACAGGTACAGGATACGGCGGCGCAGTCGTGCCGCCGCGCCCTGCGGCCGCACGATCCGCTCCACGAGCGCCGCACGCCGGGCGGGGTCCATCGCCGCCCCGTCTCCGAGCCCGTGGAACAGGGGCTCGCGCAGGGCCTCGTCGGTTCCTTCCCGTTCAGCAGTCATCTGGTTTCTCCGGTCTGAGCGCGGTCGAGGGCGGTCTCGCTGCGAAGGAGCACCTGTGCCCGCTCGCGCATCTGGTTTCGGCTTCGGTGGAGCCACGTCTTGACGGTTCCACTTGGCACGTCGAGGATGCGGCTGATGGCGTCGCATGACTCGTTCTGGGCGTAGAAGAGCAGTACGGCAGCGCGCGGCTGCGGCTCCAGTTCCTGGACGGCGGCCCAGACGGCTGCAAGGCGCCGCCGGTCGTCTTCGGCGTCGGCCACGGTCTGCCACGGTTCGAGCGCGTCGGACGTGAGCGTCCCGGTGACCTCTGCCGTCGGCCGTTGCCGCCGCCAGCGTTCCAGGACGAGGTTGGTGGCCGTACGCGCCAGGTACCCCTCGAATCGGCCCGTGGGCTCCAGGTGATCGAGGGCCGCGAAAACGCGTGTGTAGGTTTCCTGCACCACCTCATCGGCATCGTTCTCCCGGCGGGTCAGCCGCATGGCCAGACGCCAGAGACCGTCGAGGGTAGCCTCCACAAGGTCGCGTCGGGCATTCACATCGCCTTGTGCGGCCCGTCTCACGATGTCCCAAGCGAGGGCTTGCGCCATAGTCGGCCTTTCGGACCGCCTGGATTCCTCGCCTATTCTAATGCGCCGGGGCGGAAGCGGTTTCAGAAAACGGGAGACGATGCGGTGCGGGCCCAGCCGGCACAGGTGAATTCTTGGGCCGCTTTTACTTGACAAAACCGCGTTTTGCGTTATGATTATGGTGCCGCTGGAGGAAGGTATAGCGGAAAAGGCTGTGTGTTGCGGGGCTGGACTCCGGAGACGGAGCCCGGCCCGTTTTCATTGGCTGCGCGCCAAGGGGCCGGTCTCGGGCCATGCTCCCGGAGGCCGGCCCCTTTTGGCTGC
Source organism: Phycisphaerae bacterium (assembly GCA_035529015.1). GTDB lineage: Bacteria > Planctomycetota > Phycisphaerae > FEN-1346 > FEN-1346 > JAUVZF01. The sequence goes on along the minus strand of DATKXP010000051.1, from coordinate 3,724 downwards.
CTGGCCGAACTCGGCACAGGCGGTCCGGCAGAACAGGAGACGGTCGATGAATGCGATGCGAAGGAGGGGGTGTCTGGCGCTCGTGGTGGTGGGCCTTGGTGCATCGGCCGCTTGGGGTTCGCCTTTGAATGCCGAGTTCACGCTGGACCTGACGCCCGAATGGCAGAGCGCGATCGTTGAAGCGAGACTCACGGTGGTCGATTCCTGGACGGACTACGGACTCGGCGACCTCTTCCCGGATCCCCCGACCGTGCTGGTCGAGCCGCTGATCTCTGCGGGCACCGACGAACTCGTCATGGAGTTCCTGGGCGCCGAGCCCGAGGGAGACGACGAGGTCTACGGCCTTTCCTACAACTACGCAGAGGACCCCGACCTCTCGAAGAAGAAGGTCCTTCTGAAGAAGGCCGAGATCGAAAAGGGCAAGGAGATCTGGATCGTCCTGGAAGACATCAGCGGGCTGAAGAAGAAGGCCAGACTCAAAGCCGACGAGAGCGGGAACAAGATGGACGTGGAGTTCCCCGTCTGGGCGACGAAGAAGGAGCACCTCGCCGTTCTGAACGGCACGTGCGAGGAACTGCTCAAGGACGTCGGTTTCGACTCAACGAAGGTCAAGGAAGGCAAGGGCGGCATCTACACCGCCGCCAAGAAAACGAAGAAGGCCGCCTCCAACACGAAGAAACTGGGCGAACTCTCCGTCGTCCCGGAACCCGCCACGCTGGCGCTGCTGGTCCTTGGCGGGTTGAGTGTCCTCGCCCGCCGCAGCCGGACGTGAACCTTCGGCCGACGCTTTGCCGCGGCCGGCGGCGGCGCGCCCCGCCTTTTTCGGGGTAACGCGGTCGCCACCCGTGCGGTTAATCCCCTTAAGAAGCAACACCGTCTTTAGAGCAGTTCACGATTGAATGTGGCGGATCCTCGCGCGGTGGGCAATCTTGCCCACCGCGTAGCGCGGCACCTGCATCGCGCGGCGGGCAGGATTGCCCGCCGCGCAAAGTGCTACAGACAAGCGTTAACTGCTCTGGAAAGGAGACACGATGCGGACAGCGTGCCTGACGCTCACCTTGGCGATTGGTGTATGGGTGCCGGCCGGCCCGGTCCTTGGCGCGCAGCCGCCGGCCGCAAAGGCCGGCAAGCCCTCGCTTCGCAAGGAACTGGCGGCGCTCAAGGTTCCGCCCGCCTGGTTCCAGACAACCCCTGTCGGGTACGACACGTCGAAGCCGTGGAAGGAGGCCCGGCTGGAGATCCGCCGCCTGCTTGGCCTGGGGGACCTGCAGTCGCTCCGGCAGGCGATGAAGATGACGTACGTTTACCATCGCAAGAACGACATCGGTGACGGTCACGAGTTCCCGATGTACCTGTTCCTCGGCGGCGAGGTCGCCTGGGCGACGCAAGTGTACGAGGCATTTGTCCGGGAACTGCTGGCCGCACGCAAAGACGGATACACGCACGATTACTCCGGCCTGATTTCCTGCTACCGGCACTTCGGAGAATACGCCAAGGCCGTCGAGACGGCGAACCTCGCCCTTCAGCATCTGCCCGAGCCGCCGTACGATGTTCTGAACCAGGCCCATGTCTTCGACGCCCTGGGCGACATCCACGCGGAGATGGGCGATCCGGCCGGGGCGAAGGCGTATTACCGGCAGGCCATCCAGTTGTACCCCACCGCCAAGCCGAAGTTCGGCCGCCACCTGCTGCCTCGACGGGCCGCCAAAGTCCGAGGCAAACTCGACATGCTCGACATGAAGGCCATCCGGCCGGGGCAACTCCGGGACGGCACCTATACGGGCAAGTCGCTTGGCTACGTCGAGGACGTCCACGTCACGGTCGTCGTCAGGGGAAGTCGCATCGCCGAGGTCAACCTGCGCCATAAGGAGAACATCCCGCTCGGCTCGACCGAGATGATCCCCCGGCGCATCGTCGAGATGCAGAGCCTGAACGTCCAGGCCGTGACCGGCGCCACGACCACCTGCGACGCCATCCGTCACGGGGCGCTTGAGGCGCTCCGGAAAGCGGGGCTCAAGTAACGCACCGTCTGCCATGAACCTCTTCTTCGGCCAGCGTGACGACCAGCCGCCGACGGGCCTGCGCAAGTGGGCCGGCGCCGTGCTTCGGTTGCTCGGGCCCACTTGGCGCGCCGCGCCGGTGCGGCGGATCAGCCAGGCGGTGAGCCTCCTGGTGTTTCTGGTCCTGTTCGTCCACGTGGCCCGTTCGCTCGGCCCGGATTCCCCGGCAAACTCCGTCGCTCGGGCACAGTGGCTGCCCGCCGAGACGTTCCTGTGGCTCGACCCGTTGGTCGGCATCTCGGCGTCGCTGGCGGCCCGGGCGTGGACGGCGGCGCTCGGCGTCGGACTCGTCGTTCTGGGCATCTGCCTGTTCCTGCCTCGCGGGTTCTGCGGGTACGTGTGTCCGCTGGGCACGCTGGCGGACGTCGTAGACTGGTTGCTTGCCCGGGCCGACCGCCTGCGCGGCACGCGGTTCCGATGGCTTCGCCTGGAACGGCGTGGCTGGTGGAGCCACCTGCGCTTCGCCCTGTTGGTTGCCGCACTTGTCGCGGCCGCGTTGGGAGTAGGGCTGGCGGGATACGTCGCAGCCGTTCCGGTCCTGACACGCGGTCTGAGCGGGTCGTGGCTGCGCGGGTACACCGGCGGCGGCTGGGGTCGCCCGTTCTGGGAGAACGTGGCCGCCGTCGGCACCATCATGCCTCTGGCGATAGCGCTGGCCGTGTGTCTGTTGGGTCGGCGGTTCTGGTGCCGGGCGCTCTGCCCGACGGGGGCACTGCTCTCGGTCTTCAGTCTGCTGCGTCTGTGGGAGCGCAAGGTCTCGGATTCGTGCATCTCGTGTGGCCGCTGCCGGCAGGCGTGTGCGTTTGACGCCATCGGCAACGACTTCGCGACGCGGCCGCTCGACTGCACCTTCTGCCAGGAGTGCGGTGGCGTGTGTCCCGTCGGGGCCATCGAGTTCGCCGCGCGGTGGAAGGCGTCTGCTGAACAGGCGGAGGAGGAGACGGCGCCCGGGGACCCGGCGCTGTCGCGCCGTGCCCTTGTCGCGGGCGCCGTTGTCGGCGCAGCCGCAACGGTCGGCATCCGATGGGGCTCGCCGCGCTCGAAGGAACTCCTGCGGCCGCCGGGGGCGCTCGACGAGGACCGCTTTCTCGCGCTGTGCGTCCGGTGCGGTATGTGCATGCAGGTCTGCCCGGGCCCGGTTCTGCATCCGATGGGCCTGGCGGCCGGACTCGATGCGCTGTGGACCCCTGTGGCCGTGCCCGTGATCGCCGGGTGCCACCAGGACTGTAACGCCTGCACGCAAGTCTGCCCGACGGGGGCGATCCAGCCCCTCGCCCTGGCCGAGAAGCGGCGGACCGCGATGGGCCTGGCCGCCGTCAACACGCGGACCTGTCTGCCACATGCCGGCGAGCGCGATTGCCGTCTTTGCTTTGAGGCGTGCAAGGACGCCGGGTACCATGCGATCCGGATGCGCGAGATCCCCCTCGAGGTGGGCGACGTCCCACCCGGGGCCGTCTCGGACGACGAACTGGAGGCGATGGGCCGCATCGAGGCCCCCTTCGTCCATCGCGATGCCTGCACCGGCTGCGGACAGTGCGAGAACCGCTGTCACCAGGCGTGGGTCAGGCGCGAGAAGATGCTCCAGCGAAGCGCGATCGTCGTGACGCCCGAGGGTCGCGGCCGCCGCACCGTCGAGGGAGTTCCGGGGACGGGGGTTCCGTCCG
>DATKXP010000050.1:0-7738 GCA_035529015.1 Phycisphaerae bacterium | reverse complement strand
CCAGCCGCACGGCCTGGGCCGCCGGCGACCAGACGTTCGTCAGCACGTAAGCGGCCCGGTTGTCGCCGCCGCCGATGGCCTGGAGCAGGTCGATCGTCTGCGGCCCGACGCCCTTCGAGAGCACCTTCCACTTGGCGCCCGTCGGGTCCTTCTCCGGCGCGTACGCCGTGTCGAACGGCGACCCCTCGGTGTACGGCCCGCTGCCGAGCCACGAGGTGAGGTAGCCGCGGAACTTCTCCATCTCGTTGATGGCGTCCTGGGCCTGTTGCTTCAGGCCCGCGTTGGTGGTCGCTGCGATGATCTTCTGAAGCGCCGCCCTTGCCTCCGCCGGCGCCGACCCGCGCGCGTTGCTGGCAATCTGGACGAGGGCCACTTCGGCCTCGGCCTTCAGCGACGCATCGGCGAGAAGCCCTTCGACCAGTGTCATGGCCTCGGCCGACCGCGCGCCCGCGAGCCCCGCCAGGACCGATTTCTTCTCGGCCGCGTCCGCCGCCAGCGTCAGGGCCTGCTTGTACATTGCCGTCCTCTCGGCCGCGCTCCGCTCGGGCCAACCCGGGGCGCCCGCAAGGTGGGCCATCCGGATGTACCCGCGGAACGCCAGCACCCGCCGCGTCTTATCCGACGTCGTCTTGATCACGTTCAGGAGGTCTTCCGCAGGACTCGCGTCCGGCCACGCCGCCAGGGCGCGGACGGCCTCGCCGGCCACGCCGGCGTCCGACGCCTTCAGTTGACTCCTCACGCACGCCAGGGCCTTCTCGCCGCCCAACCGGCCGAGGACCCGGACGAGACAGACCTTCGCCGCCGCGTCGGCCCCGGTCATGCCCGCCACGATCGGCGCCGCGCGGGCCTCGGAGTCCGATGCACGCCCCGCCGCCGCCGCCAGCGCCGTTTCCAGGCCCGCGCGTTCTGAGTCGCTCTTGCTGGCAGTCAGCAGCACCACGATGTCCGGCAGTTGCTCCTCGCCCGCGGCGGCCGCGAGACCCTTGATGGCAGCCTGGCGGATGGTCTGGTCGCTGTCGCGCGCGGCCTTGACCATGGCGGGGGCCATCGTCCGGTCGGCCCGGGCGGTCATGACGCCGATGGCGCCGGCCCGAACGACGGGGTCGGTCGAATCGAGCAGTTTAGCGATGGCTTCGCCGACGCCCTCGCCCTTGAGTTGGTTGAGGCTGCCGGTGGCCGCATCGCCGACCGCGCCGCCGGACGCCGCCGCCTTCACGAGCACCGGCACGCTGGAGGCATCGCCCAGGATGCCCAGGGCATTCATGACCGCCACGCGGACGCCCTCGTCCTTGCTCTCGACGAGGGCAGCCACCTGCGGGGCGGCGGCGGTGTCTTTGCGGGCCGTCAGGACGTCGAGCAGCATGACCTGCCCGTCGGGGGGCATCGACGCGAGTCGGGCCGCCACCGCCTTCGTCGCGGCCTGGCCGGGCATCTCCATCAGGAACTGGCCCGCCGCACGCCGCAGGTCGACGTCCTTATCGCCGGTCAGGGCGATGAGCATCTCGACGGCCTTCTCCTTCTCGGCCAGAACGGTGCCCCGGAGCGCGGCGATGCGGATCATCTTCGGATGGGTCGCGTCCGACATGTTCCGGTAGATGGCGGCGGCGCCGGCGGTTTCGCTGTCGGCGAGCATCCGGTCGGCACACCGCAGGTAGGCGTCGGCGGCGGGGGTCTTGAGCGCGGCCGGCACCGTGGCACCGGCCAGCGTCTTGGCGGCTTCGGCGGTGGCGATGTCGCCGAGCGCCCCGATGGCCGCCTGGGCCAGATTCGCGTCGCGGGCCGACACCAGTTTCGCCAGGGCCGGCACGGCCTTCGGGTCGCGGCGTGCACCGAGGGAGGTAATCATGCCGATCTTGAGGTCGCCCGAGAGCGTGCCCATGGCGGCCCTCATGGCGGCCGCGGCCTCGTCGCCCGGCAGGTGTTGCAGGGCGAACCGCGCCATGTGCGAGAGTTTCTCGTCGGCCAGCAGTTTCGCCACCGCCGGCACACACTTCGCCGACCCCGTCCGCCGCAGCATGCGGCAGACGAACTGCTTGCACCCGTAGGTGGCCCGGGGATTGGCGAGGGCCTTGAGCAGTCTGGTCTCGACGACCAGACGGTCCCGCGGCGTGGCGGCGTCGCGGATCTCCTGCTCAATCGTCGCCAGGGGCAGCCGGCTCTGCGTCCAGTCGTACCCGACGATCTCGTCGTACGCGTCGCCCAGGGCCGGGCGGCCGGCGAGCAGCACCCCCGCGGCAACCAGGATCATGCAGCCACGCGTCCACCTCGTGTCGCTCATCACGTCCTCCTCTTTTCCGCGTGGTGGCCTTCCCAGGCCGCCACGCCCTGCACGCGGCTCTCGCGGCGGTCTGGGAAGGCCGCCGCGCGGTTTGCAGAGTGCCGTCCGGCGCGGCGGGTTCCGAGACCCGCCGCCCCCGGGTCGCGTCTCACAGTTGCCACGGTTCGCGGTACGAGCGGAGAAGCAGGGCGCTGGCGCCGGGGTCGCCGATGATCTGCTCGGTGTCGGGGTCCCACTTGATCTTGCGGCCGGTCAGCATGGCGATCTCGCCGAGCAGGCCGACGCTGATGGAGCGGTGTCCGACCTCGGCGGGGCAGATGGTCAGTTTGCGGTTGATGATGCAGTCCACGAAGTTCCGCTTGTGCCCGCCGCTGTCGTACAGTTTGATCTCGCCGGGGCCGATCTTCTCCTGCAGCAGGCTCTTCGGCTCGGCGTCGATCTGGCCGCGCTTGACGTACACCCACCCCTTGTCGCCGATCCACTTGGTGCCCTGCGGGTTGATCTTGTTGTTCGTGACGTTGATCTCGACGCCGGTCTTGTACTTGCAGGTGAAGTTGTACGCAATCGGCGCGTCGTACAGGCCTTCGGTCGGGTAGACGCCCTTGCCCTCGATCTCGACGGGGCCGGTGTAATCGTACCCCATGCCCCAGTGGGCGATATCGACGTGGTGACCGCACCAGTCGGTCAGTTGGCCGCCCGAGTAGTCGAAGATCCAGCGCCAGTTCCAGTGCGGGCCGAAGCCCTGGTACGGCCGCCACGACGCCGGGCCGAGCCACCACTCCCAGTCCAGGCCGTCCGGAACGGGCTTGGGTTCCGTGGTTCCGCCCGGCCCGCCGGTCGGCAGGCCGACCTCCACGCGACTGACCTTGCCGATGCGCTCGTTGCGGACGAGTTCGCACGCGAAGCGGAACCGCCCGTCCGACCGCTGCTGGCTGCCCGTCTGCCACACGCGGCCGTACCGGTGGACGGCGTTGCACATGGCCCGGCCTTCGCGGATGGTCCGGGCGAAGGGTTTCTGGCCGTGGATGTCGCACCCGGCCTTGGCCGCCGCTATCGCGGGTATGGCGTGCCAGTGGTCGGGCAGCGCCGTGAAGACGGCGTTCAGGTCGCCGCGCCCGAGAAGTTCCCGGTAATCCAGATACGTCTTACAGTCGTCGTTCTTGTACCGTCCATCGACGGTCTTCTTGGCGCGGTCGCGGTTCCCGGCGTCCACGTCGCAGATGCCGACGACCCGGACGCGGTCGTCGCCGAGAAACCCACCCAGGTCGCCCCGGCCCATACCGCCCAGGCCGATGCCGGCCATCAGGATCTTGTTGCTCGGCGCATCGGCGCCCAGGACGGACGCCGGCACAATGGTGGGCAGCGCAGCGGCCGCGCCCGCGGCGGCCACGCCCTTCAGAAACCTTCGACGGCTCAGCGAGTCCTGCTTGGTCATGGCACAATCTCCTTCGCAGCCGGTAATCGGCGGTACGGGTATTGCGGCGGACGACTTGCGTCGTCAGGAAAGCCGGTTAACCCTACAACGCCACAAAGGCATTCCGCGCGGTGGGTCTCCGGACCCACCGCGTTTGAAAGCCCATCGTCGCTGTTGCGCGGCGGGTCCGGAGACCCGCCGCGCAGCAAGTAGGGTTGTAGGACTAATCCCGCCCCCTCACGCCTCTTCGACCACCTTGAACCCCATCAGCACGCCCAGGTTCTTGATGTCCTGGAGCCGGTCGCCGTAGAAAACGACCCGGTGCAGCAAGGTCATCACCCCGCCCTTCAGGACGCCCGCGCCCCAGTTGTGGAACATGCTCTCGGCATCGGCCACCTCCGTCCAGAACTGGGTGCGGCAGCCGAGTTCGTCGTGCGTGACGTCGATGACCTTGCCGGTCGAGATCAGCATCGTGTCGAGATTGATGAACTTGGCACACGTGACGGCCTGCCCCATGCGCATCTCGACGTCGAGCGCGACGCCCCGCTCGCTGTCGCTCTGCGTCCGGATGGTGAAGGGCAGGCGCTTGCCGCCGGGCCCGTCCATCTTCGTGGCGCAGGTGCAGTGGAAGTGGATCAGCGCGTTGCGCGACGTATCGATCACCGGGTCGGTGATGAACCCCGGCACGCCGAAGGCGTACTGGAACATGAGCATCGTGAGCGTCGAGTCCATGTCGCCCTCGCACGCCCCGACCAGCCCCATGTCGTTCAACTTGCTGAACGTGAGGCACCCTTTGGCGGGCGCTCCCATGCAGTTGCTGCTCGTGATGGCCCGGGCGCCCTGGCGGATCATCATGTCCTTGACGGCCAGGTACAGGCGGGCCGAGTTGATGATCTCGTCCCTGGACGGCTCGACGATCCGCTTGGCCTGGCTGATCCAGTGCCGCTCGGCCTCGGCCTCGGCGGCCTTCAGGTCCACCGCCTTGTGAGCATCGAGGGTCTGCTCAACGCTCACCGGGATCACCTCCGCGCCAAGACGGTCCTTCACCTGCTGGGCCGAACAGGCGGCCGCCGTCCCTTGAGGCCCGCGCACGACGATGATCCGCGTTTGCCGCATGCGCGCCGGCACCCGCATCAGGCCGACCACGCGGTCGATCTCGCTCCAGTCGCTCGTCGGCAGCACGACGACTTTCTTGCCGGCCTTCCGCCACCCGGGGAAGTACATCCACCCGTGCCCGCTGAACGGCTGCGAGAAGACGGCCGTCGGCAGGCCCACGTCGATGATCTGGTCCATCGCCTTCTTCGGCGCGCCCCCGCCGTGACCCGACAGGTGAAAGAGCAGCACCCCGTCGGCCTCGGCCAGTTTGGCCACGACGGCGTCCACGGTGGCCGGCGGCACCACGTCGCCGCCGATGAACTGCACGTCGCCAAGCCGGCCCTCCAGTTCGGCGAGGTACGCATCGAACTTGGCGATCTCCGCCTTCGGCCTCGACAGATAGATGCCGCCCGTGCGGCCGACGTAAACTTTGGCGATCTTGACGGGCGGCAGTGCGGGCCAGCCTTCGCTCGCGGCCGTCGCACCCGTCGCACCCGTCCGCTGCTGTGCCGCGCACCCGGCCGCCAGCAACACACCACCGGCAGCCGCAGTTCCTAGAAAATCGCGTCGCGTCAACCCGCTCATTCCCGTCTCCTTGTCCTGGACAGTACCCGTTCCTGATTCCCCCCACGGCCCGCGACATGCAGCCGCCGCATCGTGGGCCTCGCAGTATACCTCCCCGCCTTGACCATGCCAAGCGTCTCGTGCGGCCGTTCAATGGGAAGCGCCCCAGACATCGTACCCCCCTGGTGGGGATTCCGGCGGCGGGAGACCCGAGGGCAAACCATTGGCGCAGCGGCGAGCGGTGGCTTAGAATATCGCTGCACGATCGGCCACGACCCGACGGGCACGGGGGCGAGGTCTGAAACGATCGACTCATGCCACCAGAGCGCCGCGCAGCACAGGAGTAACACGATGAACCCGAAAAAGGGCACCCACTCGAAACGGGCGTTTGTCGTCGCCTTCATCGTTCTGACGTCGTTGTGCTGGTGTCCCTGGGCCTACGGGACGGTGACGGGGCGGATACTCTCCATTCCCACCTGGGCGGTGCTGGCCTATGTCTTTGCCGCCGCACTGTTCCTCCTGGAATGGGTCTTCCTGTTCTTCACGGGGCTGGCTGTAACCGACGAGGACCTTTCGGGCATCATTTCGGAACTGGATGCGGCCGGGACCGACAACGTGACTGCGGCGAAGGAGGCGGAGTGATGTTCGAGATCGGCATCATCACGGGCATCTGCCTGCTTTCGGTCCTCATCAGTTACGCCGCCTTTCGTCGCGGGGCGTCGCGCAGCGCCGACGACTACTTTGTGGCCGGTTCGGGCCTCGGCTACTTTGTGCTCATCTTCAGCCTGCTGGCATCGTTCCTGAGCGCCTTCGCCATGTTCGGCATCTCGGGCATGGGATACCGGTGGGGGTTTGGCGCCCTGTTCGTTCTGACGGTGAACCTCGTTCCTCTCGGGTTCCTGTGGTACTTCCTGCATCGCAAGACGTTTCTCCTCGGTCGGGCTCGACGGTGGATGTCCATGGGGGCGCCCTTCGGCGAACGATACGGCAACGGCATGCGCGCGATTATTCCGATCGTCGTGCTGGTGGCGTCGATTCCTTACCTGGTGGCTCAGGTCCAGGGCATCGCCATCATGATCGAGGCCATGAGCGAGGGCCTCATCCCTTACGAGGCGGGTCTGTTCTTCGCGCCCACCTTCGTGGCTCTGTACCTGATACTGGGCGGCATGAAGGGCGCCGCCTGGGTCAACACGGTCCAGGGCATCTTCTTCACCGTCATGGTCTTCGTCCTGTTCTTTGCGGTGATGGCCAGGAACGGCGGCTTCGGGCCGACCATGGACATCGTCCATGAGAAGCACCCCGAACTGTTCCAACTGGGCGCGGGTGGCGGCAAGATATGGAGTTACCCGATGATCTTCGGGTTCGCCGCCGCCATGTGCCTGGGGTCCGTCTGCTTCCCCCAGCCGTACATGCACGCCTATTCCAGCCGCTCGGCCAAGGGGTTCAAGGTCATGATCCTCGCCTTCGGCGCCATCTGCGTGGTCGTCATCAGCATGACCATCATGGTCGGCATTGCGGGACGGACCCTGGTGACGGGGCTGGAGGGTGTGGAGGCCGACAAGATCTACGGCCTCGCCGCCGCACAGACCCTGCCGGACTGGGCAGCCGCCCTCGCGGTGGCCGGTGCGTTCACGGCCGCCATGACCACGATCATCGGCGTTGCGTTCGGCAACGCGTCGAATATCGCCAACGATCTGTACAAACTCGTCAAGCCGCAGGCCGGCCCGAAGGAACTCGTCCGCCTCGCTCGCGTCTGCATCGCAGGCATCATGGTCGTGTGTATCCTGATTGCCTGGATCCCGAACATTCCCGTGGCGGAACTGGCCGTCATCGCCTTCGGCATCATGGCCGTGACGGTCTTCCCGCTCTGGGGCGCCTACTTCTGGAAACGTGCCACACGCTTCGGCGCCATCGCCGGCACGCTGGTCGGCGTGGGCATGAACCTGATGTTCCTGGTGTGGGGCCTCCTTGGCGGAACCGGCGCCAAGAAGATGCTTCTTGCGCCCCAGGAGTTCCTTCTCGACCTGAACGGCTTCCTGGTCTCCTTCATCGTCGCAGGAGCCGTCTTCCTGACCGTCTCCCTGGCCACCCGCCCCGGTCCGACCGAGACGAAGAGCCTCGGCCTGTTCTTTCACCCATCGCTTGACTGACCCCCGCCCCAAGAGGGGACATATCACGTTCTGCGATTACGCTTCCGGCGTGTGCCACGGCCGGTCTTGTCCGGCCGTGCGTTTCTCGTCGCGCCGGGTGCCATGCTTTCGCTCGCGAAAGCATGATCGTATGTGTGCCGGCGACCGCCTGCCCCACCTGTTTGGGGGTCTTGTCGGAGCGCAGCGAAGACCCGGCGAAGTCCCGGCTCGCCGGGACGAAGAAGGGTCCGGCCGTGC
>DATKXP010000049.1:0-4079 GCA_035529015.1 Phycisphaerae bacterium | reverse complement strand
ACGCGCCTTTCTGAAGGCGTGCAGCGCGGCAGCCGCGGCCATGGCGGCGGCGGGTCGTGCCGCGGCGGCACCGGGCCCGGCGCGGCGAAGGCCGAACATCGTCTTCATCCTGGCCGACGACCTCGGCTACAGCGAACTCGGGTGTTACGGCAACACCTTCAACGAGACGCCGAACCTCGACCGGATGGCGGCCGAAGGCATGCGGTTCACCGACGCCTACGCCTCGGCCCCCGTGTGCTCGCCGTACCGGGCGGCGCTGATGACCGGCCAGGCGCCGGCCCGCGTCGGCATCACCGACTACCTGCGCCCGAACGACCCGAAGCACCTTTCGACCGATCACGTGACGATTGCCGAGGCGCTGAAGGGCGCCGGCTACGCCACCGGCATCATCGGCAAGTGGCATCTGACCGGTTACGCCAACCACGGGGCGAAGGAGGTGCCCCCCGCCGCGCACGGCTTCGACGAGACCCTCGTCAGCGAGAACCGCGGCATCGGCGGCGGGTCGTACTTCCATCCGTACCACTTCAACCGCGAGATCACGCAGCGCCTGCCCGGCAAGGAGTACCTGACCGACCGCCAGAACCGCGAGGCCGTCGAGTTCATCGAGCGGCACAAGGACCGGCCGTTCTTCCTGTACCTCAGCCACTACGCCGTCCACACACGCCTGAGCGGCAAGCCCGACCTCGTCGCGAAGTACGAGGCCAAGCCGGGAGCGGGGAACGGCCCCGGTGCGCCGAGGAACAACCCGCACCTGGCGGCCCAACTCCAGAGCATCGACGAGGGCGTCGGCATGATCGCCAAAACGCTCGACGACCTCGGCCTGGCCCGCGACACCCTGCTCGTCTTTACGGGCGACAACGGCGGCGAGGACAAGGTCACGAGCAACGCGCCGCTGCGGGCCGGCAAATCGACGCTCTACGAGGGAGGCATCCGCGAACCGCTCCTGGTGCGCCGGCCCGGCATCGTCCCGGCCGGGACCGTCTGCCGCACGCCGACCGCCAACTTCGACTTCTACCCCACGTTCTGCGAGGCGGCCGGCATCCGGCCCGACCCCGGGCAGCACCTCGACGGCGTCTCGATCCTCGCGCTCCTGAAGGACCCGAAGGCGCGCTTGAAGCGCGACACGCTCTGCTGGCACTACCCGCTGGCGCGGCCGCATTTCCTCGGCGGGCGGTCCACGGGCGCTATCCGAAAGGGCGACTGGAAACTCATCGAGTACTTCGACACGGGCACGGTGGAGCTTTTCAACCTGGCGGACGACCTCGGCGAGACGAACGACCTCGCGGCCGCCCGCACCGAGAAGGTCGCCGAACTCAGGGAGGCCCTCGCCGCATGGCGGGCCGACTGCGGCGCCGTCATCCCCGACGACTGCAAGGATTACGATCCGAAGCAGGCCGTCCGGAAACCGCAACCCAAAAAGAAGGGACCACCGAAGTGAGCCGCGGACCCGTCCCCCGCGTCGGGCTGACACGACGCCGGTTTCTGAGAACCATCGGCCTCGCCGCCGCCTCGGCGGCAACGGTGGGATGCCGCGCCACGCGGGCCGCCAGACTCACCGCCCGGCGGCCCAACATCATCTTCTTCCTCGCCGACGACCTGGGCTGGATGGACTCGACGGTCTACGGCAGCCGCTACTACGAGACGCCGAATATCGAGCGGCTGGCGAAGCGCGGCATGCTGTTCACCGACGCGTACGCCGCCAACCCGCTCTGCTCGCCCACCCGCGCGAGCATCATGACGGGCAAATACCCCGCGCGGCTGGGGATCACAACGCCGGCCGGTCACCTGCCGCCGCTCGACGAGCCGCTCATGCCCGGGACGGCGGCGCCGGGGCGCAAGGTCATCTGTCCGCGCAGCCGCCGGTTTCTTCCGCCTGAGGAGGTCACCCTCGGCGAGGCGTTTCGCGACGCGGGGTACCGGACGGGCTTCTTCGGCAAGTGGCACCTGGGCCTTCGGCCCGAGCATTGGCCCGAGGCGCAGGGATTCGAGGTCTCGTTTCACGGCGCCCCCGACCCCGGTCCGCCGAGTTACTTCTCGCCGTACCGTTTTCGGGCGGGCACCGTGACGGACGGCCCCAAGGGCGAGTACATCACCGATCGCCTGACGGACGAGGCGCTGCGGTACGTCGAACGCCACAAGGCGGAGCCGTTCTTCCTCTGCTTCTGGCACTGGGCCGTCCACGCGCCGTTCCAGGCGAAAGAGGCGCTCGTCGAGAAGTACCGCGACAAGACCGACCCGCGCGGCAAGCAGGGCTGCGCCGTCATGGCGGGGATGATCCGGAGCCTGGACGAGAGTCTCGGCCGGCTCCTCGAGGGACTCGACCGCCTCGGCATCGCCGACGACACCGTCATCCTCTTCTTCTCCGACAACGGCGGCAACATGTACAACGTGGTCGAGGGCCGGCCGCCCACCAACAACGCACCGCTGCGCGGCGGCAAGGCGACCATCTACGAGGGCGGGACGCGCGAGCCGTGCGTCGTCGTCTGGCCGGGCGTCGTGAAGCCGGGATCGCGGTGCGCCGAGGTCATCTCGAGCATCGACTGGTACCCGACGCTCCTGGAGATGGCGGGCCTGGCGCCGAAGACGGGGCAGATCCTCGACGGCACGAGCCTCGTCCCGTTGCTTCGGGGGGCGGCGCAACTGGGCCGCGAGGCCATCTTCTGCCACTTCCCGCACTACACGCCCGCTACGGGGAACCTGCCCGCCACCTACGTCCGCAAGGGCGACTGGAAACTCATCCGCCTCTACGGCGAAGGCCCGGACCGCGCGAGCGCCTACGAACTCTACAACCTGAAGGACGACATCGGCGAGACGGCGAACCTGGCCGAGAGGCACCCCGAGAAGGTCAAGGAACTCGATGACCTCATCGAACGGCACCTCGCGGACATCGGTGCACTCGTCCCCGTGCTGAACCCGAACTACGCACCCGCCGCCACCAAATGGACCCCGTCGAAGGGCTGCACGTTGACCGTCAACGACGGCGTGCTCCACCTCCGCTCCACGGGGGGCGACCCGTACCTGCACACGACCGACGTGCCGAAGGTGACGGGGCCCGTCACCGTGGCGTTCCGCATGCGATCGGACTCCAAGGGCGCCGGCCGGGTCTTCTGGGCCGCCGACCGGGCCAAAGGGTTCCACCGCGACCGCAGCGTCGGCTTCGAGCCCCGGCATGACGGCGAGTGGCACGAGTACACGGTCGCGCTGCCCGTCGAAGGTGCGCTCCGCGGCGTCCGGATCGACCCCTCGACCGCTGCGGGCCTCATCCAGATCGACTGGATTCGCCTCGTGGGTGCAGACGGCGGTGTCCTGAAGGCGTGGGAGTTTGGCCGTCCGGCCACCGGGCCGTAGCGTGGTCGTCATCGCCGCCGGCTCACGTTCGGTGCTTTCCGGTTGCACGGCCTGCTGCGGCGCGGTAGCATCCCGCCGCCTCCTCTTTATCTATTTCGAGTCTTCATGGGGGGACCCATGCTCGGCAAGATACTGTCCGCAGGCGTCTTCGGCATCGACGGGTACCCGGTGGAGGTCGAGTTCGACGTCCGAAGCGGCCTGCCGGCCGTCGTGGTGGTGGGGCTGCCCGATGCGGCGGTCAAGGAATCGAAGGACCGCGTCGCGACGGCCCTGAAGAACTCCGGGTACACGTGGCCCGACGGCCGCATCACCATCAACCTGGCTCCCGCCGACACGAAGAAAGAAGGCCCGGCGTTCGACCTGCCCCTGGCGCTCGGGGCGCTCTCGGCCACGGGGCAGATGCTCTCGGACAAGTTGAAGAACTACGCCGCCGTCGGCGAACTCGCCCTCGACGGATCCGTCCGGAGTGTCAAAGGGGCCTTGTCGATGGCCATGACGGCCCGGGCCGAGAAACTCCGCGGCCTCATCCTGCCGGAGGCCAACGCCCGCGAGGCCGCCGTCGTCTCAAGCCTCGAAGTCGTGCCCGTGCGGGCACTGGCCCAGGCCGTCGGGTTCCTGACCGGCGAACTGGCCATTGAACCGTGCGCCGTGGACCTGGAGGCGGTCTTCAACGAGGCCCGCCACGACGACGTGGACTTCTCGGACGTGCGCGGCCAGGAACACGCCAAGCG
>DATKXP010000048.1:0-3473 GCA_035529015.1 Phycisphaerae bacterium | reverse complement strand
GTCGAGGCTCCGCGAGACTCCTGCCGTTCCGCTCGACTCCGAGCCCATGGCGGAACCCGTCCCTCGCGGGGAACGCGTCCTGGAGGCCCGGCCCGTCACGCGTTCGCCGCGCCCCGTACGCAGGGCCCTGGCCGCGCGGCCGAACGCGCCGTGGGAGGTCGGGTCGCCCGGGGATTCGGACGCCGCCTCCCTGGACCTGCCGACGCCCGCCGCGCGGTTGCCGCTCGGGCGGCCGGCCCGCAGGGTCCGCTCGGACCTGGTGGTCGTGTGGGTTGTCGCGGTTCTGACGGCGGCCGGCGTGGGGTTCCTGGCATGGGCGACCGGGCTGCCGGACTTGGCGGCCGGGTCGATCCTGGCCATCGGCGTGGCGGTGCTCTGGACCTTCTTCGGCCGCGGCTCCGGCCAGGCCACTCCCCCCGCCGGACCGGCGTGGTGAGCCGGCCCGCGCCGGACCCGTCCTCGACGGTCAACCGCGCTCGACCAGCGTAAGACGCCCCGCGGCGCCCACGTCGCAGGCTTTCGGATGCTGGACCCACAGCCGCACGCCCGCCACCTGTACCAGCAGGTGCCGGGCCCCGCCGACGCGTTCCGAGCGGACGACGCGCGCGCTGCCGCCGGAGTCGGCGCGGAACGCCACGTCCTCCGGCCGCAGGATGAGTTGTTGCGGGCCGGCCAGGTCCGGCGGAAGACCCTCGAGGACGGCCGCCCCGCCGCTCGTCAGAATGCCGCCGGCCGCATCGCCTGCCAGTTCCCCCGCCGGCCCGAGGGCCTGGGCCACGGCCAGGCTGACCGGCCGGCGATACACGGTCTCGGTGTCGCCGGCCTGGGCCACGGCCCCGCCGAGGAGCACGACGACCTCGTCGGCAAGCCGCAGGGCCTCCGCCGTGTTGTGCGTTGCCAGGAGCACACCGGCCCGGGTGCCGGTGAGGGCGTCGCGAAGCAGGCGGAACACCTCGGCCCGGGCGGGACCGTCGAGATGGGCGAGCGGCTCGTCCAGGAGCAGCCAGTCGGGCTCGCCGACGAGGGCGCGGGCGATCGCCAGCCGCTGCCGCTCGCCGCCCGACAGGTTCGCCGGCCGGCGGTCCCGCAGGGGCGCCAGGCGCATCCGCTCGAGCATCCGGTCCGCGCGGCGGCGGCGCTCGGCCCGCGCAAGGCCCGAAGCGGCCGACACGAGGTCGAGGTGCGCCTCGACCGTCAGATGGTCCCACAGGGCCGGCGTCTGAAACACCATGCCCAGCCTCGCGCGCCGCGCGTCAAACGGCTGACCGCCGCCGGCCTCGTCGCCCGTATCGCACAGGACGACGCGGCCGGTCGTCGGCCGCATCAGGCCCGCCAGAATCCACAGCAGCGTCGTCTTGCCCGAACCGCTCGGCCCCGCCAGCACCGACACGCGGCCGGGTGTCACGCTCAGGTGAACCCCGCGCAGCACGGGCCGGTCGCCGTAGGCGAAGCCGACGTCGCGGCACGTGAGAACGTTGTCCATCACCTCGCCTCAGCCGTTTGGCGGCGCCCGAGCGACACGAGCAGACCGAACAGCAGAATCGCCGGGCCGACGAGCAGCAGAATGTCGAGGGCCAGCGCGCTGGTCACCGGCTCGGGGGCCGTGTGGATCAGCGTGTACAGCCGCACCCCGAGCGTACTTGCCCCCGGCGGCACGAGCAGGACCGACATTTCCAGTTCCGTCGCTGCCAGCAGCCCCGCGAGCAGCCCCGCCGCCAACAGCGTCAGACGGTGCTTCGGCCAGAGCACGTGCCGCAGCGTACCCCACGTCGAGACGCCGTGGACCCGCGCCGCCGCAACCGGCTCGACCGGTTCGCGCCGCCACAGCGCATAGAGCATGAGCGTTGCCACGGGCAGGAACCGCACGACGTATCCGAGGATGAGCGGCCAGGGCGTGTCGCGCACGGCCGCACCCGCGGGGGTCTGCGAGAGGTGGATCATGCCGATGGCGAGCAGCGAGGGCGGCACCGTCAGGTTCAACAGGACCAGCGGCGCGGCCGTCCGCGTGCCGCGCCGGGCCGCCTGGACCCAGCGCGATGCCAGCACCGCCGCAACGATCATGCACAGTCCGCCGGCGGCGCTTGAGACCAGCAGTGTCTGCCACGCCTGGTCGCGCGCCGCCGCCAGCGCCTCGCCGAGCGCACGCCACGAGCCTGCCCGGTGCGCGAGAACCCCAACCGGCACGGCCAGCGCGACGGCCAGCACCGCGACGCTCGCCGCGGCGCCGAGGACTCGCGGCACCAGACGCCCCGGCGGACGGTGCGCCACCGCAGGACGGTCCAGACCGCTCCAGGCCCGCCCGCCTCCCCACAGAGCCACCGCCACCGCGGCGGCGCCGACGGCGGCCATCGGCGCCGCCAGCGCTGCCGCGCCGCTCGTATCGAGCAGGGCGGCGTACTGGATCAGCACCTGGGTGCCGTACGTGCTGATGAGGAACATGCCGGGGATGATGTGGTCGTTCATCGCGAACAGCAGGACGAGCAGCCACGCCGTAGCGGTTGCTCTCGTCGCCGGCCGCAGCGTCAGATGCACGAAGGCCTTGGCGCGCGGCAGGCGAAAGACGCGCCGGGCGGGCCAACCGGCTTCGAGTTGCCCCCGCGCCTGCGTCAGCACGAGCGCCGCGAGACCCCAGTACCGCAGCGCTACCACCACCGCGGCGGCCGGCAGCGAGTACACCGACAGGCCAACGTCGCCGACGACGGCCTGGACGGCGCGCGTGACGGCACCTTCGCGCCCAAGCGCCACGATCCAGGCGGTCGCAAGCAGCGACGAGGGAACCAGCATCGGCAGGCACGCCAGCCACGCGGCTGCGCCGCGCCAGCGCCTCGGCAGGTGCGCCGCCCCCGCCACGAGGATCCACGCCGGCACCAGGGCGAACGTCGCCGCCAACGCCGCCAGGCGGACCGTCCGTCCGAGCGCCAGATACCCCCGCGACGTGCCCCACCACTGGGCGTACCCGCCGTCGGCACCGGTCGCCAACAACGGGCAGGCGAGGGCGACAAGGAGCGGCAGCAGGGCCAGGACCGAGAGGATCTCGGCCGCCGGGCCGAACAGCCCCGTCGCGGCACGGGGTGATGCGACGGGTTGGCCCAAAGTCGCCCGCATCGTCAGCCGCCTGCTCCTGCAACCCTGCCAGGGGTGAGGGAAGTCTTCTGCGGTTGCTGCGCGGTGGGTCTCCGGACCCACCGCGCTCCAGCGCGCCGTCTCGGCACGTGACGAGATCCCTTGCGCGGCGGGTACGGAGACCCGCCGCGCAAAAAGGTCCACCGGCCGCGCGCAGCAGCACTGGAGGCCTACTGGTCCATTCCCGCGCGCCTCGCGAGCGCGACGACGTCCTTGATGCAGGCGGCCGCGCGGGCCCAGTCCACCGGCATCACCCCTGCGGCGCGGAGGGCGTCCCAGGGCGTCTTCTCGTCGGCCAGGTCGGTGCCGACGGGAATCTGGGCGCTCGCACCCCGCGCCAGGCGCCGCTC
>DATKXP010000047.1:0-3226 GCA_035529015.1 Phycisphaerae bacterium | reverse complement strand
CGCTCCGGACCCTGCCACTCCAGCCGGTCGTCGGGCCGAAGCTGGATGCCCGGCTGCCGGTCCACCGTCGTGATGACCAGGTTGTCCTTCGGCAGATACCAGTCCCACAGCCAGACGTGCTCCTCCAGTTCCTCCTGGTCGCTGTAGCCGCCCTGGCTGAACGAGGAGAGGTGCTGGCCGCCGCCCTCGAGCTGCGTGGTCGGACGGTGCGGCGTGATCTCGGAAACCTTGTCGGCGTCGAACAGTCCGCAGTGCAGGGCGTCCTGCTTCCGCATCCGGTAGCGGTTGCCGCAGTACTCGCGGTCCTCCCACACCGTCGCCGTCATGTCCACGCAGAAGTCATCGAGGCCGATGTGGTCAATGAATGGCTGGCCGGTGTCGTGCCAGATGCCGCCGATCTCGACGGTCTCGCTGTAGTTCATCCCCACCTTGAACAGGCCGACGCCGAACATGGCGTCCTTGACGCCCCGACGCAGCGTCTGGCCGAAGGGGATCTTCCTGTTGAGGAATATCTTGAGCGCCTGCGCGAGGTCCGCGGCGGCGGCCTCCAACTGCATCAGGTCGCTCTCGACCAGCACGCCGGGCACCCGCGCCGCGCAGTTTTCCGTCCAGATGTCACCGGCCTGCCGCATGTAGTTGACGGGCACTGGGTAGGCCGTGCCGCCGTCGCTGTAGACGTTGCCGATGGACTGTTGCCAGCGCCCGCGCCGCTTCTCGCGGAACGGTGCCATGAGCTTGTAGTCCCGCAGCCGGATGCGGTCGAGGCGGTTCAGATCCTTCTCGTCTCGCGGGTTCACAGGTACCACTCCTCGACCGCGTTGAAGGCGTCCTCGACGCGGGCCTCGGCCATGCGTTCGGCCATGCTGCCAATCGGAGGCGCCTCCTTCTCGGGGTCGGGCGCCACGTACGGCCGCTCCGTCAGTGCGTGGTTGGCGAGCACGTCGGCGGTGGCGATGTCGCCGTGGTTCGCCCGTGCTCCCGTGGCGTCGATCGTGCGCAGGCTCCCGCTGTGCTCCACCGTGTCGCCCGCGTAGACGAAGTGCCTGCACTCGTCCAGCGCGCGCTCGGAGACGTTGTGGATCGTCTGGCGGGCAAGGGCGTTGCGGTAGCGCCCGAAGACGACGGCCTTGAGGCCCGGGGAGAAGATGAACCCGGGCTTGTCCGTCTTCTTCTTGGTGAGCGTCGTTTCCTGCTGGCGGTAGAAGACCTTGCGTGCCCCGAGGTCCATGATCGTCTTGCCGAACAGCCCGCCCAGGCCACCCGAGGCGTCCCAGATGAGGAAGCCGTTGTGGAACCACTGTCGCAGCGCCTCGACGTAGACGCCGAACGGCTCGGGGGCCATGTACGGCGTCGCAAGCTCCGCGACCTTGGTGTTCGTCCGCTTGTCGTAGACCACCACCGCCGAGTTGCTGGCGCCGGAGCCGGCGGCCACGTCGGCGGCGAGCACGTAGTCGCTCTCAGGTGGCGCCCCGTCCACGACGTTGCACCACAGCCAGAGCTTGCCCTTGTCCTGCGCCGCGAACGGCTCCCCCTCCGCCGGCTCCGCCGTGTCCACGTCGTAGTCCAACTCGCCGATGGCGTCGGGCGACCGCGACCGCTTCTTGCACGACGAGATGAGGCCCTGAGAGAACCACTGCTCCGCACTGCCCTCGGGGTTGATGTCCATTTCCTGCGCGATGAGCACAGGCAGCATCAACTCCTCGCACATGGCGTCGTAGTAGGGAGAGCGGAACTTGCTGCCGTCCAGCGGCTCGCCGTGCGGGTCCGTCGGGATGAAGTCGAAGTCGGGCGGGAAGTCGTAAGTGTCGTCAATGATCTGGAGTTCGCCGGCGACGAACGTGTACATCCCCCGCGACTGCAAGGGGTGCTCCGTCCAGTGCATCCGGCGCTTGCGAATCTTGCTCTGCGACTTGGCGTAGAACGCCCCCGCCGTGCCCTGGTGTGTGGAGTTGAAGAAGACGCTACCCGCCACCGTCACGATGGCACCGGCCACCCGCCACGACTGGTCCACCTTGTAGGCACCGTACTCGTCCAGCCACAGCGCCAGCACGCGGTCGCCGCGCGCGATGTCCTCAGTCGTCGCCGCCCCCGCGATGAGGCTCTCGGTCCGCGGGTTGTAGATCCGCATGTGTGTGCGGTCACGCAGCGGGTCGAGCGTCGGGCGAAGGAACGGCGGCAGCCGGCGGTTGATGAAGTCGATCTTGCCGAACAGCGACTTGGCGTCGTTCCGTGTGTCAACCATGCTTTCCTTGCTGGAGGCCACCAGGAACTTCTGGTCGGGGAACAGCAGCCACCGCCGCTGGAAGGCCGTCATGCCCATCCATGTGGCTCCGAGACATCTGCTCTTCTCCCAGCACAGATGCTCACTCCCCATGCACTCCTCTAGTTCCAGAAGTGCAGGGTCCTGATAGGGATACGTGATGAAGGGCAGGATGTTGAACGTCTTGGCACGCGGCTCGCCGATCCACACGAAGGCGTTGACGTAGAACAGCAAGTCCTCGCGGCACATCTGGCGCAGATCGGCGGCGTACTCAGGCTCTGCGGCGGCGTCGAGGTAGACCTGCTTACGCCAGGAAAGGTTCGTGTCCAGGCCCTTGGGGACCAGATGCGCCCATTTTGACAGGGACCCGCTGACGTAGACGGAGCAGTCTATCGACGGTGTCTGTGGCAACGTCGCGGATGAGATCGTCTCTATCCTCTTTCTTAATGGCCGCCCCGGTGGGCATGAGCTTCTGCACCCAGCCGTCGAGGAAGTTCTGGCGGGTGGCCTCGTTGACCGTGGCGAGGCGCCACATCGTGACGGCCAAGGGGTCGGGGGGATCGCAGAGGGTGGGGGCGTCCTTGATGTCCAGGTGTCGAGCCACCCACTCGACGCACTCGCGCGGGCTTGCATCCTTGCCATCCCAGTCGGCGGCGTCCATGAGGGCGTCGCTGGGTGTGCGGCAACTCTCGTCAGTGTTGCCACCGCAATAAGTGCCAGCCAGCACGTTCTTGTAGGCCGTGACCTCGGACTCGGTGGGGGCGAACTGCGCCATGTCGGGCAGTTGCTCGGACTTGGTGAGTGAGAGTTTGTTCTTCTTGGCGAGGCGGGCGCGGGTGGGGACGAAGCCGTCTGGGGCGAGCCACTTGTCGAGCTTCTGGAGACGCTCCTTGCGCTGCCCGCTGCCCTCGCCGTACTTGGTGGTCCACCAGCCTGGCACACGAAGTCGCCCCAAATGAAACAAGG
>DATKXP010000046.1:0-5349 GCA_035529015.1 Phycisphaerae bacterium | reverse complement strand
CCGCGCACGCGGGCGGCGATGGCCGACAGTTCGTCGAAGACCGGCCCTTCGACCGGGATGTCCACACCGAACACCTCGGCGATGACGCGGGTCCAGCCGTGGATGAAGTACAGCCACCCGTCCTCGATCCGCAGGTTCCGCGCTTTCTGCTGCGCGCGGGCCTGGTCGAGAAACACGAGGTCGCCCCGGTAGTTGAAGTCCCAGGCGATGCCTCGCTCCGGGAACACGGCGGCGTCGGTGAGCGGCGACCCCGGCCAGTCCTTGCCGAGTCCGGTCGCGTTGATGACGAGCGAGCCGGGCGCGAGGCGTCCGACGATGGCGTCGCTCTTTTCGGGCTGCGGCGTGTGGTGGTACTCGGTGGGGAAGTCGGGGTCGAACTGCTGGTGGAGCGTTTCGATCTCCCGGAGGCGGGGTCTCGTGCGGTTCGCCACGATGATCTTCGCGGGCCGGTTCGCCCCGCGGTCAAGCCACCCTGGCACGGCTACGGCCCGTGCCGTGGCCGGCGGCAGGCTTGCCCTGCCAGGGTGCTCGCGTTTCATCAGGTGCCACGTGACGGCGATGGCCGATCCGCCGGCCCCCATGACGAAGACCTCCGCGCCGGTGGTCTGCCAGTACCGGTCGGGCAGGAACGCCTCGAGGGCCAGGCCGCTCGTGATGGGGTCCTTGGCGTGGCCGACGAGTCTGCCGGCGCGCTTCGAGATGCTGCTGATCTCGCCCATCCGTTCGGCGAACTCGTCGAGGTCGTCGAACTGGTCCTTGCAGGCCGCGAGCAGGTCGATCTTGTGCGTCGTAACCAGCGCGCCGAGCGAGAGGGGATCGCACTTGATGTGTTCGACGACCTCGCGGTACCGCCCGGGCTCATCGTGCTGCGCCAGGTCGATGCCGCGGATACGGCAGTCGCCGAGTTCGAGAAACGTCGCCCACTCAGGGAAGACCCTCATGATGGACGACTTCGCAGTCGTCACGCCGATGAAGTACATCGTGGGCCGGTCGGCGGGCGGGTAGGTCGGCTGGGTCATGGTCCGTCCTGTTTGCTGGAGGGGCGCCTCTCTCGCGGCGGCCTGGGAAGGCCGCCGCGCGGTTTGTCGGGCGGTCGGTGCGGAGACCGACCGCGCAAAACTTACAGCCGTTCTACCCGGCCGACCAGTATCCAAGCATGTGATCGTAGATGCGGGTGAACGCCTCGAGCGCCGCCTGGTACGTCTGGCGGTGCTCGGGTCGCGGCTGGATGTCTTTGCCGGCGGTTCGCCGTTCGACGGCCGTCTTGGCGGGATCGTCGATGAGTCCGGCGCCTGCGGCCCCCAGGAGCGCCGCGCCCTTCAGGCCGGCCTCCGGCTCGTCGGAAAGCACGAGGGGCACGCCGAGCACGTCGGCCTTGATCTGGTTCCAGAGTTCGTTTCGTGCGCCGCCGCCGACGCAGAACACCTGCTCGACCTGGACGCCGAGGCTCCGGAAGGTGGCCAGGTCCCGCCCCATGGCCAGGGCCACGCCCTCCATGACGGCCCGGACGAAGTGGGGCGCAGCGTGGTTGAGGGTGATGCCGAAATACGCGCCCCGCGCGGCCGTGTTCTCGCGGCGACGCTCGCCAAGCATGTACGGGTAGAACAGGAGGCCGTCGCTGCCTTCCGGGGCGCGGGCGGCCATCTCGATCATCGACTCGAACGAGACGTCCTTGCCGCACAGCGAACTCGCCAGGTCCTTGCACCATTTCATGCTCAGACCGCCGCAGTCGAGGAGCGTGAACGGCACCCAGCCCCGGACGACGTGCCGCAGGTTCTGCACAGACGGGTGGATCACCGGCTGGGGCGCGTGCGTCGCCAGGAGCGTGCTCGTGCCGGTGACGTCGGCCGTGGTTCCCTCGCCCACGATGCCGAAGCCCAGCATGGAGGCCGGGAAGTCGCCGCCGCCCGCCACGACGGGCGTGCCGATGGGAATGCCCGTGAGGCGCGACGCCTCTTCGGTGACCGTGCCGATGACCTCGTACGATGCGGACACCGGGGCGAAGCGGCCCAGGTCCACGTCCACGGCGGCGGCCAGATCCTTGGAGTACCCGTCGGCCTGCCAGTCCCAGAGGAACGATCCGGACGCCTCGCTCGGGTCGGCCGCCGCCACGCCCGTGAGCCTGAAGTTGATGAAATCCTTGGGCACGAGGAACCACCGCGTGCGGTTGTAGACCTCGGGCTCGTTGTCCCTGATCCACCGGACCTTGAGGCCCGTCCAGGCGGGGTTGATCGGATTGGCCGCCGCGTCCGACAGGCGCGACTCATCGCAGCGGCGTCGGAGGTCCTCGCACTGGGCGCGACACCGTTTGTCGCACCAGAGTTGGACCCACGGCGTGGTCACGTCGCCCTTCTCGTCGATGCCGACGGGCCCGTGCATCTGGCCGCAGGCCGCCACGGCGGCAATCGAATCGGGGCGGGCGCCGGTCTCGCTCATCACGGTGCGGATCGCCCCGCAGGTTTCGGTCCACCACCCGTCGGGACGCTGCTGGGCCCAGCCGGGATGCGGGCTATCGACATCGTGTTTGACCTGTGCGATGCCGAGGATGGCGCCTTCCACGGTGACGACGGCGGCACGGGTGCTCTGCGTGCCGATGTCCAGCGCGAGGATGTTCGTGCTCATGGGTCGACCTCGCCGGCGGTCTATGGCATAAACGCTCTATGCGGTCTCACGTAAGTCTTTTGCTGTGGCGAGAACGGCGCCCGCTCGCTTACGCTCGCGGCTAGTTACACTCGCGCCCGACCAGCCCCGTGAGAAAACTAGCCGCGCACGTAAGTAAGCGGCGCAAGCCCCTGGCCTACCAGCCCAATCAGTTGTCGCCACGGCATGCGCACGCAAATGTGGGCGCGGCGCCCGACGGCAAAAGACTCACCTGACCCCGCTCAGAACCGCAGCAGGGCCTTGATGACCTGGCCGCTTGCGACGGCATCGAGGGCGTCGTTGACCCGTTCGATGGCGAACTCGTGGGTGAGAAAATCGTCGGGGCTGATCTTGCCCTGGCGGAGCCACTCGCACAGGGGCTCCTGGGCGGCCCGTTCGCGGCTGCGGGTAGGCCACTGGTGCATATAAAGGTTGAAGTTGTACGGCCCCTTGCCCTTCTCGACCGTGATGGCCGGCTCGGCGATGACGCCGTAGATACAGATGGAGCCGCCCATCTTGATGAGGGGCAGGCCGGCGTTGGCGATGGCCGGATTGCCGACGGCGTCGATGACGGCGTCGAGCGGGCCCCCGCGCTCGTCGGGCAGTTTCCCGATCGCCGGGTCGTCGGGCGCGAAGACGGCGTCGGCCCCCATGGCAAGGGCCTTCTCGCGTTTGTGCTCCAGCGGATCGACCATGCCGATGTAGCCGAGGCCGAGCAGTTTGCCGAACGCGAGGAAACTCAGACCCACAGGGCCGGCGCCGAAGACGAGGATGTCGTCACCTTCCTGCAAGTTGAAGTCGCCGAACCCGCCGTAAACCTCGCGCCACGTGCAGAGCATGGCGGCCGCCTCAACACTGATGTCGGGGGCGACGGGACGCTGAATCTCGTAGCACTCGAACCATCCGTGCTCGGCGTCGGCCACGCCGTCGGCAACCATGGCGTCGTGGTCGTTGGCGAGGGTGTATCCGCAGAACCCGCCCCATCCGCTGGCGTACTGAGGGTCGCCGAACTCAAAGACGAGGCCGCCGATGGCCCGGTCGCCAACCTTGAAGTTGCGGACCTTCTCGCCGACGGCATCGACGATGCCGGCACCCTCGTGGCCGAGGACGAGCGGATAGTCCTCGACGCCGGGGAAATGGCCGGCCACGAGTTTGCCGTCGGTGGCGTTGCACAGCAGGGCCGCCTCGGTCTTGACGCGCGCCTGATACGGTCCGGGGGTCGGGTCGGGGAGGTCAACCACTTCCACTTTGCCCGGTTCGATGACGGCGACTGCTCGCATGACACGGCTCCTTTGCTGTGCGCCGGCGTCGCCTGGCGCGCCTCCTGCCACAACGCTACTTCACCTTTTTTGTCCGCCTGGTGGCCTTCCCAGGCCACCAGGAACAAGCGTAAACTGCATTCGCGGCGGCCTGGGAAGGCCGCCGCGCGGGAAGTGGCGTTGTCGTGCTACGAACTCACGGCGTTCCCGATCGACACGATAATGATACCCAGGATCAGGACGGCCAGGCCGGCGAACAGCCAGCCTTTGCTGCCGGCGCTCGCGCCTTTCCACTCGCCGGTGAAGAATCCGAGGCCGTTGCCGATGAGGAGCGATCCGGACTGGAAGATCGAGAAGCCGACCGACGTGCCGAGCGCCCCGAGCGTCCATCCGCCGATGCCGTAGAAGAAGATGCAGGCGAAGTGGCCCACCGCCATCAGGAAGGCGAACACGAGGTTGCGGCCGGTGCCTACGTTACCGAAGCCCTTCCAGGTCTTGTTCTTCGTGAGCATGAGAAGCGAGAACCCGACGCTGGAGATCATGCCGCCGAGGAAGACCAGCGTCCAGGTCGAGAGGCCCGCCACCCATGCGGGGTTGCCCAGCCCTTCGGAGATCTCGGCGATCTTTCCGACGTTGTTGCCGACGTGGAAGGCGATGTTGAGGCCGGACGAGAGGACGCCTGCCAGGACGCAGACCAGCAGCCCGACCGCCATTGGCGTCTTTTTCTTCGCCTCGCCCCCCGCCTCTTCGCCGGGCTGAGACTTCTCTCGCTGCATGCCGGCGTACCCGTTGACGGCCACGCCGAGGATGCAGACGAGAATGCCCCCGATGACGATCATGCCGCCGGTCGTGGCGATCATGTCGGCACTGCCCAGGAAGAACGGCACCATCGAGCCCACCAGCGCCATCGTGCCCATCGTCAGAGAGTACCCCAGCGACAGGCCGACCATCGACAGGCCGTACCCCCAGCAGCAGAATCCGCAGCCCCACAGGAAACTGAGGCCCATCACGCCCAGGATGATCGGCCAGGAGACGCCGGCGTACGTGTCCCAGAGGCCGTTGACCGCCAGCATGGCAACGCCGACCGGGACGATGAGCATGGCGAACAGGAAGAACGCCCCCCACGTGTTTTCCCACGCGTAGTTCTTGACGTACTTCGACGGCAGGGCAAACGTGCCGAGAAACAGCGCGCCCAACATGGTCCATGCGATTCCGATGATCGTGTCCATAGCGCTCGTGTCCTTTCCTGCGTGTCCCGGTCGAACCTGTGTTCAGCGTCTGTTGCGGCAGCACCTGCGCCCCGCGCGGTGGGCAAGGACGCCGACCGCGCACCGTGACGGTGCGGGTTCAGTCGGCAAGCGGGATCACGCACATGGTGTACGGGGCATCGTGTTTGGTGTTGACCTTGTCGGGGCCGGTGACCATGTCGAAGCACGTGACGACGAGTTCG
>DATKXP010000045.1:0-2260 GCA_035529015.1 Phycisphaerae bacterium | reverse complement strand
CATCGGTCCAGGACTCGAAGTCGTCGGCGAAGATGACGGCCGGGTCCCCGGCGATGCCGGCATCGCTCGCGTACCCGGCGGCGATGCCCGTTTGGGGGGTTGGCGCCGTTTCGGCCCACGCCGCACCGCCATGGACCGCGGCGAGGCACACGGCGGCCGCGATGGCGGCGGCGAAGGGCTTCGCGTTCACTGCAGGTCACCCCGTCATTTGGCCGGCGGCTTGGTGAAGCGGAAGAAGACCTGGTGCTCCAGGTAATCGAACTCGCTGTCCAGCACGAGGCCCGCGTCCTTGCCGAGCGCAAGAAGTTGGTCCTTCGGAATGCGGCGGTTCAGATCGTGCTTGATCTTGGCATCGACCTGCCAGTCGATGATGAACAGGCGGCCGCCCGGCTTCAGCGCCCGGGCGACGTCCTTCGTCAACCCCAGGCGATTCTCCTTCGGAACGTGGTGCAGCACGTTCACGAGGATAGCCGCATCGCACGCCGCGGCCGGGATCTTGATGTCCGTGGCGTCGCCCTTGACGACGGCGATGTTCGTGAGTTTGTCGCGTTCGACACGGTCCTTGAGAGACTTGAGCGCCTTGTCGCTGATATCCTCGGCGTAGACCTTGCCGTCGGCCCCGACGGCCTTCGCCAACCGGAAGGTGAAGTACCCGCTGCCACAGCCGATGTCGGCGACCACCTCCCCGGGCTTCAGACCCAGGTCCTTGACCACGCGGTCGGGCTGCTGCCACGTGTCGCGGCTTTCTCCCTTCTTCTCCGCCGCCGCGCACACCGTCGTCGCGAGGGCAATCGCCAGGAGGATGCTCACAGGCAGGCGCCAAGGGGATCGTCTCATGCCGTTCTCCTTTCAAGGTCCGCGCCCTTAAACGCCCCCCTGCCGCAGGCGGGACGGTGAATCGTGTCCCCCAGCGCACTCAGGGAACGTTTGACGGCGACCGGGCGCGGCGGTACGGTATCCGCCGGTCGCCCACTACGGAATTCGGAGACACGCCCATGGCAGGCAAGAAGGTCGTCATCCTGTTGGGAAGCCCGCGGAAGGACGGCAACACCGCCGCGCTGGCCGAACGCATCGCCGAAGGCGCCGCCGGCGCCGGGGCCGACGTCGAGACCGTCTTCCTGGCCGACCTCGACATCGCTCCGTGCTCGGGGTGCGAGGGCTGCCACAAGCCGGGCGCCGACGGCTGCGTCATCCAGGACGACATGCAGGACCTCTACCCGAAACTCGCCGGGGCCGCCTCCATCGTCTACGCCAGCCCCGTCTACTGGTTCACCGTCAGCGCGCAACTGAAAGCCGCGATGGACCGCTGCTATGCCCTCGTCGGTCCGGACGGGCAGACCCACGGCCTGGCCGGCAAGCGGATCGGGCTGGCCTTCACCTACGGGGCGGACGATGCCGTCGAGTCGGGCTGCATCAACGCCATCCGGATGTTCCAGGACATATTCGCCTTCGTCGGCTCCGAGATCGTCGGCATGGTCCACGGCAGCACGGGTGCCGGCAAGATCGCCGACAACACGGCCGTCATGGAGAAGGCCGCCGACCTCGGCCGCCAACTCGCCGCCCAGTGACGCCACGCTCAACACCTGAACGCAACGTTCCGCAACCAGCCGCACGCGTGAGCGGGCGGCGCAAGGATAGGTGGGTACGCCATGAGAATCGGCCTGTCGCTCTTCCTGGTAGGAGCCCTGTGCGCCATGGCCCACGCCAAATCCGACCATCCCCACCAGAGCGAAGAGGCCGCGCGAGAGCAACTCGCCGCCTTCGCCAAGACGTTCCACACCCGCGAAGACTGGGAGGCCCGCGCCCGGCGCAACCGCGAGGGCATCCTCCGCGGGGCCAACCTCTGGCCGCTGCCGGCCGGGTGTCCCCTGAACCCCGTCATCCGCGGCAAGCAAAAGCGCAAGGGCTACACCGTCGAGAACGTCGCCATCGAGAGCCTGCCGGGGTTCTACGTCACCGGCAACCTTTACCGCCCGGCCGAACCGAAGAAGTCCACGGCCGGTATCCTCTGCCCCCACGGGCACAGCAAGGAAGGCCGGCTGGCCGAGTACACCCAGACGCGGTGCGCGGTCCTGGCACGCATGGGCGCCGTCGTCTTCGCCTGGGACATGGTCGGATGGAACGAGTGCGACCAGGTCAAGCACACCGACCCGAACGTCCTGACGCTCCAGCACTATAACAGCATGCGGGCCCTGGACTTTCTGCTCTCACTCGACGGCGTGGACGCCGAACGCGTCGGCTGCACGGGCGAATCGGGCGG
>DATKXP010000044.1:0-8180 GCA_035529015.1 Phycisphaerae bacterium | reverse complement strand
ACATCAAGATCTCGGTGGCGGGGACGGCCACGTGGAACGTCCGCAGCGTTCGCCTCGACGACGAGCCCCAGCCCGATAACAGGATTCACCTGGTGGACGATCGCCGAGACCACGTGGTTCGCGTCCAGGTGGGATAGCGCACGGTCCGGCGGCGGCCGTGAAGGCCCGATATGATCCTCCTCCACCTCCTCCTCATCGCGTACATCGTTGTGGCGCTCGCCTACTGGCTGGTGGTCATCCACGCCCTCCTGCGGACGGCCCGGGCCATGCCGCTGCTTTCGGACCTTACGCCGCCCGAACCCCGGCGCTGGCCGGCCCTCTCGGTCATCGTCGCCGCCTGCAACGAGGCTGACCATCTCGAGGCGGCCGTCCGAACGCTCCTCCTGGAAGACTACCCGGACCTTCAGATCATCCTTGTCGATGACCGCTCGACCGACGCGACGGGCGAGATCCTCGACCGCCTCGCCGCCCAAGACAACCGCACCAAGGTCCTGCACGTCACCGACCTGCCCGACGGCTGGCTCGGCAAGGTCCACGCCCTGAGCCGCGGCCTGGAGGCGTCGCGCGGCGACTATGTCCTGTTCACCGACGCCGACGTGCACTTCGCGCCGGGCGCCCTCCGCAAGGCCGTGGCCTGGTGCGAGGACCGTGGCCTCGACCACTTGGCGGCGTTCCCGACGCTGTGGCCTGCAACGGTCCTGGTGGATGCGACCATCTCGGTGTTCATCCGCCAGTTCATGCTCGCGACGCGCCCGTGGAAGGTGGCGGATCCGGAGTCGAAGGCCTTCATCGGCGTGGGCGCCTTCAACCTGGTTCGCCGCGCGGCCTTCGAGGCGACCGAAGGTTTCGAGTGGCTGCGCCTGGAGGTGGCCGACGACGCCGGCCTGGGCTTCCTGATGAAACGGTCGGGCGCCCGCTGCGGCGTGGTGGCTGCCTTCGGACTCGTGAGCCTGCACTGGTACCGTTCGCTGGGCGAAGTCGCACGAGGGTCCGAAAAGGCGTACGCGTCGGCATCCGGCTGCAGCCTGCTGCGGACGCTCAGCCTGGCGCTGGTATCGCTGGCGCTGGAGGCGTCGCCGATTCTGGCGCTGGTGCCCCTGGCCTTTCATGAAACGCGCCTGGTGGGCTGCGCAGGGATCGCGGTCCTGACCGCCTTTGGGGTGTCGGTCCTGGTGATGGCTCGCTGGGGTCGGGCCAAGGTGTTCCCGGCTCTTGTCGCACCGGCGGTCATGGTGTTGGGCGCGGCGGTGTTCGTTCGCGCGGGGCTGCTGGGGTGGTGGCGCGGCGGGGTGCTGTGGCGCGGGACGCTGTACCCGTCCGCCGCCCTTCGCGCCGGCCGCCGCATCCGCCTGATGTAGAAGGGGGCGCCGTTCGACCGCGCTCTCAAACATGCCCTGCGCCGCAAGGCCGTTGACCCCGCGCCGCCGACGCGGTATAAGAGATGGGGCGGAAGACAACTGGACCTCGTTGGCGAGGCCCTTTCTCCTGCGGAAAGAGACCATCACCCGCCGCGCGGGCGGTCGTCACGGCCAATCCCCCGCGCCCCAGGAAATGGCCGACGCCATCCGCCGCGCCGTCGATCTTGGGCTTTAGACTTTGAACGTTGGGCTTGGGATTCCTTGCCATGATCAACCACGCAGCCATTATCGGCGACGGGGCGATGGGCAGCCTTAGCGCCATCCTCCTGGCGCAGAACGGTATCGGTGTCCGGATGTGGTCGGCCTTCCCGGAGCACGCCGAGGCCATCCGCCGCGACGGCACCAACGAGCAGTTCCTGCCGGGCTTTCCCCTGCCGCGCGATCTCGTGGTCTCGACCGACGCCGCCGAGGTGACCGACGGCGCAGACCTGGTGGTCGTGGCCGTCCCGTCGAAGTACCTTCGCGAGGTCCTCGGGCGGATCCAGGAGCACCTGCCTGCCGAGTCGATCTATGTCTCGGTCGTCAAGGGCATCGAAACCGAGAGCCTGCTTCGTCCGAGCGAGGTGCTTCGCGCCGTCGCGGGCCCGCGGCGGACGGTCGTCCTGAGCGGCCCGTGCCTGGCGCGCGAGGTGGCGGCCGAACTGCCGGCGACCGTCGTCGTGGCCTCCGACGATGAGGCGGCCGCCGAGCGGGTCCGAAAGGCGTACGCCACGCCCTGGTTCCGCGTGTACACCAGCGCCGACCCGGTGGGTGTCGAACTGGGCGGCGCCCTGAAGAACGTCGTCGCCATTGCCGCCGGCATCTGCCACGGGCTGGGACTTGGGAGCAACGCCGTGGCAGCCCTCGTGACGCGGGGACTCGTGGAGATCACCCGCCTGGGCACGGCCATGGGCGCACGGGCCGAGACGTTCGCCGGCCTCGCCGGGCTGGGAGACCTGGTGACGACGTGCGTCAGCGGCCTCAGCCGCAACCATCACGTGGGCCTGGAGATCGGGCGCGGACGGCCGCTGGACGAGGTCCTCGACGAGATGGGCCTCGTCGAGGCCGAGGGCGTCCGCACGACCTGGAGCGTCGCGGCGCTCGCCGAGAAGCACGGTATCGAGATGCCGATCACCGCCGAGGTCTACGAGGTGCTCTTCAAGGGCAAGCCCCCGCCCGACGCCCTGGCCGACCTGATGCAACGCACGCCGAAGACCGAAGGGGCCGCGCGGTAGCCGACTGGAATGATTTGTGCGCGGTGGGCCGGTGCACGCCCCGCACCGCGCGTTTGGCCGTCGCCGGTACGGGCGGGGTGGCATGGTCATCCCGCAGGGTGACCATGTGGGTGTTTGCAGTGCGCGGGGAGCGTGGCAGCATGGTCATCCTTCGGAATGACCATGGCACCCGGCGAACGCCCGTCGCCGTGCCGGCGACGGCTAAACGAAACGCCGACGCCTAAACGAAACGGCGGCGCGCTGCGACCCAAACGCCGGAAGCCCCGATGGAGCCGCCGGAGACG
This sequence comes from Phycisphaerae bacterium, assembly GCA_035529015.1. Classification (GTDB taxonomy): domain Bacteria; phylum Planctomycetota; class Phycisphaerae; order FEN-1346; family FEN-1346; genus JAUVZF01. The sequence continues at coordinate 5,264 of DATKXP010000044.1, read as the reverse complement.
ATCGAGTTCTCGATGCAGCACCTGATGCCGGTCCTGCTGTTCGGCATCGTGGCGTTGGTGGTGCTGTTCGTCATCCTGGGTCTGGTGCGGTTGTGGGGCCTGAAGATGCAGACGAAGTCGGGGGCGAGCGGCGGGATCGACATCGAGGACCTGCGGCGGCGGCGCGACGCCGGGGAGATATCCCAGGCCGAGTACGAGGCCGTCTGCGCGAGCGCTGCGGGCGACGCCGACGGTTCAGAACCCCGGCAGGAAACGCCGATAAACGAGCAGGGTGCCGAGACGAGCGACACCGAAAGGAGTCCCGCCGATGGCGAAGCGTAGCGGGGGCACGGATGGGCCGCGGCGGCGCGTGGCGTGCAGTTTCTGCGGGAAGACCGACCGCGAAACCGGCCCGCTGGTCGAGGGCCGCGACGGCGTGCACATCTGCGCCGACTGTGTCGGACTGTGCAATTCCATCGTTCAGGCCGAGCGCCGCCGCGCGGGGACGCGCCCCCTCGAAATCGGCCGCATCCCCACGCCGCAGGAGATCAAAGATTTCCTCGACCTCTACGTCATCGGCCAGGACCTGGCGAAGAAGTCGATCGCGGTGGCGGTCCACAACCACTACAAGCGCCTGAGCCTCGGCGAGATGGGCGACGAGGACGTCGAGATCGAGAAGTCGAACCTGCTGCTCATCGGTCCGACGGGTTGCGGCAAGACGCTGATTGCGCGGAGCCTGGCGCACATTCTGAACGTCCCTTTCGCCATCGGCGACGCCACCACGCTGACCGAGGCGGGCTACGTGGGCGAGGACGTCGAGAACCTGCTGTTGAAACTGATCCACGCGGCCGACTTCGATCTGGAAACAGCGCAGCGCGGTATCATCTACATCGATGAGATCGACAAGATCGGCCGGACCACACAGAACGTCTCGATCACGCGCGACGTCTCGGGCGAGGGCGTCCAGCAGGCGCTGCTGAAGATGCTCGAAGGGACGATTGCCAACGTCCCGCCCCAGGGCGGCCGCAAGCATCCCGAGCAGCAGTACATCCAGATCGACACGACGCACATCCTGTTCATCTGCGGGGGAACGTTTGACCGCATCGAGGACATTGTGGCCCGCCGCATCGGGCACAGTGCCATCGGCTTCACCGAAGGCCGGCGCGCGGCGGCGAGTTCTCTCGATCGGACGCGCGAAATCCTGCCGCAGGTCACGCCCGACGACCTGATCCACTACGGCCTGATTCCGGAACTGGTGGGCCGGCTGCCGATCATCACGCCGCTCATGCCGCTCGACGAGGAGGCCCTCTGCCGCATCCTGACCGAGCCGAAGAACGCGCTCGTCAAGCAGTACCAGAAGTTCTTCGAGATGGAGGATGCCGAACTGGTGTTCACGGAAGACGGCCTGGCGGAGATCGCACGCAAGGGGATGGAACGCCGCACCGGGGCCCGGGCGCTTCGGGCCACCGTCGAGAACCTGATGCTCGACGTGATGTTCGAATTGCCGAACCGGCCGAAGGGGTATCGCTACACCGTGACGGCCGACGTGGTGCGCGGCGAGGCCGACCTGTTCGCCGAGGCCGTCAAGATGAAGGAAAGCGCCTGACCCGCCGGCGCGACACGGCCACGCAGAACCGAGGATGACCCACAGGTGAACGTCCTGCTGCTGCGCCCGCCGCTTCAGTTTCGCCGCGGATGGGACGTGAACGCCCACGCCGAGGTGCCCCAGGCCCTGCTCTCGATCGGGGCGGTTCTCGAAAAGGCTGGGCACCAGGTCCGCCTCTTCGACGGCAGCGTCCGCCGCGAGCCCACCGACCTCGGGTTCGACTCCGAGGGCGTGCTCCACGTCGGCGCCACGTGGGACGAACTGGCCCGGGCCGTCCGCCATGCCGCCCCCGACGTCGTGGGGATCAACAGCCCGTTCTACACCCAGATGCCGCCCGCCCTGGAGGCCGCACGCCTGGTGCGGCGGCTGGCGCCGGACGCACCCGTCATCGTCGGCGGCGCGCCCGTCACGGTCCGGCCCGAGGACTACCTGGCCGAGCCGGCTGTCACGGTGGCGGCGGTCGGCGAATCGGAGGAGACGGCCCCGGTGCTGCTGGCGGCCCTGGAGCGGGGCGGCGACCTCTCGGCCGTTCCCGGCATCGCCTGGCGGCGCGACGGCGCGGTCGTGGTCAATCCGCGAGGCGGCTTCATCGAGGACCTCGACGCGCTTCCGCCGCCCGCCTATCACCTGCTCGACCTGGGCGCCTATCTGCGGACGGCCGGCAAGGACGCCGCCGGCCGCTGGCGATGGGCCGACCGCCGCATCCTCGAAATCCTGACCAGCCGCGGGTGCCCGTTTCGCTGCACGTTCTGCACGGTCCACGCCCTGATGGGCCGCAAGTACCGGTGGCAATCGGCCGAGCGGGTCCTGGAGCACGTCCGCTTCATCGCGACCGAGTTGGGCATCCGGCACCTGCATTTTATCGACGACAACCTGGCCCAGAACACGCCGCGGTTCCTCCAGATCATCGACGGTCTCGCGGAGATGAAACGCTCGGGCGTGCCCATCACCTGGGAAACGCCGATGGGCATGCGGACCGACAAACTGACGCCGGAGGTCCTCACTCAAGCCCGCGATGCCGGGTGCAAGTCCATCTTCCTGACGGTCGAGTCGGGGTCGCAGCGCGTTCTCGACGAGGTGATCCGCAAGACGTTGCGCCTGGAGACGGTCGTGCGGGCCGCCGAGGCGTGCAAGCGGCTGGGCCTGAAGGCCCGGGCCGGCTTCATCATGGGGCTGCCGGGCGAGACGCTCGACGACATGCAGATGACGGTCGATTTCGCCCGGCGGCTGAAACGCCGGTACGGTGTCCGTGGGCACCTCTCGATCGCCACGCCGCTCTATGCGACCGAACTGTACGAGACGTGCCTGGAGCGCGGGTACCTGCGGCAGGAGATCACGCCGGATGCCGTGGCCCGGTCGTTCACCGAGGGCGGCATGATCGAGACCGAGGACTGGACCCTCGAACAACTGCGGGCCATGCGCGACGCCTTCAACCGGCAGACGGGCTGGCTTCGCCGCACGGCTCGGCGTCTGCGGCAGGGTCTCAGGGGAACCCGCAACGACGGGTGATGCACGTCTTACGCGTTCCTCGCGGCACGTCTGCGGCGTCGGAGGGCGATATCCACAGCCTCCTCGTCGCAGTCGGGGAACTTCGGGCACCGGACGCAGTCGGCCCAGACCTTGTGCGGCAGCGATTCGCGGGAAACCTGGCCGAACCCGATCCCCTCGAAGAAGGCCGGGGTCTTGGTCAGCGCAAAGACGCGGCCGATGCCCAGCCGCCGGGCCTCCGCCAGACACGCCCGGACCAGCCGCCGCCCCACGCCCCGGCCCTGGCAGGCGTCGGTCACCACGAGGCTCTTGATCTCCGCGAGGTCGTCCCACTGAATTGCGAGAGCCCCGCACCCGACGACCTCGCCCTTCCGCTCGGCGACGACGAAATCGCGGAGCGACTCATACAGGTCGGCGCGGCTGCGGGGGAGCATGACCTGCTGGCGGCTGTACTCGTGGACGAGGGCGTGGATGGGCTCGACGTCGGCCATCCGGGCCTTGCGGACCGTGATTCTCGACGGCGCGGTGCGTGTGGAGCGTTTCGTCATGGCGGGGGGAGTGTATCGGCGCGGACGGCGGAAATCAAGCGGCGGCCGGCCCGCGTTCCGGCCCCGGCCGATGGCGCGCAAAACAGGCGCGGCGACCGATGCCGACCGCCGCGCCATGTCCCTTGCCGTGCAACAAGGGATGGCGGGGAGCCCTCCCGCCCTGCCGAACGGCAACTACTTCCCGCGTCTGCGCCGTACAACCAGAGCCGCTGCCACGCCGCTGGCCATCAGGGCGAGCGTCGCGGGTTCGGGGGCGATGTTCTTGTCTTTACTGATGAGGAGGGTCTGACCGGGGGGGAGGACCTTGTCCCACTGGAACGCCCAGGACGCGTCGCCCGTCACGGGACCGCTCGTGCCCGTGAGCGTCGTGGCCTCCGTGTCATCGAGCAGGCCGAGGATGTCGCCGTCCAGGCCCACCTGGTGCTGGTTGGGTCGCGGTGTGACCACGGTTTCGGCCACGCACGCGCCCGGGGAGGTCTGGTGGGCCGTGTTCCCGGCCATCACGCCGGTGCCTCCGGTGATCTCGATCGTGTCATTGTCGTCGGTCAGGTCGAAGTCGGCGTACTGGAAGAAGTGGAAGTCCAGGGCCTCGTTGCCCGTATTGGTGATGCGGATGATCTCGCCGAGGTCGGAGGCGCCGCTGCCGGGGGCGCCGCCGGCCAGGATGAACCAGAGTTCCACCGTGAGCCCGGTTCCCAGATACCGGGCATAGAGGGTGTCGTCGAAGTTGTCGTTGTTCAGGTCCGAGAGAATGCTGGCGTCGAGGGTCAGGCTGTCGATGGACGTCTCCGGGCCTGTGCCGCCGACGCGATACCAGAACCACTGCTGGCCGATGTGTTCCCTGCCGTCAACCAGCCACGAGGACAGTCCGCTTGGCAACCCAAGGTCGAACAAGGTAACGGAGTTGGCGTCGCTCAGCGTCACGGACGCCGCGGCCGGCGTCGCTGCCACTGCGATGGAAGCCACCGTCACAGCCACGAGGGTCAGGTAGTTTCGTGCACGAGTCATCACACATCCTCCTTCAAGTCACTCCCCTGTTCTGATGGTTGGCACACTAAAAACGGGGCACTCTCAGAGCCTGGGTCGATGCCCTCCCTGAGTCGCCCCGTACCGTCGTTATCGTGTTCAGTTGTCGGCGGGCGCTGGGCCCGCGTGGTTGATTTGAGCCTCATCGCCGACACCCCCGACGGCGAACGGCTCGACTACAGAAAGGCCCTCCAAGGCAGGCCCCCGCACCACGTTTCTCCTAATTCATTCTACGCCCCCTGGTTTCCGGAAGTCTATCCCTCCAAGCCTTCTCAACCGTCCCCCATTCAACTCCGCAACACAGGCTCCTGCCCGCAAGGGCAGATCCTTCCTTCCGGGCGGTCGCTTCAGCACCCCGTCCGTGCCGAAGCGCCGGCCCCGGTCGCTCTTAGCGTCTCCGTCGCCGGCGCGCGGCCAGAGTGATCGCCATGCCGGCGCCCATCAGGACGAGCGTGGCAGGCTCGGGCATGATCAGTTTGTCCTTGCTGATGACGAGCGAGTCGCCCGGCCCCAGCGTCTTGTCCCACTGAAACGCCCAGACGGCGTCGGTGTCCTCGATCGGGCCGGCGACGTCCTTGAGGACCGTCGGGTCGTCGTCCTCGAGCCTCTCCCAGATG
>DATKXP010000043.1:0-15247 GCA_035529015.1 Phycisphaerae bacterium | reverse complement strand
GGCGATGGAGGCAATGGCCTCTTCCTCGCCCGACCCATGAAACACCATGTGCGATTCCATGCCGACTCCTTTCGCGTTCGACGCGGGACGGATTCTGCCCGCTTATACTATCGGACCGGACGCGGTATTCGAGGAATAAGTTCAGGGCCAGCACTACTACTACAACGCTACTTCGCCTTGTTGTCCGCCTGGTGGCCTTCACAGGCCACCAGGAACAGGCATGAACTGCGTTCGCGGCGGCCTGGGAAGGCCGCCGCGCGGAACGTCGCGTAGTAGTACTGACGGATGGCGGCCGCATCGGGTGTCGGTCCCCGAAGGGGGCAGACGGGCAGCATCGCGCCGGCCGGCATGGGCCGTGGCCGCACCGCCAAGTTATCCCGGACAGCAGAGGCAAAGCCCGAAAAGGAGGCGCCGATGGACGGGGCAGTCTGCGGCGGGCGGCGGTGGACGGCCGGACTGCTGGTGATCCTTGCGGCGGCGCTCGCCGCGACCGGCTGTTCGTCGGCCCGCTATACGTATTTCCGGCCGGCCGGCGAGTACGAGGGAGCCGGCGCGAACTGGGTGGCCAAACGGGTTTACGGTCTCCCCCCCGGCACGCGCGAGGTCAAGGTCCAGATCGCCGCCCGGGGCAGAAGCGACGAGAACGAGCGCGGCGTGGCGTTCGACACGCTCCACGTGCGGCTGGAGATCGAGAACGGGGGTCAGGCGGCGTTCACGCTCGACCCCGCCGACATCCGACTCCTCGATGACGAGGGCCGGGCCGTGGAAGGAGCCGAGGCCTACGCCGGCCGCAACCGCACCGGCACGATCACCATCGCCGCCGGCGCCGGCGCCGCCTACGACCTCGTGCTCGACCTGCCGGGCAGTGCGCGGCTCCAGGACGTGGGCTCGCTGCGTCTGGCATGGCCGTACCGTTACGGCGACAAGGAGCAGGAGGTGACGACGAAGTTCATCAAGATCGACCAAGTCAACTACTACTACCCGTACCAGTACCCGCCGTACTCCTATTACGATCCGTGGTTCTACGACCCCTGGTACGGCCCGTGGGGTCGCCGGCATATCGGTGCCGGCTACTACCACGGCCGGTGAGCGGATTGCTCGGGCACACCACGAAACGGCCGACCGCCTCGCGTGAGGTGGTCGGCCGATGGTTTACGCTCGGGGCCCGCGACGCAGGCTCAGCCCTTGGCGCCCTCGCCCTTATCGGCGTCGGGTGCTTCAGCCTTGGGCTCGTCGGTCTTGGGCGTCTCGGGCTTCGGGGCTTCGGTGCGAGGCTCTTCGGCCTTGGGGGCGTCGGTCTTGGGCTTTTCGGCTTTGGCCTCCTGGACCTTGGCGTCTTGCGGCTTGGCGTCTTCGGCCTGCGTGTCCTCGTCTTTGGGCTTCTCGATCTTGCGGCGTTCGTTGCTGACGGGCGCGCCGGCCTGCGGCCTGCCACGTCCTCCGCCTGGGCCGCGTCTCGGGCCGCCGCCACCGGGGCCTCCGCCGCCACCGGGGCGTCCGCCGCCACCGGGGCGTCCACCAGCACCGGGCCGTCCGCCACCGGCCGCGCCCGGCCCTTCCGTCCCGGCCGTGGTCTTGGGCCTGGAGGTGGTGTGGAGTTCGGCCGGGGGGAGGCGTCTTCGCCTGGGCCGCGCAGCAGCCTTCTTGGCGGCATCTTTGACCTGAGTCGCAGCCGCCTCGGCACTCCAGGCGTATTTCTTCTGGAACTTCTCGACGCGGCCGGCCGTATCCACGAAGCGCTGCTGGCCCGTGAAGAACGGGTGGCAACTCGAGCAGACTTCGACCATCAGGTCCCCTGCCGTCGAACGGGTGGTGAACGTGTTGCCGCACCCGCACGTAACCTTCGCCTCTTTATACTCCGGATGAATGTCTTTTCTCATCGCCTCGCCTCTTCCTGTAGAGCCTTTTGCCGAATGGAAAGAGGGGTATTATACGCGCGCCCCGTGGGTATGCAAGTGCTTTGGCCGCCGAAACTGAGAAGCGTCCGCAGCGCCGCGGCCTCTTCACGCCGGCAGGCCGCAAAGCGACAAACGCCCACGTCTGAGGATATCGTAGTTCCCGGCCCTCGCGCCGGTCAAGCGGGCAGGGCAAAGGAGGGAGAACGAAGAAAAACCTCCGATCAATTTGACTTCGGCGTTTTTGTAGGGTATAGTGCGTCGCGGGAAGAGTAGGCCATGCAGTTCGGAGGGACCGAACGGCATGGCCCTTTTTAGTGCGTCTGCGGGTTCGGCAAACGCGGGGGTTGCTCTGTACGCTGTGGATTGATCGCCGAACCGGCAGCGCCTTGAAGTACACCGCGACAATCTGATGGTCTGTTTACGGGGCGACTTTCGGAGGGTGTGGCCCCCCGAGAGCCGCCCTTTTCATTTGGTGAGGCCGGCGCCGGCCGGGCAAGCGGAGTTCACCCGGTGGGCTGCCGAGGCCGGGGGGGGGGACTGTCCTCCCGCACCAGATGCGCTGTGGGTGCCGACACGAGAGCAGGCTGTATGGGGGAGGCAGGCTCGGAGCCGCCGTCCCTGTGTCGCTGCCGGATGCGCCGGTCGAACCGCCGGCGGAGAAGAGAATCGCGCTTGCTGAGGAGACAGGCATGACCGCCCAACGCACGAGTCGCCACACCTGGGGTCGGGCCGGCGCTGCTGCCTTTGTGGCCGCCGCCATCCTGCTGGCCTCGGGCCCGTCGCTGTTGGCCCAGGAAATCGAAGAGTCGCCGACCAACCACGCCGTCCCATTCTGGACAGGGGGAATTGCCGGCAGCGGTGAGGGCAGTCCCGGCGGCGAGGGCGTTCCGCCCAACCTCTACAGTCTGCGGGGCGCGTACCTTCTGACGCCCGTCAAGAACCAGGGAGCGTGCGGTTCGTGTTGGGCCTTTGCGACGTACGGAGCGATGGAGAGCAACATCCTCGTGGAAGGCGGCTCCGCGGAGGACCTCTCGGAGAACCACTTGAAGAACTACCACGGGTTCGACTGGGGGCCGTGCGAGGGCGGCAATATCTGGCTGAGCATGGCGTACCTCAGCCGTCTCGACGGGCCCGTTGCCGAGTCCGACGACCCGTATCACGCCTCGGATGATCGCCCCTCTCCCGGCGGGCCCAGGCAACTCTTCCTCCGCCAGTCGTCGATCTCCTACGACCCCAACGCCATCAAGAGCGCCGTTATGACGACCGGTGCGCTTCACACCAGCATGTACTATGACGGCGGGTACTACAACTCCGGCGCCTACACCTACCGCTATACCGGCGACGAGGTACCCAACCACGCCGTGGACATTGTGGGCTGGAACGACAACAAGGTTGTCCCGGGTGCCGTCGCTCCCGGCGCCTGGGAAATCCGGAACAGTTGGGGCGCCGGATGGGGCGACGGCGGCTACTTCTGGATCTCGTACGAAGACACCAGGGCCTGCGACTATGGCGCGACGTTTGAGCCCGACCCCCCCGGCGTCGCCCAGCGAGTCTACTACCACGACTACTACGGGGCCGTTTCCTACCTGAACTCGCCGTACTGCTACAACGTCTTCACGGCCACCGAGGACGAGAAACTGTGCGCCGTCGGCCTCTACGCGTACGAGGACGGCGCCGACTACGACGTCCGAATCTACGACACCACGGTCGGCGGCGGGCCCGCCGGTTTTCTGGCGCAGAAGACCGGCACGCTCACGGAAGGCTTTCACGTGGTCGATCTGGATTCGCTCATCGATATCGACGCCGGCGATGACTTTGTGGTCTACCTGTACATCACAAACGGCGGCACCTATCCCCTGGCGTTTGACAAGGCCCTCGCGGGCTACAGTTCGGGCTCCACGGCCAACGCCGGCGAGAGTTTCTACAGTTTCGACGGGGTCAACTGGACGGACCTGACCACGTACGACGCGACGGCGAACTTCGCCGTCAAGGTGTACTCGATTCCCGAGCCTGCGTCGATGCTCCTGATGGGCCTGGGCATCGCAGGCGGGCTGCTTGCTCGCCGCCGACGTCGCTGAAGATAACTGCTCTGCGGCCGGGGGAAAGGCCGCGAGCAGATGGCGCTGTCGTTCCGGGTGGGTGATGTGGATCAAGACGGACGGGCCAGAGGTGTGGTCGTCCCTTGGCGGCACGGCCGCGGGGCATAGCGCCCGCGCTGCCAAGGCGCTCGACCCGGATAACCTCCACAGGATGCGCGAAGGCAACCCACCGTGGCCGGGGACGGCCTGCGGTGCGGGTGCATGCGCGCGGCCGGCAGGGGTGACCTGACGCAACCGCCGCGTCATCGCGGCGACGGACGTTCGATCGGAGGGAGCAGGGGCTTCGGCCGCACGGTCGGGGCCCCCGCGCTGCGCCCAGTCCTTTGACGTTGACCCGCCCCGGCCGCCACCATACAATCCGCCTGAGACCTGCTGAAAGGAGCAACCCAGATGACCGATGGATCCTGGACACCCGATTCCACCGATGCCCGTCCCCCCCAGTCGCCCGCCTTGCAGGAAGCCGGGCCGAGGAGACGGACCAGCGTTCTGGCGGTTCTGACGGTGATTCTTCTGGTTCTCTCGATCGCCGCCAACGCTGTCCTCCTGATCATGGTCATCGGCCTGGCGGCGATGGTGGGCGGGTCGCTGGCCGGAGGCGGCGTGGAGGACACGTTTCTGGAACGGGTGGTCGAGCGCGGGCCGTCGTCTCAGAAGATCGCCGTCATACGCATCGAGGGGCTGATCTACGACCCCCTCGTGGCCCAGGTCCGCGCCAAACTCGCCCGCGCCGCACGCGACGACGACGTCAAGGCCGTCATCCTTCGCATCAACTCGCCCGGCGGGTACCTGACCGCCAGCGACATGCTCTACCACGAGATCGGCTCGTTCGCTCGAGAAACCGGCAAGCCCGTCGTGGCCGCCATGGACGGCGTGGCCGCCTCGGGCGGCTACTACGCCGCCTGCGCCGCCGGCGACATCGTGGCCCAACGAACCACGGTCACCGGCTCGATCGGCATCATCGCCCAGTACTTCTTCCTGGGCGGACTGCTCGAGGACAAACTCGGCATCCGCACGGCCACGCTGAAAATGGGCGACCAGAAGGACTGGCCGAACATGTTCGCGCCCGATATCACGCCCGAACAGAGCGAGTACATCATGACCGCGCTCCTTCAGCCCGGATACGACCAGTTCGTGGACGTCGTGGCGGAGGCCCGAGAGATGGACCGCGACGAGGTGCTCCGCCTTGCAACCGGACGCATCTACATGGCCAGCGAGGCCAGGGAGAGCGGCCTGATCGATCGCATAGGCTACTTCGAGACGGCCGTCGAAATTGCCAAGGAACGGGCCGGTATCGAACGGGCCCGCGTCGTCGAACTCGTCCAGCCCTTCGGCTTCTTTGAACTGTTCAGCCTCTCGACGAAAGCGAAGTCGCTCCTCGACCTCGGGCCCGAGGGGCTCCCCTCGCTCTCCTCCCCGCGGATCATGTACCTCTGGACGGGGATGTAACCCCCGACCGTCGCGATGAGGCTTGCGCGGGCCGTGCCGGCGCGCCGCACCGGGCCCCGACCGGCAGGGCCTGCCCCGAGCGAAGCCGAAGGGTCGGGGTCACTCACGATCGAGGCGTGGCTTCACCATCGCAACGAAACGACGAGAGGAGCAGGGTCGTCATGCAGCACCGCGAGTTCGGAAAGACCGGCGCAAAGGTCTCGCGGCTCGGCTTCGGCGCCATGCGGCTGCCCATCAAGAAAGACGAGGATGGGAAGATCACGGGGGTTGAGGAGTCGGCTGAACTCGTGCGCCGCGGCATCGACGCCGGTATCAACTACGTGGACTCGGCACCCGGCTATTGCCATCGCGAGAGCGAAACCGCCGTCGGCCTGGCCATCAAGGGCCTGGCGCGCAACACGGTCCACGTCTCGACCAAAAACTCGGTCCAGAACGCCTGCGGCCAATGCTTCCGCCTGAAACTCGAACTCTCGCTCCGCAAACTCGACTGCGGGTACATCGACTTCTATCACTTCTGGGGCCTGTCCTGGCAGAACTACCTGAACCGCTGCCTCGGCTCCGACGGCCCACTCGCCCGCGCCCGCAAGGCCAGGGAGGAAGGACTCATCCGACACATCTCCTTCTCCTGCCACGACACGCCCGCGGGCGCCATCCAACTCATCGACACCGGACACTTCGAGTCGATGCTCGTCCAGTTCAACCTCCTCGACCGCAAGTACGCCCCGGCCATCGCCCATGCCCACGCGAAAGGCCTCGGCACGGCCTGTATGGGCCCGGTGGGCGGCGGCCGCCTCGGCACGCCGTCCGAGGTCATCGCCAAGGCCACGGGATCACGTTCCACCGCCGAGGTCGCCGTCCGTTTCTGCATGGCCAACCCCGACCTCGACATCGTCCTGTCGGGGATGGAAAACGACCGGATGGTGGACGAGAACGTGGCGACCGCCCACCGCGACGAACCGCTTTCGGACGATGAACTCAAACGCATCGACGCCCTCGCCGAAGCCAACCGCAAGATCCTCGACCTGCCCTGCACGGGCTGCGGCTACTGCAAGCCGTGCCCGCAGGGCGTGGCCATCCCCCAGGTCTTCGAGATGGTCCAGTGGCACACGGCCTTCGACCTCAAGGAGCCCGCCCGCCGCCGGTACCAGGCCCTCGGCAAAGGCTGGCAGGAAAAGAACAAGCCCGCGTCCGAGTGCATCGAGTGCGGCCAGTGCGAGCCGAAGTGCCCCCAGAAGATCCCCATCATCGAGAAACTCAAAGAGGCCCACGCCACCCTGACGCAGGTTCCCGAGGGCTAAGGAGCCTGTTGCGCGAACCGCGCGGCGGGTCTCCCGACCCGCCGCGCAACGGCGAGAATAGGCTTTAACGCGCGGTGGGTCCGGAGACCCACCGCGCGAAATGGCGACGTGGCACTGTAGCGGTAAGCGACCGCATCCCATGCGCCCGGCGGCCCATGAGCGTTGACACCTCACGCCGCCACCCCTAAGATGGCCTGTTCCAGGGGGGTGCTCCGCAAGTACGGGAACATCACGTGCCGGGCGACGTGCAGCCACTGAAGACCGACGCCAGCGCCGAGGCCCTGCGCCGGGCCGAGGCCCTGATGCCGGGCGGCGTCTCGAGCCCGGTCCGCGCCTTTGGGGCCGTCGGCGGCAGGCCACCGTTCATCGCGTCGGGCGCCGGCTCACGCCTGACGGACATCGACGGCAACTCGTTTCTCGACTACGTGATGAGTTGGGGACCGCTCATCCTCGGCCACGCCCATCCGAAGGTGGTCGAGGCCGTCGCCGCAGCCCTTCGCGACGGGTCCTCGTTCGGTGCGCCGACGGTGCGCGAGATCGACCTGGCGGAGCGGATCGCGGCGGCCATGCCCGCCGTCGAACAGGTCCGGTTCGTCAACTCCGGAACCGAGGCGACGATGAGCGCCGTCCGCCTGGCCCGGGCGGCCACCGGGCGGCCGGGCGTCATCAAGTTCGAAGGATGCTACCACGGCCACGTGGACGCCCTGCTGGTTCAGGCCGGAAGCGGCGCCATGACCTTCGGGTCGCCTTCCAGCCCGGGCATCCCGGACGCCGCCACGCGGCACACGCACCTCGTGCCGTTCAACGACCTCGGCGCTGTCCGCGCCGTCTGCGAGGCGAGGGCTGGCGAGATTGCCGCCATCATCGTCGAACCGGTGGTCGGCAACATGGGCTGTGTCCCGCCGCGCAACGGGTTCCTGGAAGGGCTCCGCGACCTGGCCGACTCGCGCGGCATCCTTCTCATCTTCGACGAGGTGATGACGGGGTTCCGCGTGGCCCGCGGCGGCGCCGCCGAGCGGTATGGCGTGCGGCCCGACCTGGTGACGCTGGGCAAGATCATCGGCGGCGGCCTGCCGGTCGGCGCCTACGGCGGCCCACGCGATCTCATGCAGCAGATGAGCCCGGTCGGGCCCGTGTACCAGGCGGGCACGCTCTCCGGGAATCCGCTGGCGATGGCCGCCGGAATCGCTACCCTGGATACCTTGGCCGAGCCGGGCACGTACGAAACGCTCGAGGATCGGTCGGCCCGTCTCGAGGCGGGCCTGGCGGAGGCAGCCGCCGACGGCGACGCCCCGGCGCGGGTTCAGCGTGTCGGGTCGATGCTGTCGCTCTTTTTCAGCCCCGACGCCGTGACCGATTACGCGACGGCCCGCCGGTGCGACACCGCCGCCTTCGGCCGGTTCCACCAGCGGATGCTCCGTCGGGGAATCTATCTGCCGCCGAGCCAGTTCGAGGCGTGGTTTGTCAGCCTGGCGCACAGCGGCGAGGACATCGGCCGGACGGTCGAGGCGGCGAGAAAGACGCTCGCCTCGCTCGCGTGACGTGTGGGCGGCACGACGGTCGTATAGAACGCCCATTCGGAATTTGAGATTTCAGATTTCAGATTCGAGAGTGGCGATTTGAGATTTCGGATTTCAGATTTGAGAGTGGCGATTTGAGATCTCAGATTTGAAATTCTGGATCTGAGATTCGAGACCGTAGACGTTCGATAGCCGATTCAAGTTCGGAGAGATGCCATGGCTCAGGAACAGAAGCGCGATCAGATGGTCCGGCTTCCGAACCCAAGTGCCCAGCCGTTTGTGGCCGCCCTGAAGACGGCCCGCTTCTTCGCCGTACTCTTCTTCTGGGTGACCATGGTGTGTGTGCTGGCCCACGCGACGACGTTCTTCCTGATGGAGTGGTTCGGCCTGTACGACGTGCCGGCGGCCGAGGCGCGCGTCACGGCCGGCCCTGCCCCGGAGACGGTCCGCGAATCGGCCGCCCGCCGCAGCGAATCGACCGTGGAGACCTGGCTGGGCCTCTTCGAGAGCGCCGCGTTGGCCGCCGACCCGGGCGAGTTGTTCCCCAACGTCGAACCCGCGCTCAAGTCCGGCAAGCCCGCGCCGTCGAAGCCCGCCGCCGAGGAATCCGCCGACGAGCCGCCCGCGCCCGAGCCTTCGGCCACCGAAGGCGTGATTGTGGCCGAGCCCGGCAGCGCGGCCGGGAAACCCGCACCCTTGACGCCCGAGCAGCGCCGCCGCCGGGGCCTCTACTACCGTAATCTGACGGCGGGTCTGCTTCGCCCCGCACGGATCATCGGCGTCCTGTCGGCCATGCTCCTGGCCGTGACGGTGTTCATTTACCTGCAGATCGCGCTGCTCGGACGCCTGGCCGGCATCCGCCAACTGACGCGGGCCCTGTTCGTGCTGCTGCTGTTCCTCTGGACGGTGCTTCCGTGGGAGAGCATCTTCGAGGGGTTCCGCACGAGCGCCCTGTTCGACTTCGAGATGCTCCTGGAGGCGCACGTGGCCCGCCTCGGCGCCGCAGCCGACGACTGGGTTATCCAATTGTCGTACTACGGCCGGTTCCTGATCATGCCGGTTGCCGCCGTCCTGCTCCTGGCCTGGTCGGGCATCCAATTCGCCAGCGGCTATAACCGTTCGGTCCTCGCCAACGAGTAGTCAGGCGGAGAACGCCTCATGATCCGGTTCAAGTGTCCGAACTGCGAGTCGCAGATGGAGGTGGACGAGTCGTTCGGCGGCCGCGCGGCCCGCTGCCCGACGTGCGGCTGCGACCTGAAGGTGCCGAAGGAGGGCGAGCCGCCTCCGGCCGTCCAGCCCGCCAGGTCAACCCCCCGCAAGGGCGCGGCCAAGGTGACGGTGGACGGCGAGGAGGTCGAGGTCATTCCGCCCCTGGAGACCATGGTCTTCGCCGCCATGGGATTCGTGCTGCTCTCGGTGGTGGTCGCCCTGGCCGTCGGTATGGGTCACTTTGTCACGCTCCCGTGGGCGGTGGGAGGGATGCTCGGTGCGTTGCTTGCCCTTCTGGGCGTGGTCATCGCCGTGCCGGCCTACCACACGATCCGCCGCAGCCGCGGCCGCAAGCGAGGGCGCGGCCATGCCCTCATCACGATGGCGGCGGGCGCCGTGCTCTTTCTGCTCTTCGGCGTCATCGCCCTCGTCGGATGGACGCAGTGGATCATGCGGCCGTCGTGCGAAGAGAACCTCGAAAGAATCTATCAAGCCCTCCGGGCACGCGCCGACCGGCACGACGGCGCGTTTCCGAAGGCCCTGGACGACCTCGTCGCGGAAGGGTACCTCGACAGCCCGAACTGGCTCACCTGCCCGGTCTACCACGTACGCGCCGGCGAGACCACCTACATCCTGACCCCCGACGTCAACACGGACGCCAAACAGCCGGACGGCACCGACTGGTGGCCCC
Source organism: Phycisphaerae bacterium (assembly GCA_035529015.1). Lineage (GTDB taxonomy): Bacteria > Planctomycetota > Phycisphaerae > FEN-1346 > FEN-1346 > JAUVZF01. The sequence continues at coordinate 5,086 of DATKXP010000043.1, read as the reverse complement.
CCGACACCATGATCGTCAGCGACGGCCCGCCCTACGACGCCCACGGAGACGGCTTCGTCCGGACCCTGCTCCTCAGCGGCGACGTCAAGCACGTGCAACTCATGCACTGGTCGGCTTACCAGAAGGGGCAGAGCGATCGGTGGAGCAAGACGCTCAACCGGATCCGTGCGGCCGGAGAGAAGGCCGCCGAGCAAGGCGCTCCACCCCCAACCGACACGCCCCCCCCCGCGCCCGCCGAGGAGGCGTCGCCGTGACCGACCCGCCGCCGCACAGTCCCACGACGCAAACGCAGGTTGCTCCGGTGATGCGGGTCCTCGGCATCGTCATGCTGGTTCTGCCCGTCGCCGGGACGGTTGTTAACGTGGCGTTGCTGGCAGGGCTCGTGCCCGAATGGGCCCAGGCGTACCGGGCGAGCCACGTTCTGGCCGCCGGGATGCTCCTGTCGGTGGTCGTTCTGTTCGGCAGCCACTTTCACTATCGCCGCACGAGGATGCGCATCGACATCGCCTCGCGCATCGCGGCGAACCTGTGGCTCTTCTCAAGCGTGTGGCTCTTCTGGTCGTTGATCAAGCCGGGTTAGCACTACTACGCCACGTTCCGCGCGGCGGCCTTCCCAGGCCGCCGCGAACGCCGTTTACGCCCGTTCCTGGTGGCCTGGGAAGGCCACCAGGCGGACAAGAAGGCGAAGGAGCGTTGTAGGATTAGCAGGCAGGGGCGGCGGGCGCATCGCCGTGCGGGGGCCTCGGCACCGGGAGTCGGACCGTGGCAGACCTTGTCGTCGTGTTCCAGGCGGTTGACGAACTGAAGCGCGTCCACCGCGCGCTGGCCGGCGTGGCCGGTGCCGTCCGGCTCGTCGAACCGCCGCCCCACCTGGACGGCCTCGTCCCGCCGTACCTCGTGATCGCCGACCCCGCCCGCCCGGCGCTCTACGACGCCATTCAGGCCGGCGCCGTCATCGCCGGCCACGTCTGGCACCGCGAGCCGCTGCCCGACGCGCTCGAGGATCTCGGCCCTCCGGCCGCCGACGGCGCCGACGTGGTCGGCCGCGTGTCCATCGCCTTCGTCGCCCCGTGCATCGCCGAGGACGACCACCTGCGGCTGACCGTACAGATCGAGCGGGACATCTCGCCCGTCTTCCCCTACCTGAACGCCGTTCTGCCCCACGCGGCGTACAACCCGCAGGGGCCGACCTTCACCTTCATGGACGGGCCGCGGCTGATCAGCCTGTTCCCGCACCGTGCGGCGATTGCCCGGGCCCGCGAAATGCAGGACGCCTGGCGGACCATCGCCCACCTCGTCCGCACGATCAACCACACCTGGAGCCGGCGCGACACCATTGAACCGCTCTACGAGCGGCGGGTCCGGATCAGCGCCCTCGAACTCTTCAGCCGACTGCCCAGGACCAACTGCCGCGCCTGCGGCGAACTGACCTGCCTGGCCTTTGCGGCCAAACTGCTCCAGGGCGAGCAGCGCATCGAGAACTGCACGCCCGTCTTCGGCGGCGAACACGAGCGCCTCAAGGGCGCCCTGCTCGACATCGCCGCCGGCCTGGGCGTGTAGGCCGCGGCGCGCTGCGGCAGCCTCCTGCGCGGGCGGCCGGCGCCTATTCTTCTCAAAGCGCCCAGTTTGACCAGCCGGAACCTGCGGAATCCGGAATTGGCATGAATTGTGCCCCTTTTTCCAGCCTGTTTTTTTGACAAATCCCGCTTGCGCGTCATAATTAAGTAGTCGTTAAGGTGCTGAACGGGCTGGGACGACCATGTCCTCCCAGTTCACGTGTCTGCTTGGAGCGGGGAACAAGGAGGCGTACGGAGTCTAGCCCGCTCGGCTGGCGAAAGGAGCATGGCATTCAATTCTCGCGCGCCCTCGGCGTGCCAAGCACAAGGGGCAGAACAATGAAGGCACTTCTGTACGCGACACTGGTTCTGGGTCTGGTGGCGGGTTCCGTTCAGGCCGGCACGGTTCTTGTGGTCAGTGACTGCGAGGTTCCGGGCGGAGCCGGCGCCGATCACCGCGACGATAACCTGGTGGCGTTTCTCCAAGGGCTCGGCCACACCGTGGATACGAGCGGCATGAACAAGGCCATGCAGGAGGGACAGAATCCCTTCACGACGCCGGCCAAGTTGGCGGCCCTGCAGAACGCCGACCTGGTCGTCGTCAGCCGGAGAACCAGCAGCGGCTCCTACGACAACAACCGTAAGCAATGGAACGAACTGACCACGCCGCTGATCAGTATGAGCGGCTACCTGACGCGCGGCGAGACCGCCAACAAGATCTGGGGCTGGACCAGCGCGGGCTCGGGCGACGCGACCAAAACGGAAACCGATCTCGTCGTCCAAGCAGGACAGGCAGGGCACGCGTTTCTGAGCGGTCTGACCGGCCCCGTTACTCTCTTTGACTGGTCTACGGTCCCCGCCGGAGACAACCAGGCTCCCAAGGTCGTGTACTTGCCGAACGCGGGCGCCAGCTGGAGCGCTGGCACGGCGATCATCGGCACCTTTGACGGCAGGGATATGCTCGTTGACATCCCGTCCGGCACGGACCTCGACGCCCTCAACGGCACTGCCGGCAAGTATGGCGTTACAGGCGCGCGCCGTGGCTTCTTCACCGACTGGGGTTACGATGTCGACCTGGGAGTTCCTTTCGACCGGCAGGCCCAGTTTGACGACTTTGTCACGGCTGACTACGAGACCGTCCTCACGAACATGGTGGGCACGCTGATCCCCGAACCGGCCACGCTGGCGCTGCTGGCCGCCGGTGCGGTGGCGACGCTGATTCGCCGCAAGAAGTAAGCCCGACCCCTTCTGCCTGAAACGCGGGAGCGCGATAGAGTCGCGCTCCCGCTTGTTTTACAGGCGAGAAACCCTCGACACCGCCGTGCCCCCCGACTAGTTTAAGCCTCCGCAAGCCCGTGCAGGTTGGTCGCCCAGGCGACCACGCGCGATGCCCCAGCAAGGAGGCCGACGATGACCCGTCTGACCCGCCGCGAGTTCCTCACACAGGTGGCCGCCGGCGCCGCCGCAGGCGCCATGGCCCCGCACATCCTTCCCGCCGCCGCGTCCGGCGCCGCCGGTGCCCCATTGCCGGAGGGCAAGCGCCCGAACATCGTCTGGATCAGCGCCGAGGACCTGAGCCCCGACCTCGGCTGCTATGGCGACTCGTACGCCACCACGCCGAACCTCGACAAGTTCCGCTCGCAGGGCGTCCGGTACGACCGGGCGTTCGCCCACGCGCCGGTCTGCGCCCCGGCCCGCAGCGGCATCATCACCGGCATGTACCCGACGGCGATCGGCACCACGTGGATGCGTTGCGGCGGCGTGCCCCCGCCCGAGGCCAAGTGCTTCCCCGAGTACCTGCGGGCCGTGGGATACTTCTGCACGAACCGCTCGAAGACCGATTACCAGTTTTCCCCGCCGCCCTCGGCCTGGGACATCTCGAGCGGCAGCGGCCACTACCGCAAGCGCCCCCGCAAGGACCAGCCGTTCTTCGCCGTCTTCAACTTCACCGTCACCCACGAGTCGAGCACCCGCCGCTGGACGCCCGGCAAGCAGGAGCACGACCCGGCGAAGGCCCCCGTCCCGCCCTACTACCCCGATACGCCCATCGTGCGGCAGAACATCGCCTGCTATTACGATCGTGTCAGCCAACTCGACGGCCAGATTCAGACCATCCTCGACGAACTCGAAGAGGACGGCCTGGCCGACGACACCATCGTCTGGTTCTGGGGCGATCACGGGTGGGGCCTGACGCGCGGCAAACGGTGGATCTACGACTCGGGCACACGCGTGCCGCTCATGGTCCGCGTGCCCCCCAAGTGGCGCCAGTGGGCCGGCGCGGGCGACCCCAAATCGGTGGCCCCCGGCGCGGTCGAGGGCGAGTTCGCCCAGTTCATCGACTTCGCCCCCACCGTGCTCAGCCTCGCGGGGGTTCCCATCCCCAGGCACATGCAGGGCCGAGCGTTCCTGGGGCCCCAGAAAGGCAAGGCACCCGACCACATCTTTGCCGCACGCGACCGCATGGACGAGACCTACGACTGCATCCGGTACATCCGCGACAAGCAGTACAAGTACATCCGCAACTTCATGCCGTACCTGACGCGCGGCCAGCACATCGACTACATGGACCAGACGCCCATCCTCCAGGAGATGCGGCGGCTGCACGCGGCGGGGAAACTCAAGGCCGGACCCGAAATGCAGTTCTTCGAACCCACCAAGCCCGTCCACGAACTCTACGACATCACCAAGGACCCGCACGAGGTCCACAACCTGGCCGGCGACCCCGCGCACAAGCCCACGGTCGAGCGCATGGAGAAGGCCCTCTTCGCCTTCATGAAGAAGATCGGCGACGTCGCCCTCATTCCCGAACCCGAGTTCGACGCCATGAAGGGCGGCGGCAAGACGTCGGCCCCCGGCTTTACCGTCAAGAAGGCGGCAGGCGACCGCTTGGCCGTCGAGATCGCCTGCAAGACGCGCGGCGCCTCGATCGTCTACGACGTCTCGGGCACGGGCGCGGCCGGGGCCCGCGGCAAGACGGGCGCCGCCGGCTCGGGCGGCAAGAATCCGCCGGCCGCACGCCGCGGCGACGGCGCAAGCGGCTGGCTCGTCTACGCCGAACCGATTGAACTGGCTCCCGGCCAGACCGTCCAGGCACAGGCCTGCCGCATCGGGTACGGCAACAGCCCCACGGTCACGTACCAGCACGGCGGGACGCCCACGCCGCCCGCGCCGGCCACCGACACGGGGCCGCTCTGGCGAGAGACGTACCTGAAGAGCGACCTCCTCGACCGCCTCCTCGCCGTCAAGGCGTACGACGGGCGCTGGACCGAGGGCACGGGCGCCTACCTGAAGGCCCTCGCCGACCCCGACGGCCCCGTCCGCTACTGGGCGGTGGTCGGTCTGCACCAGGCGACGAAGGACAAGCCGGACCCGCAAGTCAAGGCCGCCGTCGAGCCGCTCCTGGCGGACCCGTCGCCCTCGGTGCCCGTGGCGGCGGCCCACGCGATGGTCGATTGGGGCGAGACCGAGAAGGGCCTCGCGCGGCTGGTCGAGGCGCTGACGAGCCCGAGCGAGAAGGGCCGCCTGTTCGC
>DATKXP010000042.1:0-2536 GCA_035529015.1 Phycisphaerae bacterium | reverse complement strand
CGTTCCCGCCCCCTCGCCAGGCACTTGGCCACGCGGACCTTGATCATCAGAACCACATCGACCACGGGGATGATGCCGGGCGCCGACAGGATGAGGCTGCGGTACAGGTCCGGGCGATGGGCGGCGCACGCCAGGGCCAGTTTGCCGCCCCACGAGACGCCCATCAGGTGAACGCGCTCGACGCCGGTTTCGTCGCGCGCCCGTTCCGCTGCCGCCGCGACGTCTTCCATCCACGTTTCGGCCCTATCGACGTGACCGCGCTCGTGTTCCGTGTCGCGCCCGCTGCCGCGCCGCTCAATCTGATAGACGGCCACACCCGCTTCCGCCAGCCGCCGCGACGAGGCCTCGTACCACCCCGAATGGCTCTGAATACCATGCAGATAGACCAGGACCGCGGGCTTCTCGGAAAAGGTGCCTGGCACCTTTTTTGATGGCGGCCAAACCCGCAGGGGAAGGTCGGTGCCGTCAGCAGCCGTGAAGGTGCGCTCGTCGCTCTGCATGGCGGGACTGACGGTATTCGGCCGCGCGGGGCGAATCAAGGCAAAACGCCAAGACGGCAGGTGACAGAGGAGATCTGCTGCGCCGGACGTGCAAGCCCCGCCCGTTATCGCCTGGGGTCGTACCAGAAACTCCGCCAGTACTTCGCGTCGGTGGCGTAGGGGTCGATGGGGCCGGTGGCGGCGAGGTCCGCCGGGAGCATGCCGTAGCGCTGCATCTCGCGGATGTAGTGCTCGTTGGGGCGGAAGCCGGGCATGTCGAAGCGCTTGCCCTTCTCCAGATCCATCTTCGCCCGCGTGACGTCGGCCAGCAGTTTCTGATAGTCCGGGTCCTCGCGCGACGTGAAGACGTCGGCCGGCTTCGGCTCCTCACCTTTCTTCGGCTTGTGACAGCACAGGCCGAGGCCGCCGGCCTTCTTCGCGAGCGGCGCCAGCAGGACGATCGACTTCTCGGGCCGCGTCAGGTTCGCCAGCAGGTCCGCGTGTGTCCGGAAACTTGGGCCGCGTTTCTTGTCCTTGACGGCGTGGCACGAGCCGCAACGCTTGCCCAGGACGTTCGCGTCCAGCCGCAGGCCGACCATGCCGCTTCCGAGGGCGGCGTACGTTCCCGGATACGGTGCACCCGATTCGATCCAGAGGCGGATCATGGTGCGTTCGTGCGGCGAGAGGTTGACCTTGTTGTGCCCTTCCAGCACCTTCGTCATCAGCGGGCTGGCGGAGGAGCCGATCTTTCGCGGCGCGATGTTTCCATCGGCGTCGCGGCCGTGCGACACCTGGCCCCGCGACATCAGCATCACGTAGGCGTGCGAGTACTGCAACCCGCGGTCGCCGGTCAGGACGACGCCGGCCGTGTACTTCTCGTAGTTGTGGCATCGGATGCAGTGCTTGTCGAGGATCGGCTGGATGTCGCGCGGGAAGTCGAACACGTCCGGCACGCCCTTGATGGGGGTGATGCGCGACGGCGGGCGCGCCAGCGCCATCAGGTTCGGCTTGAAGCGGGCCGTGTCGGTCCGGTTCTCGTGGCAGCCGGAGCAACCGGTCGTCTCGCCCGGCATGACGCTGACGAACGACTGCATGCGCTTGACGCTCAGGCCGTCCGCGTCGAGGGCGACGAAGAACAGCGGCCTGAGGGCCGGCACCTCGATGTGGGCCGAGCCGTCGGGCTCGACCGGCACCGTGCCGAGGATGCGCGGCAGCGTGAACGTGCCGCCCAGGCTGATCGGTTCCATGGTGCCGCTGAAGTTCACCGGCTTGGGGAGCGTCTCGAGGACGAGGAGTTTTTTGACCTCGCCCGGTTTGACGCCCTCCATGCTGCGGCCGTGGGTCACGTCGGCCAGGATGAGCCGGCCGGTGGGTCGGGACGGGTCGATGCGCGGCGCGATAACGGGCTCGCGCTTCCGCGGCCGCAGGGGCCGCGGTTCGTGCACTTCCATGCGGGCCGCATCCTGAGGCAGCGTGTAGAACGCCTCGGCCCCGCCCTGGCCGTCGATCACGTAGAGGCTGCGACCGCGCGCCGCCAGGAAGCAGTCTTCCGAGAAGGCGTACGGGTCGCGCCAATCGCTCTCGCGGGTGATGCGGCGGGCGAACTGCCGATCGTCGGGACCGCGGTTCGGATCGACCACGGTGACGTGCCCGGCGTGCTCCTTGCGGCCGTGGCCGGGGCTGAACGAGACCACCGCCTTCTCGGTGCCCGGGATCGGTTTGGCGTCGAGCATGACGGTGCCCGGATGCATGTTGCCGTAGTAGGCCATCTGGCCGGTGCCGTCGGGGTTGATCGTCCACAGGTGGTGGTAGCGGACGCGGCTGCGGTCCACGTACTCCCACCGCATGTAGAGGATGCGGCCATCGGGCATGACCCAGGGCGTGTTGTCCTGCTCGACGTTGGCCGAGATGATACGCATGTTCTTGCCGTCGGGGTCCGACCGGTACAGGACGGCCACCTGCGTGAACCAGCACTGAACCCAGCGGTTGCACCGCGACGAACAGAAGAGGAGGTCGCCGTCGGGCAGGTAGATCGGTTCGATCTCGTCGAAGGGGCC
>DATKXP010000041.1:0-3414 GCA_035529015.1 Phycisphaerae bacterium | reverse complement strand
AGTCCGCCGACCCCACCTCCTCCAGTTCCTGCTGATACCGGTCCGGCGTGATGCTCCGCATCAGCCCGACCGTGTCTTCCGGCTCGAGCATTTTCGTCTGCAGCCGCTTCAGCCGGCCGTGCAGCCGCACGACCGGCGGCTGGCCCACGTGCAAGTGCAGGTCGGACGCATTCTTCGACACGACAAACTGCAGCAGTTTGTCGATCTGAATGCTTGCGGCGTTTTCCGTGGCCACGGTTCGGCTAACTCCTTTCCACATCCCGCCTTAATTGTAGCGCCGGGGCCGCCCTGGCGGCAACCGCCCCGGCCCGTCCGCCAACCCCTACTTCACCTGAGTCACCTCGCGTTGGGCTCGGGCCAGAACCTCGTTCAGCGTCGTCATACCCCGCATCATCTTGATTAGGCCGTCTTCCAGCAGAGTCCGCATGCCCAGGGACCGCGACGCCCGCCGAATTTCGTTCAGCGGACGCCTCTGAAACGCCATTTCCTTCAATTCCGTACTCATGACCATCAACTCGAAGATGCCCAACCGACCCCGGTAGCCCATGCCGTGGCATTTCGGGCATCCTACCGGCCGGTAAAACGTCGCCTCCGCCAGTTGCCCCTCCGTCACCCCCATGCCGCGCAGGGTCGCCAGGTCCACGGCGTCGTCGGATTCCTTGCATTCCGGACAGAGGATCCGCACGAGGCGCTGCGCCAGGATGGCTTGGACCGAACTGGCGACGAGGAACGGCTTGACTCCCATGTCGATCAGTCGCGTGATAGCACTGGGGGCGTCGTTCGTATGAAGTGTACTGAATACCAGGTGTCCCGTCAGCGAAGCCTGCACAGCCATCTCCGCCGTCTGCAAATCGCGGATTTCGCCTACCAGGATGATGTTCGGCGCCTGACGCATCATCGCCCGGATGATCGATTGCCACGTCAGGCCGATCTGCTCGTTCACCTGCACCTGGTTGATCCCCGCGATGTGGTATTCGACCGGATCCTCGGCCGTGATGATCTTTCGGTCGGGCGTGTTCAACTTGTTCAGGGCCGCGTACAGCGTCGTCGTCTTGCCCGACCCCGTCGGGCCTGTCACCAGGAAGATCCCGTTAGGCCGGCTGATCAACTTCTCAAACAGTTCAAACTCGTCCGGCAGGAAACCCAGCGCGTCCAGGCCCACGTTGATGGATTCCCGCCTCAAAATCCGCAGGACGACGCTCTCCCCGTGGTACCCCGGCAGGGTCGAGACGCGGAAATCCAGGTCCGCGCCGTCCAGCCGCATGCGGATACGACCGTCCTGCGGCAGGCGTTTCTCCTCGATCTGCATCCCCGCCATCAACTTCGCGCGGGTTGTAATCGCCCCCTGGAGGCGTTTCGGCGGCGGGTCGCGCTCCAGGCACACGCCGTCGATCCGATACCGGATCCGCAGGCGATGCTGGAGGGGCTCGATGTGGATATCGCTCGCCCGCATTCGCACCGCCTCCGTAATCATCAACTGCACCAGCCGGATGATCGGCGCCGATTCGGCATGCGGTTCTCCGCTGTCGCCGGTCCGCTCCTCGTATTGAACATCCGACGCTGTGAACTCCTGCAGCATCGAGTCCACCGACTCGGATTCCGTCCGCTCCGTGTAACTCGAAATGATCTGGCTCACCTGTTCCCGCTGCGCCAGGACGCAGTCCACGTCCAGATTCAGCCGGAAACGGATTGCGTCCACCGACTCCAGGTCCAGCGGGTCCGTAATCGCCACCTTCAGCCGACCGTCCTCGTACGCCAGCGGCAGGATCTGGTACTCCCGCATCATCTCCTCCGGCATCATCTCCATCACCTGGGGGTTGATCGTCCCGATGTCCAGTTCCACGTACTCCATGTCGAACTGCACCGCCAGCGCCTTCGTCACGTCCACCTCGGTGCACGCGCCTATGGCGATGAGCAGTTCGCCCAGGCGCCGGCCGCCTCGGCCCTGACGCTCCAGCGCTTCCTTAATCTGCTTATCGGTGACGAGCCCCAACCCTTTCAGGATCTCGCCGATCTGTTTGCGCGTTCCGATCATGGCTTCCTCACTCCACGCCCAAGTCCTCCAGCAGCCCGGCCCCGGCTTGGGGCACAGGCGCTGTTCCGGCCTGCGGATCGGAATAGCACTCGCGACGCACGCGCCGGGCTTCCGTCCGCCTCGGCATGCACGTTGCGGTCTGACTGATGGTAAACCCGGCCCCGTCTCTTGCCCTTTGTCAGTTTACCCCCCTGCCCCCAGGCCTGCAAGCCCAAAGCCGCCCCGCCCGACGGGCTTTTCAGACGTGCAGTTCAATCACGTCCTTGTCCGCCAGGACGTGGTCCCGCTGGACCGCCTGGCCGTCATACTTGCCTCCCCCCCAGATTCTAGCCCGCTTCAGGTGCTGCGCCAGTTCCCGGTGGATCGTTTCCGCCAGGTTCATCACCGTGCTGCCGCGCGGGACGATGAAAGGCTGTCTGAGGTCGGCCGGCTTGCCCGGCTCCTTGCTGTACACTCGCACCACGTCCAGCATCGCGAAGAGCCGTTTCCCCAGGTCCTCGAGACCTTCGCGGGTTTCGGCGCTCGTCACGACGAACGGCTCCAGGTCTGTCCGCAATCCCCGCAGCGCCTCCAGGTTGTCTTTCGCCTTGGGGGCGTCCGCTTTCGTCCCCACGAAGATCGCCCGCTTCGCAATCGCCCCCTCGGGCACCTTCTGCCCTTCCCGCACGAGTCCCTTCGCCTCCAGGGTCCTCAGACACACCTCCGCCTGTTCCAACACGTCGTCTGCCGACAGGTCCAGGCAGATCATCAGGATGTCGGCGTTTCGCAGGGTCCCCGTCATGCCCGGCACAAGTCCTTCCGCCGAAACGGGCGGAAGGTCCACGAGTTGAATCTGAATGTCCTCGAACGGCATCATCCCCGGTACGGGCGCGTGCGTCGCGTACGGATAGGGTGCCACTTTCACCTTGGCGTGGCTGACGGCGGCCACGAGGGAACTCTTTCCGGCGTTCGGCGTGCCGACGAGGGCCACCTGTCCCGCCCCCTGTTTCTCGACGAAGAAGATGTCAACGCCGCCGCCTTTGCCGCGAGCCTGGGTCGCCGCCGCACGCGTCTTGGCGATCCGGTGCTTGATGTCCGCCTGCATCTTCTCGGTGCCCTTGTGTTTCGGAATGGTCGCGAGCATCTCCTCCAGTGCCGCGATCTTCTCGGGCGCCGTCTTAGCCTGCCGGAAGGCTCTCTCGGCCTTCAGATAGTCCGGTGTCAGGTTGGCCGGCATGGACGTAGCCTTGTACTTTTTCGGTCCGCGCTATTTTACACGCCCGCGTGCGCCTTGCAAGCGCCACGGACACGATGCGCAGCCGTTTCGTGCGGGGATTTTTCCGACCCGCAGTGCATATACGAGTTGCCCAGACACCCTACCACAAGGACAGCACGCACGT
>DATKXP010000040.1:0-11535 GCA_035529015.1 Phycisphaerae bacterium | reverse complement strand
GAGATCATCCCCGCGCGGTACCTGAACCGGATCGAACCCGAGTTCCTGGCCCGGCATTGCATGGAGGACACCGACCCGGAGTTCGTCGCCAAGGCGGCGCCGGGCGACGTCATCGTGGCGGGTGAGAACTTCGGGTGCGGGTCCAGCCGCGAGCACGCCCCCATCGCCATCAAGGCGGCCGGCATCTCGTGCGTCATCGCCAGGAGTTTCGCCCGGATTTTCTTCCGCAACGCCATCAACATCGCCCTGCCGATCATCGCCTGCCCCGACGCGGTCGCCGACATCGGTCCCGGCGACGAGATCGAGGTGGACCCGGCCAGGGGGGAACTGAAGAACGCGACCACCGGCAACGCCTTCACCTTCTCGCCGTTTACGAAGGAGATTCAGGAGATCATCGCAGCCGGCGGGCTGATGGCCTTCGTCAAGAGCCGCATCGACGGGTAACGCCGCCGGGTGGCACGGCAGCCCGCAGGGCAGCCGTGTTGGACACTGGGGCGCACACGGCCGCCCTGCGGGCTGCCGTGCCACCCTCGCGTAGTTGAGCCGTTACGGGTGCATCGGGATTTGGGTTGAAACGCGGCGCAGCCTGCGGATAGCATAGCGGTACTGGAACCACTCAAGAAGGGGATGCCATGATGGGTACGCGCGCTTCTGCCTTCCTCCTTTCGTCGATCGTGCTTGTCGGCTGCGTGTGGATCGCCGGTTGCGGCGGCGATGACCCGCCGGCCCAGACCTCGGCAGACACGTTCATTCGACCCAGAAAACTGGAGCCGGACATCACCCCGCCGCCCGAGGCCGGCCCGAACGTCAGCGGGTCGCTGGACCCGGCGGCAGCGGCGCCCGCGCCTGGTACAGCGGCTCCCGAACCCGGCACGCCCGCGCCCGAACCCGGCACGCCCGAGCCCGAACCCGGCACGCCCGAGCCCGAGCCCGGCACGCCCGAGCCCGAGCCCGGCACGCCGGCGCCTGCTGCGCCGGAACCTGGGGCCGAAACCGAGGAGCCCTCAGGCACCACACCCGGCGGCGGGGAGGCCGCCCCCGCACCGATGAACTGACATCGAGCGGCCAAGAACGATTCCGAAAACGCCTTCCGCAATCTCCGACAGCGCTTGGTTCCCATGCGGCAGGCGGGCGGTGTACGTAGACGGGAGGGATGGACAATGAAGATGGCCGAGGTCCGCAGTCACGCCAAGCAGATGGGAATCAAATCGGTCCGCAAGACCAAGGAAACTCTCATTCGCGAGATCCAACGCGCCGAGAGCAACCGCGACTGCTACAACCGCGGGGAGCGCGACACCTGCGCCCAGGAGGCGTGCGCCTGGCGCGCCGAGTGCAGGTAGACCGCCCCAACACGGCCGACGCCCGAGCCACCCCACCGAACGGGGGCCGATGTGCGCTCCGACCTGCCCGTGCACGTCCATAGCGTCCAGGAAGAGTACTTCTACCTGATGGTCCACCCATGCGTCTGCGGCGGCGTGTGGCTGAGCGACTCTCAGGAGATCGAGCACGACGAGGCGCGCGTGCTCCACGAGGCGGCGGCAACGTGCTCGGCGTGCGGCACGCGGCGGACGTTCCGTTTCCATCTCGACGCGCCCGGCGGATCCAAGGGCCCCATTCGGCAGGTCAACCCGACGGCCGGGCCGTCGCGCGCCCTCGACGTGGTCGAGTGGATGAACCTTGCGGAGTTCTACCTCGGGCGCATCGAGCAACTCACCGAGTCGGTCCGGAAGGCCCAGTCGCTGCTCGACGCCCGGCAGTGTCTGGAAGAGGCGCTGAAGTTCTACCGTCCCCAGGACGACGGCCCCCCCGCCTCGGCGCTGTGGTCCGACGCCAGTCGCCGGAAGGTCGCCGAGGGAGCCGGGACGTTCCGGCGTGCGACCCTCGAGGCGATGCTCGACCGTCTTCCGCCCCTCGACCGGCTCCGCCAAGCCGATTCACTCGACCAGAAAACGTTCGAGAAGGCCGTGAGAGAGCGGGCCAAGGCGCGCGGGCGGCGCAAGTGGTGGCAGTTCTGGAAGCCCTTCCAGCGAGAATGAGTCGCGGATCGCCTGCTACTACTACGCCGGTTCCCGCGCGGCGGGTCTCCGGACCCGCCGCGCAGCAAGTAGCGTTGTCGTATCAGTGAGATTTGGAACCTGGAATCTTAGATCTGAAATGTGGGATCTGAAATCTGAGATCTCAGATTGGAGATCTCACATCGGCTGCGTCGGGCTTGCGCGTTCGGCCCGCGCCTCACTCCTCAAACACCGCGCGAGTCGGGTCGCGGCCGAGCGATTCGAGGCGCTCGCGCAGGAGACGAGTGTAACCGGCCCGGATCGATGTCGCATCCGCAAGACCCAGTTCGGCCAGTTCGGCCAGAACGGCCTCTTCGGTCGGACCCTCAACCTCGGCAAACCAGCCCACGTGCGGCACCTCGTCGAGGACCACCTCGCACGCGCCGCCGGCAAAAGCCGTGCGGCGCTTCTCGTAACGGAAGGTTTCCGAGAGGCCCAGGGCGTCGAGGATCTCGACGAGCGGTTCGGCCGCCTCGACCGCCAGTTCGAACTCCGGACGACGTTTCACGGGCCCGGCCGCCACCGGACCCTTGAACGTCAGGATCGTCCGCAGCCGCGCACGGCCCGGCAACCGGAACTCCTCCCGCACCCTCAGCGCCGAGCCTCGCGCGCGCAGCGACCCGCCGGCATCGTCGAACAGGCGGTTGACCTCGAAGACGGTCTCGCCCGCCGACCGGGCGCGTTCCGCCATCCGGCGGCGAAACGCCTCGGGATCGTCGATCCGGATCTTCGCTTCGATTTCTTCGGGCATGGCGGTCCCCTCGCGGTAACGCTTAGCACGGAGACGCGCCGGGCAAGATTGCCCACCGCGCGACCCGTTGGCACACTCGAACGCACCTTGCGCGCGTGCGCGCCGGGCAAGCCCGGCGGCTAACGAGGCTGTTGCTGTCGTTGCCGTTTACCGGCCAATCCGCAATCCGAAATCCGAAATTGTTTCACTCGAACCACGGCTCGGCATCGCGCGCCGTCAGGATGTGCTTGGCCCAGCGTGCATCGTCGCGCTCCGGGTAGTCCGACCGGTAATGGACGCCGCGCGTCTCGGTCCGCAGGGCCGCGGCGTGGGCCATGAGGCGACCGATGGTCAGTGTGTTCTGAAGTTCCCATCCGCTCGGCCGGTCGAACACCTTGTCCAGAACGTAACTCTGCCAGAACTCGATAAGGGCGTCGGCCTCGGTCAGGTCCTCCTCGTTGCGGACAATCCCCACGTACCGCCACATGAGCGACCGCAGGCTCTCGCGCACGTCCGGCAGGTGCAACTCGCCGCGCGTCGAGCGGCTGACGTCGCTGCGGACCCGTTCGGGCGCTCCGCCCGCCGCGTCATCGCCCGACGCGCCGCCTGTCAGATCCTCCAGAATCCGGGAGCCGACGATGCGGCCGTAGACCAGCCCTTCGAGCAGGCTGTTCGACCCCAGCCGGTTCGCTCCATGCAGCCACGTCGAGGATGCCTCACCGCAGGCGTACAGGTGCCGCAGGCTGGTGCGCCCCAACGCGTCCACCCGCACGCCCCCCACCATATAGTGAGCGCTCGGGCGGACGGGAATGCGGTCGCAGGAGATATCGATGTCGAACTGCGCGCACGCCTTCGCGATGCCCGGAAAACGTTCGCACACGCCCGCCCCGAACGCGGTCAGGTCGAGAAAGACGTTCGTGGCGCCGGTTCGGCGCATGTGGTCGAGAATAGCGCGGCTGACGACGTCGCGCGGCGCCAGGTCGGCCATCTCGTGGTACGCGTGCATGAACGCGCTGCCGGCCTTGTCCACCAGTCTGCCGCCCTCGCCCCGGACCGTTTCGGAGATGAGATGGCGGCTGGCACCGGCGATGTAGAGCGTGGTCGGATGGAACTGGACGAACTCCAGGTCGCTCAGGACCGCCCCCGCACGGTAGGCCATTGCCAGCCCGTCGCCCGTGGCCACGTCGGGATTCGTGGACTCGCGATAGATGCGGCCCAGGCCGCCGGTCGCCAGCACCGTCCGCCGGGCACGCACAATCAGCATCCCGCGCTGGGCATGCCACGCCAGGGCGCCGACGGCGGCCCCGTCCACCATCAACAGGTCCACGACAAACGTCCGGTCGCGCAGGTCGATCGAGTCGGCCCGCACGGCCCGATCCAGGAGCGTGGTGGTGATCTCCTTGCCGGTCTCATCGCCTCGCGCATGGACAATGCGAGGCGCGGAGTGCCCGCCCTCGCGGCCGACGCTGATCTGGCCCTCGACCGTGTCGAAGTCCGCGCCCCAATCGACGAGTTCACGGATACACTCGGGCGCCGCTTCGACCACCTTCCGGACGATCGCCTCGTCCGACAGGCCACAGCCCGTGGCCACGGTATCGGCCATGTGGCTTCCAACCGAGTCGTGGCGCGCGACGGCGGCCGCAATCCCGCCCTGGGCGTAGTAACTGTTCGATTCCGTCAAGTCGCTCTTCGTCAGGACCGTCACGTGCAGCGGCCCGGCCGCCTCGATCGCCGCACGCAGCGCCGCCACACCGCTCCCGATGATCAGCACGTCGGTAAACACCTGGGGCAGGCGGGCTGTGTCGAACGCCGTCAGGTAACGCCGAACTTGAGCATGCCGTCGCATGAGTTCCTCGCACAGGCCGGCCGTCGCGTCGGCCCACAAGGCGCCCTCTACAGGACCCTCGCCGCCTTGGCGCCCTTGTCCGGTTCCGCGACGACGGGGTTCTTCAGGATGCCGATGCCCTGGACTTCGACCTCGACCGTGTCGCCCGGTCGCATCGGCCCGATGCCGGCGGGCGTACCGGTGGCGATGACGTCGCCGGGCTCGAGCGTCATGATGCGGCTGGCCCAGGACAGGAGGTCGCAGCAACTGAAAATGAACTGCTCCGTGGTGGACTGCTGGCGCAGGTCGCCGTTGAGGCGACTCGTGACGGTCAGGCAGCCTGTATCGCCGGGGTCGGTTTCGATCCACGGCCCCATCACGCCGAAGGTGTCGAATCCCTTCGCGCGGGTCCACTGGCCGTCCTTCGACTGCAGGTCGCGGGCCGTCACGTCGTTGAAGCAGGTGTAGCCGAGGATACACGCGTCGGCGTCGTCCACCGCCACGCTCCGACAGCGCCGGCCGATGACCACGGCCAGTTCGGCCTCGTAATCGACGCGGCCGGCCATCCTGGGATACACGATCGGCCGGCCGTGTCCGGCCAGCGCGGTGGTCGGCTTCATGAACAGGACCGGCTCATCGGGAACGGGCTTGCCCATCTCTTCGGCATGGTCGCGGTAGTTCAGGCCGATGCAGAGCATCTTCGACGGCCGGGTCGGGGCAAGCAACTCGACGTCGGCCAGCGGATGCGCCGCCGTCATGGGTGTAAGCCCTTCGTAGAACGGCCGCAGCAGTTCCCGCACCGTGTCCCCTTCAAGGAGGCCGTATCGGACCTGGTTATCGACCAGAAACCGAACCAGACGCATCGCGACTCCTTCCTGAGGCTACTCCAGCGGCTGAAGCCCGCCGGGCTTCTCGCCGACCATCGCCCACCACGTCTGGCACGGCAGACCGCCGGTCAGCGACGCGGGGAAGAAACTGCACGGGTTGGCAAGGTAATCGGGCACGCCCGCCGCACGCGACCATTCCAGAGGCCGGTCGTCGCCGTTGCCGATACGGAACCCGAACCGGAAGACGCGCCCCCGCTCGCCCTTCAGGGGAGCGAGTTCCTTCATCGGGATCGCCGCCTCGAACAGCGTGTACCCGATGGCCTGATCGCGTGCGATGTCGGCCACCGCCCCCTCCACCGGACCGTACCAGGCGTCCTGATTGCCCGGCCAGTGCGTCCGCAGCGCGACGCGCGGGGCGCGAAGGCGAACCACTCCTGCGCCGTCCCGCCCGAACGTCAGGGCCATCAGATGATCCGTGTCGCGAAACGCACCCGCCGGCAAGGCCCAGTCCTTCGTCGGGTGCCCGAAGTCGTCATCGGCCCGCCTGGAAAGGCCCCACGCCAGTTGCACCGCATCGCCCTGGTAAGCGTGTGTGCTCGCCTTGAACGTGCCGCGCTTGCGCCGGACGGCGGCCGAGAAGTAGAAGAACTCCTTGTTCCAGGCCGTCCGGACCTCGGCCCACACGTCGCCGCCGTCCGTCTCCACCACGACCGGATCGATGCCCTCCCAGTCCGAGAACCCGTGGCCGACCTCGATCGTTCGCTCGACCGCTTGCGCCGGCCAGACGTTCTGCTTGCACCGGACGTACTCCTGGTCGAAGGACGCGACGGCCTCGATCGGGTAGGGTCCGCGACCGGCCTCCTCGGACACGTCGCACTCGAAGGTAATCTCGCGTACCTGGCCCGGTTCGAGCGGGAACGTGCGTTTGCTCTGCCCGGCCCGCCACCCCTCCGGCAGCAGAAGTCCCGCCACTCCCTCTTGCTTGTACGGGCGGTGGCTCTGGACCCAGAGGGTCACGTTTGCCTTGCCGGGGATCCCGCCGCGGATAATGCTCTCGACCCGAACCGTCGCGGGAAGGACGCCCAGAATCCTGGCCTTGCGGAGACGCTCGCGCATGTGGCCGACCCCGAGTTCGCCGCTGACCAGGTACACGGGCGCCTCGCCGAACGGGACAATCAACTGCTTCCCCTTCCAGATGCCTGCGGGCTGACCGGCCACGTCCAGCGCCTCCAGGCCGAAACCGTCGTCAAAGACCAGCAGGCCCCGGTCCGGCGCCTGCGGGTCGGCGCCGACCCACGACCAGACCACCGCCACTCGCCGCGCGGGGCCCGAGAACACGTGCGCCGCGATCAGCGGCACGGTGTCCCACGCATCGCCCTCGTACGTCGCCCCGTCCAGCAGGTGGGTCATCCACGCGTAGGCGGCGGCCGACGAGACCGGCGTGGGCAGCCCGCGCCCCCACGAGAGGTAAACACGCTCGGCGCCGGCCGCCAGCGAGACGGCATGGCGGGTCACGAGTTTCCACGCCTGTCGTTGCGGCGAGTGGGCCGCCGGGTCATCACCGGTTCCCCCGACGACGGCCCGATCGATGCCCAATCGCCGGGCCACCTGAATCCCGTAATCGAGCGACCGCTGGTACGCGCCGCTCCGGAGGTTTGCCTCGCCCGCAGCCGCATCGACGTACAGGCTGACGCCGTGGGCGCCCGCCAGGACGGGGCCTTCCGTCAAGAGGTCGGCCAGGACGGCGGGGGTGGCGGCCACCCACAACCGTGCCGGCGTTTCGCGCCGGCGGACCGCTTCCGTCAGGCCCGAAATGACCTCCCGATACGAGACGACCGACGCGGCCAACTCCTCGGGGCCGAAGACGGGCCGGCGGCCGATCTGCCAGTCGGGCACCGCCTCGACGTGCCGCGCTATCACATCGCTCATCGCCGAACTGAACACGTCCGGGGCCGGGCGATGCTGAGGAATCTCGAACGGCACGATGGCCGCCGGCACCAACCCCCCCTTGACGGCAGCGTCAACGGCCGCCGCGTCACCGGTCCAGTCGAACGCCAGATGTCGGACGCCCAGACGGCGGCAGATCGCCGGCACGTCGTCCGCCATCTTCCCCGGCGGCGTGGCCAGGCCGAAGGGGCTCCTCGGGTCGGGACCTTCGGGCAGCGGCTGCACGATTGCCATGCCGCACGCCCCCGTGACGCTTTGCCCCTCGCGTGCCGCCGTCACCAGAACGTGGTAGTAGCCGAAGGTTGAGAGGCCTTTGAGAACCAGGTCAGCCGTGGCCACGCCGAACGTGTCCGGATAGACGGGCGGCACCGTTCCGGACGCCACGTTGCGCCCGTAGAAATCCTGGGCCACATAACGCAGGCCGATCGCCGACGGCGTGCCGGTCGATCGGACGGTCACCACGAGCCGGGCCGGCAGGTCTCCCCCGGTTCCCATCCGGTACAAGCCCCCGGGCACCGTCGGACGGACCCTGACGCCGAACGTCGCATCGGGCGCCGGCGGTGGCGGCGTCTCGTAGGCATACTGGTGGAACACCTGGCCGAGCACGCGCAGTTGCAGACCCGTCAGGTTCAGCACCTGCATGGCCTCGGGCGGCAGGTCCCAGACGTGGGCAGGCGCCTCCTCGGCAACCGGCCGCGCCGGGATCGCCGTCTCGGCAACCTTCGCCGGCACGGCCGGTTGCCCGGGCGCCGGCGCCGCCCACGCAAGCAGCACGCCGACCATCAGCCCCGCTGACCCTCGCGTCCACATCAGAGCCTCTCCTCGGAGCAAAGAGCCGTGATTATAGCGCGGTCTCGGAGGCGGATAAAGCAAAAACGGCGGGGCACGTGGGATGGCGAACGCCGGCAGAGGGAAGCGGACACGCCGGCACGCGATTCGCCGCTTGCCGCATCGGCAGGCTCGGATCGTCCTGCCGCACTACCATGCGGCCAGTTCGCCGACGATCTCTTCAACGAGGTCCTTGATCGTGATGATGCCGACGGCCCGGCCCTTCGCATCCTGGACCACCGCCATGGCCGCACGGGCTTGGCGCATCCGGAACATCGCCGCGCTCACCGTCATCTCGGGCGGCACCGTAACGACCTGGCGGCTCATGATCCGCGAGACGTCGAACGCCTCGCTCTCCTCGGCCAGCATGTCGTTGATCCGAACGATGCCGATGATGTTGTCCCGGTGTTTCTCGTAGACGGGCAGGCGCGTGTACGAGTGCCGGCCCAGTTCCTTGGTGAACCGCTGCCGGCTGACGTTTGCCGGGACCGCTGCCACGCTCTTCAAGGGAATCATGACGCCCCGGACGGGCTGTTCGCGAAGCCCCAGGACCTTCTCCACCAACTCGTCCTGGTACCCCGTGATGACGCCCTCGGCCACGCCCTCCCGGATGACGGCCCGCAGCCGCTGACGCGGCGTAAACGGGTTGGCGCCCTCGGTGCCGTAGGCCTTCGCGATCCGCAGGACCAGGTCGCTGACGCCCTTGAGCACCGGCACCAGCCCGATTCCCCGCAGTGCCGCATAGGCCCACCGCATCGGACGGGCCAGCGGATACGTCCACCGGTCGGCTTCGGCCGCGAAGATGCTCTTGGGCGTCACGTCGGTGAAGACGAAGAAGATGGGCGCCAGGATCGCCGTTGCCAACACCTCGACGCCGACGTTCGTTCCGACCCAGTTCGACGCCGCCACGAGCGTCGTCACGACGACGGTCGTCAGATACACGCCGCCGTTGTAGCCGATGAGGCAGACGATGATCATGCCCCGCAGATCCTTCAGCAGCGCCAGCAGTGTCCTGGCATGCGGGTCGTCCTGCTCGCTCCTGAGGCGCAGCCGAATCCGGTTCAGGCGATACAGACCCGTCTCCATGCCGTTCGCCAAAGCGGCAACGGCCAGGCCGACAAGGGCCAGCAGGTACAGGCCCCACGGGTCGAGCAGTTCGATCGCCGCGTCCATCATCACGCGTCACCTTCCGCGCCGGATGAGGCAGACGCCGCCTCCGGGCCGTCACCGGGCAGCAGACGCAGGCGGACCCGCGTCACGCGCTGGCGGCGGACCTCGTCCACACAGAACTCGAGATTCCTCCAGCGGGCCGTGTCGCCGCGCTGGGGCAGCCGTTCCAGCAGACTCGTCACAAACCCCGCCACGGTCGTGCACCGTCCGCCGCCCTCCGGCAGGTCCATGCCGAACAGGTCCTCCCAACTACGGATCGAGAGGTTCCCGGCCAGCAGGTACTGCGACGGTCCAAGCCGCCGGACGGGCTCGGCGGCGGGAACATCGGTCTCGTCTTCGATCTCGCCGACGATCTCTTCCAGGCAATCTTCCAGCGTCACCAGGCCCGCCAGACCGCCGTACTCGTCCACCACCACGGCGAACTGAATCCGCCTCGCCCGGAACGTCTTGAGCAAACTCTCGACCGTCTTGGTCTCCGGCACGTAGTGGACCGGCCGGACGAGGTCGGCGAGCGGCACCTCGGGGTTCAGGAACGCCGTCTTCGCGTACACCGCGCCGGCGACGTTGTCCATCCGCCCTTCGTAGACGAGAATCTTGGTCTTCATCGACTGTTTGAAGATGGGCAGGACCTGGCGCGTGGGCGTGCGCACGTCGCAGCCGACGATGTCAACGCGCGGCGTCATGACCTCGCGGACCGTCATCTCGCCGAGTTCGAGGATGTCGGCGAGCATGTCGCTCTCGGCACTGGAGACGGTGCCCTCGTTTTCGGCCACTTCAACGATGGCCTGGAGTTCCTCGGTCGTGACGAAGCCGCGCTCATCCCGCCGGCCGCCCGTAATCAGACGCGCCAGCGGCATGACGATCGCATAGCCCAGCACCAGGCGAACCGGGAGCACCAGGTACCCCAGGGCCAGGAGCGGCAGGCCGGCCAGCGGCGCCAGCCGGCCCGGCATCGTCGCCGCCACGCTCTTGGGCGTGACCTCGCCGAAGACGATGACCAGCAGGGGCGTGAGCGTCCCGATGATGAACCGCCACGTGCCCGCCACCTCCGGATGTCCCTCGCCGACCTTGTGCATGAGCATCACGCCCATGACGAAGAACGCCACGTTCACCGTCATGTTGCCGAACAGGACCGTGACCAGCACGCGGCGCGGCTCGTCCATCAGCCGCGCGGTGACCCGGCGGAAAGGACTTCGCGAATCGCGGAACCGGCGCAGTTGGTCCCGCGAGAGGTTGAACAGCGCCGTCTCGGCTCCCGAGAAGAAACCCGACGCCCCCAGCAGCAGCCCCATGGCCAACAGGTGCCAGGGGAATTCGGACAAAACGCTCAGCATGGGCGGCCTTCCCGCAACGCCAGTGCGACTACAGCAACCCTCCGGACGCGCGGCACACGAACAGGTTGTCGTGGCCCGGCACGATAAGGTCGGCAATCTCGAGCACGTCCTGGAACGATTCTTTCGCCTTCTCCAGGTCCCACTGGTCCCCGCCGAGACGGCCGTGCTCGAAGTGGTCTCGCGTCAGCACGGCGTCGCCCGCGACGATCAGGCTCTGGATGGGCGTGTACAAGAGCAGCGACGCATGGCCGGGCGTGTGGCCGAACGTCGGAAACAGGTCCACCCCCGGGGCAAACTTCTCCGGCGCCGCTTCGATTCGCTTGAGCACGTCGCGTCCCGCGTCGCCGGCCGGGGCCTCGGCCTCGGCCCACCGCATCTCCTCGTCGTACATCCGCCACGTCGCGTTCTCAAACAGGCCGATGCCGCCGAAGTGGGCCGGGTCGAAGTGCGTCAGAAACACGTGCGTGACGGCCTCCGGCTCCAGCCCCGCCCGGTAGTACAGGGCCGCGCGCAACGCCTCGGCCGGCCAGCCGGGGTCCACGACCAGCACCACGTCGTCCGACCGGACGAGCGTGGCCGTGGCGTACTCGCGGCGGACGGGCGCCTTCTCGTTCCAGTAGGCGTTCGCCGCCAGGCTGCCGATGGCCAGAACGTCGGCCCGCACGTCGGACATCGAGGTCTCCCCAACATGTCGCATCGCGCGCCAGGCATCGAGCCGCGACCTTTCGGTCGCGGCTACGCACCCAACCCAGTGCGCACGCAACGGCAAGGCGCACGGTCGATATTAGACCCCCCTCCCCCGCCCGGCAACCCTAAAAGA